>JBKBWW010000001.1:0-113078 GCA_046314475.1 Hydrogenophaga sp.
TATCTCCTGTGGAGCGACCCGCTGCCTGGCGGCGTGTCGTTCTACAACGGCGTGTACTGGACGCTGCCGCTGGAGCTGTCGTTCTACCTGCTGCTGCCCTTCGTCGTGCTGCTGCAGCGGCGCATCGGGTTCTGGGGCGTCATCGGACTGGCCCTGGCCATCACCCTGGGCTGGCGGTTCGGCCTGCACGGGCTCAATGGCCTGGGGTACACCGACATGCACCCCACCCACATCCGCACCCTGCTGCCAGGCATGCTGATGGTGTTCATGGCCGGTTATGCCATCACGCGGTTTCCGCAGCACATCGGAGACCGCCTGCGCTACACCCTGCTCGCTGTGGCCCTCCTGGCGTACGTGGGGTGGCACCAGGCGCTGGTGGCCCTGCGGACCGATCTGCCCAAAACCCACTGGTTCTTGCTGAGCTGGGAGGTGGTGCTTGGCCTGCTGATCGCCTGCATCATCGCCCTGCTGCTCAAGCCGCTTGCGCCCTGGCGCTGGATGGGGTCACGTCCCCTCGTGTGGCTGGGCGACATGAGCTTCGGCATCTACCTGTGGCACTGGCCGGTGCTGCGGCTGCTGCGCAAGGTGGTTCCCGGGCCGTGGAACGCGGTGGAGGGCAGTTTTCTGGCTCTTGGGGTCTGCCTGGCCATCACCCTGCCACTGGCCATGCTGAGCTACCGCTTCGTGGAAAAGCCCGCGCTGGACTGGATCGCCCGCCGCCAGCGCCGCGCGTCGGCTGCCGTCTGAACGCACGGACCGACAATGGCACCCATGCTGGACCATCTCCGCCCCTTCCTGTTTCCCGCACTGGCGCTTGCCATCGCCGTGGCGGCCTGGCAGTCCTATGGCCCCAAGGGCCTGGTACTGGCCCTGCTCATGATCAGTTTCTGGGTGCTGCTGCACTTCACCAAGCTCTTGCGGCTGCTGCGCGCCGCGGCCAAGCGCCCGATGGGCCATGTGCGCGACGCCCGCGCCCTGCACCGGCAACTGCGGCCCGGCATGCCGCTCATCGAGGTGGTGCGGCGCACCCACAGCCTGGGCTTGCGCCGCTCGGAACCCGACCAGGACCCGCAGGTCCTGGAATGGGACGACGAACAAGGCTTCGGTGTGACCTGTACCGTACGGCGCGGTCGGCTGAGCGACATCGTGCTGCGCAGCCCCGACCCGGATGCCACAGCAACCCCGGCCGTTGCGCAGCACACCGCCGGGCAACCGTAAAATCGCGGGTTGTCCTGGCGCATGGCCCGCCCAGCGGCCGTTCCAAACACCCCACCCTTCACCATTCCAACAGAGGCATCGACCATGTCACCCATTCCCTCAATGTCAGACCGCGACGGCAAGATCTGGATGGACGGCCAGATGGTCGACTGGCGCGACGCCAAGATCCATGTGCTGACCCACACCCTGCACTACGGCTGCGGCGCGTTTGAAGGTGTACGCGCCTACCAGCTCGCTGGTGGCGGCACCGGCATCTTCCGCCTGGAAGAGCACACCGAGCGTCTGTTCAACAGCGCCAAGATCCTGCGCATGCAGATTCCCTTCACCCAGCAGGAAGTCAACGAAGCCCAGAAGGCCGTGGTGCGCGAGAACAAGCTGGACAGCGCCTACATCCGCCCGCTGACCTGGATCGGTGACCGCAAGCTTGGCGTTTCGCCCAAGGGCAACACCATCCACCTGATGGTGGCAGCCTGGTCGTGGGGCGCCTACCTGGGTGAAGAAGGTCTGAAGCGCGGCATCCGCGTGAAAACCAGCAGCTACACCCGCCACCACGTCAACATCACCATGACGCAGGCCAAGGCGGTGAGCAACTACACCAACAGCATCCTGGCCAACATGGAAGTGACCGACGAAGGCTACGACGAAGCGCTGCTGCTCGACGCCTCGGGCTTCGTGAGCGAAGGCGCTGGCGAGAACATCTTCGTGGTGAAGAACGGCGTGATCTACACGCCCGACCTCTCGGCCGGCGCACTCAACGGCATCACGCGCAACACCGTGTTCCACATCGCCAAGGACCTCGGCCTGGAGATCGTGCAGAAGCGCATCACCCGCGACGAGGTCTACATCGCCGACGAGGCCTTCTTCACCGGCACCGCCGCTGAAGTGACGCCCATCCGCGAACTCGACCGTATTGAGCTGGGCAAAGCCGACTACGTGGGCACCCGCGGCCCGATCACCGAAAAGATCCAGAGCGCGTTCTTCGATATCGTGAACGGCCGCAATCCCAAGTACGCCCACTGGCTCACAAAGGTCTGAACACCATGACCACGCAAGCCATCGAACTTAAAGCCAGCGACCTCAACGCCCAGGGCGGCGTGTTCTGCCCGAACAAGCTGGCCGACATGAAGCTCTGGAACAGCCACCCCAAGGTGTACCTGGACGTGGGGCACAGCGGTGAAGCCAAATGCCCGTATTGCGGCACCGTGTACCGCCTCAAGGCCGGCGAGACGGTTTCACACGGTCACTGATCCGTTGGATGAATCCGCTGGAAACAGCGGTTTGGCAAAGATAATGCGTGGTTCACGGCGGCCTCCGGGCTGCCCCAAGAACGCCACCTTTAGGGAAGTTTCATGATCCTCGTGACTGGCGGCGCCGGCTTCATTGGCGGCAACTTCGTGCTCGACTGGCTCGCCCAGTCGGCCGAGGCCTCTGAGCCCGTCCTGAACCTTGACAAGCTCACCTACGCCGGCAACCTCGAGAACCTGGCCAGCCTGCAGGGCGATGCACGCCATGTGTTCGTGCAGGGCGACATCGGTGACGGCGAGCTGGTGGCCCGCCTGCTGGCCGAGCACCGGCCGCGTGCGGTGATCAACTTCGCGGCCGAGAGTCATGTGGACCGCTCCATCCACGGCGCGGAAGATTTCATCCAGACCAATATCGTCGGCACCTTCCGGTTGCTGGAGGCGGTCCGAGCACATTGGTCCGGCCTGCCTGCAGAAGAGAAGTCCGCCTTCCGGTTCCTCCACGTGAGCACCGACGAGGTCTACGGCAGCCTGGCGCCCGACGCACCGGCCTTCACCGAGACCCACGGCTTCGAGCCCAACAGCCCCTACTCGGCCAGCAAGGCCGCCAGTGACCACCTGGTGCGCGCCTGGCACCACACCCATGGCCTGCCGGTGCTCACCACCAACTGCAGCAACAACTACGGGCCCTTCCATTTCCCCGAGAAGCTGATCCCGCTGATGATCGTGAACGCACTCGCCGGCAAGCCCCTGCCGGTGTACGGCGACGGCATGCAGGTGCGCGACTGGCTCTACGTGAAAGACCACTGCAGTGCGATCCGCCGCGTGCTCGAAGGCGGGCGCCTGGGCGAGACCTACAACGTGGGCGGTTGGAACGAGAAACCCAACCTGGAGATCGTGCGCACCGTCTGCGCCCTTCTCGACGAGTTGCGCCCCCGCAGCGACGGCCAGCCTTACGCCAGCCAGATCAGTTACGTGAAAGACCGCCCCGGCCACGACCGCCGCTATGCGATCGATGCCCGCAAGATCGAACGCGAACTCGGCTGGAAGCCCGCCGAGACCTTCGAGAGCGGCATCCGCAAGACCGTGCAGTGGTACCTGGACCACCCCGAATGGGTGGCCAACGTGCAGAGCGGCTCTTACCGGCAATGGGTGCAGGCGCAGTACGAGGCGCCGGTGTCTGCATGAAGGTCTTGCTGCTGGGCAAAAACGGACAGGTGGGCTGGGAGCTGCAACGCAGCCTGGCGCCGTTGGGCGAGATGGTGGCGCTGGACCGGCACAGCACGCTGGCGGACGGCGGCTGCGGCGACCTCAACGACCTCGACGGATTGCGGGAGACCGTGGCGCGGCTGCGGCCCGATGTGATCGTGAACGCGGCGGCCCACACCGCCGTGGACAAGGCCGAGAGCGAGCCCGAGCTGGCACGCGATCTGAACGCCTTGGCGCCCGGGGTGCTGGCCGAAGCGGCGCAAACCGTGGGTGCCTTGCTGGTTCACTACTCCACCGACTACGTGTTTGATGGCAGCGGCACCGCACCCTGGACCGAAGGCGCCGCCACCGGACCCTTGAGCGTGTACGGCCAGACCAAGCTGGAGGGCGAACGCCTGATCGCGGCGGCCACTGCGCGTCACTTGATCTTTCGCACCAGTTGGGTGTATGCCGCGCGTGGCGGCAACTTCGCCAAAACCATGCTGCGCCTGGCCCGGGAACGCGAGCGGCTCACCGTGATCGACGACCAGTTTGGTGCGCCCACCGGGGCGGAACTGATCGCCGACGTGACGGCGCACGCCATCCGCCAGTCCCTGCGCGACAGCGCTGGCTGCGGCATCTACCACCTTGCGGCCGCCGGAGAAACCACGTGGAATGGCTATGCACGCTTTGTGCTGGAGACGGCCCGCACCTTGAAACCCGACCTGGCGATCAAGACCCATGAAGTGGAGCCCGTGCCCACCAGCGCCTTCCCGACGCCCGCTCGAAGACCGCTGAACTCGCGCCTGAACACCACAAACTTGTGCAGCACCTTCGGTTTGAACTTGCCTCACTGGCAACACGGCGTGCGGCGTATGCTTGCCGAAATTCTGTGAGACAAAACGCATGACGCAACGCAAAGGCATCATCCTGGCCGGTGGCTCCGGCACCCGCCTGCACCCGGCCACGCTGGCCATCAGCAAACAGCTGCTGCCGGTGTACGACAAGCCGATGATTTACTACCCGCTCACCACGCTGATGCTCGCCGGTATCCGCGACGTGCTTATCATCAGCACCCCACAGGACACGCCGCGATTCCAGCAACTGCTGGGCGAAGGCAGCGCCTGGGGCATGAACCTGCAATACGCCGTGCAGCCCAGCCCCGACGGCCTGGCCCAGGCCTTCATCATTGGCGCCGACTTTGTGGGCAACAGTCCCAGCGCCTTGGTGCTCGGCGACAACATCTATTACGGTCACGACTTCACCACACTGCTGGGCGACGCTGACAAACAGACAGGTGGCGCCACCGTGTTCGCATACCACGTCAACGATCCCGAACGCTACGGCGTGGTGGAGTTCGACGCACAAGGCAAAGCCCGCAGCATCGACGAAAAGCCCGCCAAACCGCAGAGCAACTACGCGGTGACCGGCCTGTACTTCTACGACCAGCAGGTCGTGGACATCGCCAAAGCCGTGAAGCCCAGTGCACGCGGCGAGCTCGAAATCACTGCCGTCAACCAAGCCTATCTGGACCTGAACCAGCTCAACGTGCAGATCATGCAGCGCGGCTACGCCTGGCTCGACACGGGCACGCACGACAGCCTGCTCGAGGCCAGTCAGTTCATCGCCACGCTGGAGCATCGGCAGGGCCTGAAGATCGCTTGCCCCGAAGAGATCTCGTGGCGGCACGGCTGGATCGACAGCACCAGGCTCGAAGCCTTGGCCCAACCCATGCTCAAGAACGGCTACGGCCAGTACCTGATGCGTTTGCTCAAAGACCCGGTGCTCCCATGAAAGTCACCCCCACCGCCATCCCCGACGTGCTCATCATCGAACCCAAGGTGTTCGGTGACGAGCGCGGCTTCTTTTTCGAGAGCTTCAACCAGAAGACCTTCAACGCGGCCACTGGACTGGATGTGAGCTTCGTGCAGGACAACCACAGCCGCAGTGCCAAGGGGGTTTTGCGGGGGTTGCACTATCAGATCCGCCAGCCGCAAGGCAAGCTGGTGCGGGTGGCAAGAGGCACCGTGTTTGACGTTGCAGTGGACTTGCGCAAAAGTTCTCCGACATTCGGTCAATGGGTTGGGGTTGAGTTGAGCGAAGCAACCCAACACCAACTGTGGGTACCTCCCGGCTTCGGGCACGGCTTTGTCGTTACCAGCGAATCGGCAGACTTTCTTTACAAAACCACGGACTACTACGCACCTGAGCACGAGAGGTGTGTCATTTGGAACGACCCTTCCATTGCTATCGAATGGCCGCCGCTAGATACAGAACCAGCGCTGTCCAACAAAGACCGCTCAGGCGTCATGTTGGATACAGCCGAGTTGTTTGAATAGTCTGGCACCCCAGCAAGGAAAGAACTTTGAACAAGAATCTTGAGGAGGCCGACGAGGTAGGTCTGCTGGACATGCTTATCGTGGTCGCCGAGAACTTCAAACTGCTTGTGGCAGGCTCGTTGCTCGCAGGCGCCCTTGCTGCAGGTCTTGCTCAGATGGCGCCGAAAAGTTACGTCAGCGAGGCCATACTGGCGCCACCGACCCAGTCTCAGCTGCCAAATGCCGCCCAAGCTGTCGTGACCGTTCCGACGCCGTTGCAGACAGCCAGCTTGATGACCTCTGCACGGATACTTGACCCAGTAGTTCTTCGTCTGAAGCTTGCAGAAGGTCAGTCTGTTGATGAGGCGCGAAGAGGATTGGCAAAGCAAGTCAAAGCGACGGCTGATCAGGACGGGCTGCTTCACTTGCACGTTACTGCGCCGAACGGAGAGAAGGCACAGGCGTTGGCCAGCGCCATCATCAACAGTTGGATAGAAAGTACATCCCCCACCCCAGCAGAGCGAGAGCAACTTGAACGGCGACTCAAGTATGCTGAATCGTCACTGGGCGCAACAAGGCGCTTGATTGAGCGGCTGTCAGCTGAGACGGGAAAGTTCGCCACGAACCGCACCGAACAGGGCGATGAAGCGGCGTCTCTTGTCGCTGCGGCAGAGCTGCAAATGCGCTATCTGAAAGAAACGGCGGAAATAGCTCGCTTGCTCAATGGCAACCATGAGGAGGTCGTCAAGCAAGCACCGACTTTGCCGACCACGCCGGCGTCCATGCACGTGGGCTTGATTGCACTGCTCAGTTCCATTGCGATGGCTTTTGCGCTTCTCCTGTGGATCTTTATTGTCCAAGCATGGAAAGGCGCCAAACAAGATCCCCAGGTTGCCCCCAAGGTAGCTCGGTTGCGCGCCGCGTTGGGACTGAAGTAGGCGTCCAACATCAATGCGTCAAGGTGCGACACGAGCAAATCAACCAAACGAAACGATATGAACAAAAAGACTGCATTGATCACAGGCGTGACCGGCCAAGACGGCGCCTACCTGGCCGAGTTTCTTCTCAAGAAGGGCTACATCGTGCACGGCATCAAGCGCCGGGCTTCCATGTTCAACACCGCCCGCATCGATCACCTCTATCGGGATCCTCACGAGCCTGGAGTGCGTTTCTTCCTGCACCATGGCGACCTGACCGACTCCAGCAGCCTCATTCGCATCATCCAGCAGGTGCAACCCGACGAGATATATAACCTGGCCGCTCAGAGCCACGTGGCCGTCTCTTTCGAGGAGCCGGAGTACACGGCCAATTCAGACGCCCTGGGCGCACTGCGCGTGCTCGAAGCGATCCGTATCCTCGGCATGGAGAAGAAGACGCGCTTCTACCAGGCCTCCACCTCCGAGCTGTACGGCCTGGTTCAGGAAACGCCGCAAAAGGAAACCACGCCCTTCTATCCCCGCTCTCCCTACGCGGTGGCCAAGCTCTATGCGTACTGGATCACCGTGAACTACCGGGAAGCCTATGGCATGTACGCCTGCAACGGCATCCTGTTCAATCATGAATCGCCTGTTCGCGGCGAGAATTTCGTGACGCGCAAGATCACGCGCGCACTGGCACGCATCAAGCTCGGCTTGCAGGAACGGCTCTACCTCGGCAATCTGGACGCCAAGCGCGATTGGGGACATGCCAAGGACTACGTCGAGATGCAATGGCTGATGCTGCAGCAGGAGACTCCCGAAGACTTCGTGATCGCGACAGGTGAACAGTACAGCGTCCGCGATTTCGTGGATGCGGCCGGCCAGGAGTTTGGTATGTCGATCCGATGGGAAGGTTCGGGCGTGGACGAAAAAGGGTATTGGGATAACGCCTCAAACGGCCAAAATTCTCTCATCGTTGCTGTCGATCCCCGCTACTTCCGTCCTACTGAAGTGGAGACCTTGTTGGGCGACGCCACCAAGGCCAGAACGAAGCTGGGGTGGACCCCCCGCACCACCTTTGCGGAACTCGTGGCAGAAATGGCGCGGGAAGACTTGCGCTCTGCTGAGCGTGACGAACTTGTGAAGCGGCACGGCTACCGGACGTTGCAGCAGCACGGCTGAACGCACCTGTTTCCATGGAAGATATAAAGCGTGCACTTGCTGTTTCAATCCTTGCCCGGGGATGGACCGCCGCGCTTGGCCTGCTTGCAGTGCCCATTTATCTTCGCTTTCTTGGAATTGAAGCCTACGGCCTGGTCGGCCTCTTCACGAGCTTCTCGGTGCTGGTCGGCTTTCTCGACCTTGGCCTTGGCGCGACCCTGGTAAGAGAACTCGCCCGTCTCTCCGCCCACGACCATGAAATGGCCCACAGCAGCGACGTGACGCGGACTTTCGAGATGACCTATGGATTGATCGCCATCGTGATTTGTGTGATTGGCCTTTCAGTCGCGTCGCCTGTTGCGCAGCACTGGATTCAGGTGGATCAACTGGATCGGCAAGATGTGGCAATCGCTTTGGCGCTTGCAAGCGTGGCCCTTGCATGCCAGTGGCCCGCCAATCTTTACACCTCCGGGCTCGCAGGCAGACACAGGCAGACTCAGCTTAGCGTGGCCACCATGCTCTTTGCATCATTGCGCGTTGGGATCACTTTGCTGGTCATCTGGCGTACACCCACCCTGCAGGCGTTCTTCTGGGCACAGATCGGCACCGCCCTGCTGAATACGCTTGGCTTGCGGTTCCTCTTGTGGCGATCACTGAACAGCAAACAACACCGCCCTGTCTTCCGCTGGTCCATCCTGCGCACGTCCATAGGTTTCGCCGGCGGAATGACCGGCATTGCAATCACAAGCATCGTGTTGACGCAGGCAGACAAGCTGATCCTAAGCAACGCCTTGAACCTGAGTGACTTTGGCGTGTATGTGGTCGCTGGGACACTCGCCACAGGCCTCTATATGCTGATCAGCCCGCTCTTCTCAATCATGTACCCCCGGTTCTCCACCCTGATTCAACAGCAGGATCACGTCAAGATGATCGACCTTTACCACACGAGCAGCCAGACTCTGACCCTGCTGGTGGTTCCAGTGGCTGCTGTGGTTGCGGTTTTTTCTGAGCAGGTGCTTTACGTCTGGACCGGAAATCCGACGCTGAGTGCACAGGGGGCCTGGATTCTCGCTTTCCTGATTATTGGAAACGCATGCAATGGCATCATGAACATTCCCTTTGCACTTCAACTGGCCTCCGGATGGACGCAGCTTTCCATTTGGATGAATGTGGGGGCCATTGCAGTGCTCGCACCTGCTGTCTGGTGGGCAGCGAATCGCTACGGGGCAGTAGGTGGCGCAGCTGTATGGGCAGTGCTCAACTTTAGCTACATCGTGTTGACGCCGCACATCATGCACCGACGTCTACTGACCAGGGAGAAACTTACCTGGTACTGGGCAGATGTGTTTGTTCCGGCCATAGCCTGCGCAGCGGTCTTGGCGATTCTGTATTCGTTTCCCATGCTCGATACCTCCCGGGTGTCCATTGCCTTCACCCTCATTGCCTACTGGGCCTTCGCAGCAGTTGCCACTGCCTTGATGCTGCCCCGGGTCCGCAAGCGCGCTTTAGGGTTGGCTCGTGCTTCATGGGCTCGCGGCCGCATGCATCAGTTGCCGAAGTAACTTCCCAAAACCCATTCATCAGGAGTTAAAAATCATGTTCGAAGTTCTGCAAAGCAAACAGCAAATACAAGAGGCCCGCGACACCATGGTTCGACAGGGACGCTCCGCTCTTGAAAGCGGCCTGCCCAACGTCCTGAGAAAACTTCGCCTGTCCAAATCTCTGGCCGTCGGAGACTTGGTAAAAAGTTGGGATGTGGCTCGCACGCTGACATTTATCGAGCAAAAGCTGCCCAAGGACGCGCGCATTCTGGATCTGGGCGCCTTCTGTTCCGAGGTGCCGGTGGCTTTGGCACGCATGGGGTTCACGGGAGTTCACGGTGTCGACTTGAACCCAGCCGTTTCCACGATGCCGCATGCAGATACCGTGAGGTACAGCGTGAGTGATTTCATGCGCACTCCATTCCCGGCGGCCACCTTCGATGCCATTACATCGATCTCCGTGATCGAGCATGGCTACGACCCGGAGCGCTTGTTTGCCGAAGTGGGTCGCTTGCTCAAACCGAGCGGTTATTTCATTGCCTCATTTGACTACTGGCCCGAAAAGATCAACACGGGAGACACCCGCTTCTTTGACATGAGCTGGTTGATCTTCTCGAGGGAAGAGGTGGATGCAATGCTAAAGGTCGCCCAAACACATCAACTCCATCCGGAAGGTGACGTGTCTCCTCAAGCCAAGGACAGGGCCATCCAGTGCGCTGGATACGACTACACCTTCGGGTGGCTGGTGCTCCGTAAGGACACTTGATGCGCGTCTTGTTGGTGGCGGGCACGTTCCCCCCAGCCCACTGTGGCGTTGGCGACTATGTCGAGAAGCTTGCGATCGCACTTGCAAAAGAGCCGGGCATGACGATCGGCGTCTTGACCACACGGCAAACCAGCACGTCCCGCGATGATGGTGTCGCCATCTTGAACGAGGCGCTTTCCTGGCGGCTGGGAGAACTCTTGGCCTTGGTCCGGAGTGTCCGCGCGTGGCGTCCTGACATCCTGCACATTCAATTTCCCTCTCAAGGTTTTTTTGGGCGAGCCCTGCCACATGTTCTTCCAATCGTCTGCCGGCTGCTGCAGATCAAAGTGGTCCAAACCTGGCACGAGCCATACCGATTGCGTCGACTCCCTCAGTTGTTTTTGAATCTTCTCGGCACAAGTGGCCTGGTGTTTGTCAGGCCAAACTACCTGGATTTGCTTCCACGCAGCTTCCGGGCCATTGTGAATCGCGCCCGGTTTTCGTTCATACCTAACGCCAGTTCATTGCCAATGTGCAAACTGTCCACCGTTGAATTGACCGACTTGCGTCACAGCTACCTCATGGGAAAAACGAGATTGGTTGTTTTCTTTGGTTTTCTTTATCCAAGCAAAGGCATCGAGCAATTGTTCGAGATTGCAAACCCTCTGACCGACCGCCTGGTTCTCGCCGGCCCTGTGGCCGATCCGGAATATCAAGCTCAGTTGAAAGCCGAAGCGGCTTTGCAAGGATGGGGCGACGATGTCCAGTTCGCCGGGTTCCTACCATCGGAAGTAGCCGCCAATCTGCTTGCGGCGGCAGATGCTGTGCTGCTTCCATTCTTGAACGGTGGAGGCGAATGGAACACATCCATCCATGCCGCCCAGTCTCAAGGTACGGTGGTCATCACCACATCAAAGAGTCCTGCTGGCGATGATCCCGTTGCGAACAAGTACACAGCCGCGCCCGGGGCCATTGATGAAATGCGAGATGCACTCAATCGATTATCGGGAAGACACAGCCCTCCTCGACCTTCAGATGCGCAATGGAGGGAGATCGCTGGGGCTCACTTCGCTTTCTACCGAGGTATCCAATGAGCATGGCGCATAGCCCGCGAGCGGATAAGTCCATCCTTGAGGCGGATCCGCCCACGGGAATTTTGCTGTCCATCTGCATCACCACCTTCAAACGGGGTCCATTCATTGGAGAAACCCTCGACTCCATCCTGTCTCAGACCGGAGGAGGAGTGGAACTGCTGGTTGTCGATGGTGCGTCTCCGGACAATACCCCAGAGGTCATGGCGGAGTATGTGGCGAGACATCCCGAAATCCGCTACTTCCGTGAACAGGAGAACTCCGGCATTGACGGTGACTACGACAAGGCTGTGGGCTATGCGTTAGGCAAGTACTGCTGGCTAATGACAGACGACGACCTGCTCAATGAAGGCGCTGTTGCAACAGTTCTGAGAGTGCTTGAGGAGGATCCCGACCTGGTCGTGGTCAATTCGGAACTCAAGACGGTGGATATGTCCATGGTGCTCGCAGGCAACATGCTGGACCTCGCTGGCCAGGAGAAATACGAACCACAGGAGGCCGAACGCGCGTTTGGCGATGTAGCGAAATACATGTCATTCATCGGTGGGGTGGTGATCAAGCGAAGTGTGTGGCTCGATCGAGATCGCGCTACCTATTACGGCAGCCTCTTCATTCATGTGGGAGTCGTCTTTCAGCGGCCCGTGGGTCTGGTCCGCGTCATTCGCCAACCATTAATTGCCATTCGCTACGGCAATGCCATGTGGACGCCGCGTGGTTTCGAGATCTGGATGTTCAAGTGGCCTGGCTTGATCTGGTCGTTAGCGAACTACAGCCCTGAAGCGAAGACCGGGATCTGTTTGCAGGAGCCATGGAAAGTCAAGAAGAAGGTGCTCCTGTACAGGGCTCTTGGTGGGTATGGTCGCGAAGAGTTCCGTCGGTTCATTTCGCCGAAAGTCCGTGGATTCACACGGCTGGCATACGCCACGATTGCTGTCCTTCCCCCCTCTCTGATGAACTCCCTCGCCAGCGTTTACTGCGCGTTCATCAACCGCAAGGCTCGCTCGGACCTCTACGATCTGTCACGAAGCAGATATGCGACGTGGCTGAGCCGCACCCTGGCTCGAATGTTGTGATTGACCCATGAAAACAGCATTGATCACTGGCGTGTCGGGGCAAGACGGGTCCTACCTGGCGGACTATTTGCTTCAGCGGGGCTATCGCGTCGTTGGCGGCACGCGTCATGCCGAGACAGCTTTGGCCGCACTTCCGCCGGAGCTTGTTGGAAAGATTGAACTGGTGCCATGGAAGATGGGCGATCTCTCGGGCATGAAAGAAGTTCTCACCCACCTGCGCCCCAGCGAAATCTACAACTTTGCCGCGCACTCCACCGGCTCAGGCATGTACGACGATCCCCTGGACATGTCCGATGTCAACGGCATTGCGGTCACGCGAACTCTGGAGGCCATCAGAACGGTGGATCCAAAGATCCGACTCTGTCAGGCGTCCAGTCGAGAGATCTTCGGCGAAGCACTTCAAAGCCCGCAGACAGAGGCCACACCACCCAACCCCAGAAGTCCGTACGGTGCGGCAAAGCTCTATGCAGACTGCATGATCCGCATCTACCGGCTTCGCTATGGGCTGCAAGCCTGCTCCGCCATTCTGTTCAACCACGAAAGCCCACGCCGCAGCCGCCAGTTCGTGACGCGAAAGATCACCCACGAAGCAGCGAGAATCAAGCTGGGCTTGGCGCACGAACTGCACCTGGGCAATCTGGACACGCAACGGGACTGGGGGTTCGCTGGAGACTACGTCCGCGCCATGTGGCTGATGCTGCAGCAGGACAAGGCCGACGACTACGTGATCGCAACCGGTGAAGCCCACACCGTGCGCGACTTATGCGACATGGCGTTCAGGCGTCTTGGCCTGGACTATCGCGACCATGTGCGTGAGGATGCCGCTTCCTACAGACCCTCCGAACCAGCGCCGCTGGTGGGGTGCTCCGCTAAGGCACGCCAAGACTTGGGCTGGGAGCCAAAAGTAAGTTTTCGAGAGCTGGTCCACATGATGGTGGACGCCGACCTGCGCGACTTGCGTGCGTCGATTAACTGATGGAATGAACATGACCTACAAGAAAATCGAAAAGTGCCGGATTTGCGGCAATCACCAGCTCGAACGCGTGCTGGACTTGGGTGAACAGATGCTCACGGGCGTCTTCCCTCGAGCGCAGGGTGCTGAAGTCACCCGAGGTCCTTTGCACCTCGTCAAATGCACCGGCGACGGCGACGGCGACGGCGACGGCGACGGCGACGTGTGCGGGCTGCTTCAGATGGAGCACTCGTACGACCTGGGCGAGATGTACGGCGAGAACTATGGCTACCGCTCGGGCCTCAACGCCAGCATGGTCGCGCACCTGCACAACAAGGTGAAGCGCATCATGGGCCTGGTGGAACTGCGCGATGGCGATCTGGTAATCGACATTGGCAGCAACGACAGCACCACGCTGCAGGCGTATCCCTCCCAGGGCCTTTCGCTGGTGGGCGTGGATCCGACCGGCGTCAAATTCCACGCCTACTACCCGCCTCACATCCAGCTGATTCCCGATTTCTTCTCATCCAAACTGGTTGAGGCGCGCTTCCCGGGGAAAAAGGCGAAGGTGGTCACATCGTTCTCCATGTTCTACGACCTGGAGGATCCCATGGGATTCATGCAGCAGGTCTTTGACGTGCTGGCCGACGATGGTGTGTGGGTTTTCGAGCAGAGCTACATGCCCACCATGCTGGACACCAATTCCTACGACACGGTGTGCCACGAGCACCTGGAGTTCTACGCGCTGCGCCAGATCAAGTGGATGGCCGACCGCGTGGGCTTCAAGATCGTCGACGTCGAGTTCAACGATGTGAACGGGGGCAGTTTTTCCATCACAGTGTCCAAGGCACACGGTGATGAGTCGGTGTTGCCTGCGGTGCAGGCGATTCTGGATGAAGAGCGCGCCCGGGGCCTGGACACCTTGCAACCATTTCGCGAGTTTTCTGATCGTGTGGAGGGTTCCCGCAGGGACCTGCTGGCCTTCCTGGCCGAGGCGAAAGCGCAGGGCAAGCGAGTCGCCGTGCTCGGAGCCTCGACCAAAGGCAATGTGCTGCTGCAGTACTGCGCAATCACCACGGCTGACGCTGGATGCGTGGGCGAGGTGAACGCGGAAAAATTCGGCTGCTTCACTCCTGGCACCTGGCTGCCCATCGTCAACGAGAACGACCTCCTGGCCAACGAGCCGGAATACCTGCTCGTCCTGCCTTGGCATTTCAGGAAGTTCTTCCTGGCGAACCGGAAATGGAAAACCGCCAAGCTGGTGTTCCCGCTGCCGAGGCTGGACGTGGTCTGACCCAGCGCCAACCATTCCGACCACATCGCGTTCGGCGTGAAACGGAGCTGAGCTCGGTTTCACGCTCAAACACCAGCATGGCCATTTCCTCGCTCTCCCGCTTCTCCATGGCGATTCTGATGATGATGATCTTCATCATTCCTCAGACATTCCTGTGGGTGAAGCTGCCGTTCCTGGGCGTGATGATGGCCTGGATGCTGGTGGAGGGAACGCGGGATCGCTGGAAGATCCGGTCAGGTGCATTCCTGCCTTACTACCTGATCTTCTGCTTCCTCACAGTAGCGTGGTGCATCGTTGGCCTGGCGAGAATGAACCCCAACATCGCCATCGTGGAAGCGCTGCGGGTGTATGTGGTCTACATGGTGATCTTCTGTGTGCTGGCTCTCTACGTCTCCAACCTGGACTACCAGGCTCATGCAGACCGTATCGTCATTGCCGGCGCCTTTGGCATTGGCCTGGTGGCCTCGTACGCCTTGCTGGATCACCTCTTCCAGCTCGGCTGGCTTCCCCAGTCCATCAAGGACGACATGTACCTTCAGGTCGGCCTGCACAGCGGGTACGTTCAGATGAACAACGTCAACATCGGCATGTTGACGTTCATCGTTCCCTATCTGCTGAGCCGGGTGTTGCTCGGTGAACGCGATGAGCGTGGCAAGTGGTTGTTCCTGGGCCTGGCGGTCGCGGTGACATCTGCCGTGCTGGCTTCGCGCCGGGTCGTGCTGGTGCTTGTTGTCATCACGCCGCTGTTGGCCTTCGCGCTCACCGTGCTGGCAGGCCACGCCCGGCAACGGCATCTGCGGCGGTTCGTCAAGTTCTACACCTTCCCTTTGCTGATTGCAGGGGCGGGTAGCCTGGCGATGATCTATGGAGGATTCGATTTGCTCGATGGCTTCGCAGGACGCGTGGCAAGCGCCTTCACCACAGACCCCGACGCCCCCAGGCCACAGCAGCACGCCGCCTTGATGGCCGCCTTCGCTGACAGCTATTTCTGGGGATCGGGTTTCGGCGGCCTTACATCGGTCACACGCTCTGACGAAAGACCCTGGACGTTCGAGCTCACGTACTCCCGACTGTTGTTCAATGCGGGCCTCCTGGGCACGAGTCTCTTGTTGCTCTTCTTTTGTACATACCTACTGCTGACCCTGCGCAAGATCAGACACAGTGCCCACGCATCCATCCATGTGTCATTGCTCACGGGTTTTCTAACGGTCCTGATTGCCGCAGCGTCGAACCCCTACCTTTCATCTTTCGATTTCTTGTTTGCGCTGTCCATCATTCCGCTAATCCTGAACACCAGAGACGTGCCCCGTCAGCGAATCGCGCTGTACGAAGGATCTGCGCAGTGATCGCGCCCCGAAAGGTAGCGGCCGTCGTCACGACCTTCCAGGGCGGGGAATCCATCCGCCCCAACCTGGAGCGAATCGTTGGGCAGGTCGACGTGTTGGTCATCGTGGACGACTCAGGCGATCCATCGAGGGAGGGTGCTATCACCTTCACTGGTATGGAGAAGGCCGTCGTTCTGCGGAATGAGACCAACCTTGGCATTGCCGCCGCCTTGAACAGGGGCATTGCGCGAGCGGGCGCCATGGGGTGCGACTGGATCATCACGCTGGACGATGACACGCTGGTCTCCAAGACCTACCTGGACGACGTGTTCCACTTTGTCAAGACAGGCGCTCAGGCTAGGGCAGGGCTCATCGCCTGCTCGCGAGAGGGCAGCGTGCCGATCGCCATGGACGACCCGTCCGGCTACAAGATCAAACGCACGCTGATCACGTCGGGTTGCGTGTTTGAGTTCCGCACCTTCCAGGAGATCGGCGGCTTCGACGAAGGCTTGTTCATCGACCTCGTGGATTTCGACTTCTGCACCCGGCTGAGACAATCTGGCCGATCGTTGGTCTTGCTGAACAAGCCTGGCATGGCGCATCGGGTGGGGAGCGCGCGCACAGTCCGCCTGGTGGGATTGGCCATCGTGGTCTACCACCACGCGCCGTTCCGGCTGTACTACCAGATGCGCAACGTGTTTATTTTTGCCAGAAAACATCTGGCCTTTGACCCGGTGCTCAGTCTTTACCTGCTGCTCGACGCGTTCCGGCTACCGCTCAAGGCGTTGTTCTTTGAGCAACAGAAGCGCGCCCGGTTCTTCTACCTGGGCACCGGTCTGCTGGACGGGCTGACGGGTCGCAGTGGTCGGCTGACTCGCCGGCTTACCGAGTCTTCTTGAACATGCCACCCATGAATATCGGATACGTCTGCACCAATTACAACAACAGCGAATACACCGCCAAGGCGGTGCGCACGCTGAAGGCGGGTATGCGCCACGAGTACACCATTGCCGTGGTGGACAACAACTCCAACCCGGAAAGCGTGCAGCAATTGAAGGAACTGGCGGTGGAGTTTCCCGACATCCACTTGATCCTGAACGCCGACAACGTGGGCTACTTCCGCGGGCTGAACATTGGTATCCGGCATGTGCGGGAGCAGCACCCCTCGGTCGAATGGATGGTGGTGGGCAACAACGACCTCGAGTTTCCGGTGGATTTCGGGGAGAAGCTCTCTACGCACGCCACGCGCCTGCGCGAACACGCCGTGGTGTCGCCCGATGTCGTGACCATCGAAGGTGAGCACCAGAATCCGCACGTCATCAGCGGCATCAGTCCGCTGCGGGAGCTCACCTATGATCTCTATTACGCCAACTACTACCTGGGTCTGGCCATCCTGAAGCTGGCAAAGCTCATGCCTTCGCTCTCGGAGCGAAGTGACGAAGAAGAATGGCAGACCGCAAGACCCATCTACCAGGGCCACGGCTCGTGCTACCTTCTAGGCCCCCGATTTTTCGAGCAGTTCACTGAACTGTGGGCGCCCACGTTCATGATGTCGGAGGAGTACTTCCTCAGCAAGCAGCTCAGCGATGTGGGACAGCGTGTCTATTACGAACCTGCGCTCCAGGTCGTGCACCACTGGCATGGCTCGCTGGAGAATCTTCCCAGCAAGCAGCGGTGGAGCATGGCCCGCGACGCGCATCGGGAATACCGCAAGCATGTCGGGATATTCCGCTGATGCCCCACCCCTGTCCAACCCAATGAAGATGCCATGAGGGCAAACGAATGAGAGCTTTTCAAGTCTGCAGCCGCTGTGTGATGGACACCAGCGACAGCCAGATCGTGTTCGACCAGAACGGCGTCTGCGACCATTGCCTCACCTATGACCGCGACGTCAAGCCGAACTGGCACACCGACGAACGTGGGCACCAGGAACTGCAGGCGCTGGTGGCGCAGATCAAGGCCCAGGGCAAGGGCAAGGAGTTCGACTGCATCATCGGCCTGAGCGGCGGCATTGACAGCTCCTACCTCACCCACGTGGCCACCGAATACGGTCTGCGTCCGCTCGTCTTTCACGTGGATGCGGGCTGGAACTCGCAGGTGGCCGTCAACAACATCGAGAAGCTCGTCGACAAGCTGGGTCTGGATCTCTACACCGAGGTGATCGACTGGGAAGAAATGCGCGACCTTCAGCTCGCTTACTTCAAGTCGGGCGTGCCGCACATCGATTCGCCGCAGGACCACGCGTTCTTCGCCACGATGTACAAGTTTGCCGAACAGCACGATGTGAAGTACATCCTGACGGGTGCCAACTTCTCCACCGAATGCATCCGAAATCCGATCGAGTGGATGTACTACCAGTCCGATGCGATCCAGCTCAAGGACATCCACCGCCAATTCGGCAGCCGCCCGCTGGTCAACTACCCGACCACCTCGATCCTGCGACACAAGATGTGGTTGCCGTACGTCAAGGGCATCAAGGTGGTTAGGCCCTTGAACTGCGTGCCTTACGACAAGGCGCACGCGATGCAGCTACTGGCCGATGTGTATGGCTGGCAACCGTACCCCCAGAAACACTTCGAATCGCGCTTTACCCGGTTCTATGAGGGTTTCTGGCTGCCGCACAAGTTCGGCTACGACACGCGCAAGGTGCAGTTTTCCAGCCTGATCGTGACCGGGCAGATGACGCGCGATGAAGCGCTGAAGCTCCTGGAACAGCCCGCCCTGGACGACGCCACCGTGCGGCAGGAGTTCGAATACGTAGCCACCAAGCTGGGCATCACGGTCGAAGAACTGCAGGGCTACTTCGACGCGCCGAACAAGACCTACCGCGACTACCGGTCTCAGCAGAGCATCTACAACTTTGGCGCGCGTGTCATGAAGGTGCTCGGGCTGGAGCGGGGAGGCAAACGTTGATTGCCATCGTCGACTACGGGCTGGGCAATGTGCAGGCCATTGCCAACATCTACAAACGGCTGGAGCTACCCTGCACACTGGCGCGCCGGGCCAGCGACCTTTCTCCCGCGACACACATCGTGCTACCCGGCGTCGGCGCATTCGACTGGGCCATGGCCCGGCTCGAACAGTCGGGCATGCGCGAAGCACTCGACGAAGCCGTGCTGCAGCAGAAGAAGCCGGCGCTGGGCATCTGCGTCGGCATGCAGATGCTGGCGCGCCGAAGCGACGAGGGAATGGCTGCGGGCCTGGGCTGGATCGATGCTGAAGTCAAACGCCTCGATGCCGGGCCGGCAGACAACTCGCGGCAACTGCCCCATATGGGCTGGAACGACGTCAACCCGCTGAGCAGGGAAGGCCTGTTCGCGGGCTTTGACGACACACCCCGGTTCTATTTTCTGCACTCCTACTACTTTGCGCCGAACGACCCTGCCGACCGTTTGGCAGAGTCGGACTACGGAGCCTCTTTCGCCTGTGCCGTGCGCCACGGTCATGTCCATGGGGTTCAGTTCCATCCGGAGAAGAGCCACGCCTGGGGCATCCAGCTCCTGAAGAATTTCGCCACCCTTTGACGCCATGCTCAGACCGCGCATCATCCCCTGCCTCCTGGTCCACAAGGGCGGCCTCGTCAAGACGGTGGGCTTCGATCAGCCCAAATACGTGGGGGATCCGCTCAATGCCGTTCGCATCTTCAACGAGAAGGAAGTTGACGAACTGGTGGTGCTCGACATCGACGCGACTCGCGAGGGCCGCGAGCCCGACTACAAGCTGATCGCCAGCCTGGCCGCTGAATGCCGCATGCCACTGGCCTATGGCGGCGGCGTGAAGAGCGTTGAGCAGTTCGAGCGGCTGGTGAGCCTGGGTGTGGAGAAGGTGTCGATCGGCGCGGCCGCGGCGCTCACGCCAGACCTGATCGCCGAGGCCGCCAGCCGCGTCGGCAGCCAGAGTGTGGTGGTGGTCATCGACGTGAAGACGGTCAAGAATCAGCCTCAGGCCTGGACCCACAACGGAACGCGGCCGGTGGCCACAAGCCCGCTCGATCTGGCGCGCCTTGCGCAGGCCAGAGGGGCCGGTGAAATCGTGCTCAACGACATCGATCGCGACGGTCGCATGCAGGGCTACAACCTTGACCTTCTTCGTCAGCTGCGTGCGGCGGTGTCGTTGCCCATCACGTGCCTGGGCGGTGCGGGCTCGCTGGCGGACATGGCGGGGCTGATCAGCGAGTTCGGCGTCATCGGTGCGGCAGCGGGCAGTCTGTTTGTTTTCAAGGGCAAGTACCGGGCGGTGTTGATCAATTACCCGTCCCGCGTGGACAAGGACGCCCTGGTGGCCGCTGCAAGGAAGAACGCATGAAGCAGGTGTTGCAAGACCTGTCTAATGGACAGACCAGCGTGGTTGAGGCGCCCACGCCCCACCCAGGCCGTGGGCAGCTGCTGTTGCAGACCACCCGCACGCTGGTCTCGGCCGGCACCGAACGCATGCTGGTGGATTTCGGCCGGGCCTCTTACCTCGACAAGGCTCGGCAGCAACCGGAGAAGGTGAAGCAGGTGCTCGACAAGGTGCGCACCGACGGGCTGCTGACGACCGTGGAGGCTGTGCGTTCGAAGCTCGGGCAACCGATCCCGCTCGGCTATTGCCATGTGGGCGTGGTGCACGCGCTGGGCGCAGGCGTCGACGGCTTCCAGGTGGGCGACCGGGTGGTGTCCAACGGTCCGCACGCCGACATGGCGGTGGTGCCCAGGAACCTGTGCGCCCGCATTCCCGACGGCGTGAGCGATGACCAGGCCGCGTTCGTCGTGCTCTCCAGCATCGGCCTGCAGGGCATCCGCCTGGCGCAACCGACGCTGGGTGAATCGGTGGCAGTGATCGGCGCGGGCCTCATCGGCCTCATGACGATCCAGCTGCTCGTGGCTCAGGGCTGCCGCGTGCTGGCCATTGATCTGGACGACAGCAAGCTCGCCCTGGCGCGCGGCTTCGGTGCCGAGACCTGCAACGCGGGAGCGGGGGAAGACCCCATCGCGGCCGGCATGGCCTTCAGCCGGGGACAGGGCATGGACGCCGTGCTCATCACAGCCTCCACCTCGTCGAACGACCCAGTGACGCAGGCTGCGCGCATGAGCCGCAAACGCGGCCGTATCGTGCTGGTCGGGGTCACCGGCCTGGAACTCAACCGCGCGGATTTCTACAACAAGGAACTCAGCTTCCAGGTCAGCTGCTCCTATGGCCCGGGGCGGTACGACCCGGTGTACGAACAGCAGGGCCACGACTACCCCCTGCCCTTCGTCCGCTGGACCGAGCAGCGCAACTTCGAGGCCGTGCTCGACCTCATGGCCAGCGGAAGGCTGCAGGTCGAGCCTTTGATCTCACACCGGTTTGCGTTTGAAGATGCGCCGGCAGCCTACGCCGCGCTCACCCACGACCGAACCGTGCTGGGCATGTTGCTGGACTACGCGTCGGACCCGGCCTCGCGCCTGCAGACCCGGATCCAGGTGGCGCAGCCACCCGCCAGCCCGCGGGATGGTGCCCCCGTCGTGGGTTTCATCGGCGCGGGCAACTACGGCGCCCGCGTGCTGATACCCGCCTTCGTTGCAGCCCAGGCGCGCTTGCACACCGTCTGCTCGTCCGGTGGCGTCAGCGCCGTGGTGCATGGGCGCAAGTCCGGCTTCGAGGTTGCGTCCACCGATGTGCAAGCCATGCTGGACAACCCCGAGATCAACGTCGTCGTGATCGCCTCGCGCCACGACAGCCATGCGTCTCTGGTCACGCGGGCATTGCGGGCCGGCAAGTCGGTCTTCGTCGAGAAGCCGTTGTGCCTGACCCTGTCGGAACTCGACGGCATCGAAGACGCGCTTCAGTCTCGACCAGACCCCGAGCGCGGCGTTTTGATGGTGGGGTTCAACCGCCGCTTCTCGCCTCACGTGGTGAAACTCAAATCGCTGCTGGACACCGTGCACGAGCCCAAGTCGTTCATGGTCACCGTCAATGCCGGGCGCATCCCTGCCGAGCACTGGACACAGGATCTGGAAGTCGGCGGCGGTCGCCTGATCGGGGAAGCCTGCCACTTCATCGACCTGCTCCGCTTCCTGGCCGGACACCCGATCGCCGCCATCCGCGCCACGGGTATGGGCGTTCGCGCCGGCAAGGCGCTCACCCGCGACACGTTCGCCCTGACGCTGGAATTCGAAGACGGTTCGCTGGGCAGCATCAACTACCTGGCCAACGGTTCGGCGGCCTACCCCAAGGAACGCATCGAGGCCTTTGCGGCAGGCCGTGTCCTGCAGATCGACAACTTCCGATCCCTCAAGGGTTACGGCTGGCCGGGCTTCGGCTCCATGAGGAGCTGGCGCCAGGACAAGGGCCAGAACGCCTGCGTGTCGAGTTTCCTGACTTCGTGGCGCGAAGGACAGGCACCGATCCCGCAGGACCAGATCCTGGAAGTGGCCCGCAGGACCATCGAGGCGGCCGGGCAGATCCAGGCGGGCGGAGATGCGCGCGCGGTCTGACATGTCGCCCTTTCAGAAAGTCCGCCGCTACTGGGAAACCTTGCGCCATCTGCGATCGCCCCAGATATGGGGTCGCCTTGCCCATCGCTGGCACACGCCGCGTCCGCCATCGCCAGCGTCTGCACCGCCACGCACCCCTGCAGGCGAATGGGCTGCACCCGCCCGACGCAGGCCCAGCATGACGCAGCCAGGGCGCTTCGTCTTCCTGAACCGCGCAGGCGACCTGGAGCAGATCGGCTGGGACGGACCCTGGGAGGAGAAGCTCTGGCGATACAACCAGCACTACTTCGACGACCTCAATGCCCTGCAGGCAGATTCTCGGCTGGACTGGCACCGAGACATCGTGGCGAGCTGGATCGCGCAGAACTCGCCGGGTACTGGCACGGGCTGGGAGTCGTATCCCACGTCGCTGCGCATCGTGAACTGGATCAAATGGTCTCTCCGGCACCGCGAGCCAGACTCCGCGTTCCTCGACAGCCTTGCCCTGCAGGTTCGCTGGCTCGCACGTCGGCTGGAGACGCACCTGCTGGGCAACCACCTCTTTGTGAATGCCAAGGCACTGGTGTTTGCGGGCGCCTATTTCTCTGGTGACGAGGCCGCTGCCTGGCGGCGCGCTGGCTTCGACATCCTGCGTGGCGAAATTCCAGAACAGATCCTGCCGGACGGGGGTCAGTTCGAACGGTCGCCGATGTACCACGCCCTGGCCTACGAGGACATGCTCGATCTGCGCAACCTGCGCCAATGCTTCGCGCACGGTGCGGCCTGGCCTGAAAGCGCAGGCTGCGACCTGGGCCAGGAGCGCCTGGAGCGGATGGGCGCCTGGCTCCACACCATGAGCCACCCCAGTGGCGAACTGGGCCTCTTCAATGACACCGCCGCTGACATCGCTCCTTCGGTGCAGGAACTCAATGCGTATGCGCAGCGCCTCGGCTTGCCGCCCAGCCCAGCTCCCAATGCCACGCATCTGGAAGTCAGTGGCTACATCCGCCTGCAGCTGGGCGAAGCGACGGTGTTGTTCGACGCCGCGCCGGTGGGGCCGGACTACCTGCCCGCGCATGCGCATGCGGACACCCTGAGCCTCGAACTGTCGCTGGGCCTCACGCGCGTCATCGTCAATTCCGGTACCTCGGTCTACGCCGAAGGCCAAGAAAGATCGCGCCAGCGATCGACCGCTGCCCACAGCACGGTGGTGATCGACGGGCACGATTCAAGCGAAGTCTGGGGCAGCTTCAGGGTGGCCAGGCGCGCCCGCCCGCATGATGTGCGTGTGAAGTTCGAGCGGGACAAGCAGCATGCGTCTGCCCGCCACGATGGGTACCGCCGACTGCCCGGCAGGCCCGTGCATGCGCGAAGCCTGAGCTTGCAGCGCAACGGTCTCTTGGTCGAGGACGCGATCGAAGGCAGTTTCGAGCACGCGCAATCGCGCATTCATTTCCACCCAGGGGTGTCGGTCGAAGTCGATACCGACGGCCGGCGTGGCGCGTGCCACCTGCCAGATGGCAGCGCCATCACCTGGCATGCAGAAGGCAGTCGGGCGGCGCGCGTGGAAGCATCGACCTGGCATCCCGCGTTCGGGGTGGTGATGCCCAACAATTGTCTGGTGCTAGATTGGGGAACGCACCGATGCGCGTTCCAGTTGCACTGGAACGAGGCGATCGCCGAGTAACCACCATGCACGTGCTGCTGTTGAGCTTTTACTTTCCACCCGATCTGTCCGCGGGTTCCTTCCGCATGGAAGCGCTGGTGACCGCCCTGCAGGAGCGGCTCGGCCCTGACTTGCGAATCACGGTAATCACCACCCGTCCGAATCGCTACGGCAGCTTCGAGGCACAGGCGCCGGCGAAGGAGGTCCAGGGTGGACTGACGGTCCACCGAATCGACCTGCCGCCGCACCAGAGCGGCATGCGCGACCAGGCGCGAGCCTTCGCCACCTTTGCCTGGGAAGCCCGGCGGCTGGT
The DNA here is from genome assembly GCA_046314475.1 of Hydrogenophaga sp. Classification (GTDB taxonomy): domain Bacteria; phylum Pseudomonadota; class Gammaproteobacteria; order Burkholderiales; family Burkholderiaceae_C; genus Hydrogenophaga. The sequence goes on from JBKBWW010000001.1 coordinate 24,478, forward strand.
GAAGCTCGAACGCCCTGACGCGGTGGTGGCCACCACCTCCCGATTGATGACCGGCGTGCTGGGAGCCTGGGCAGCGCGCAACCGCCGGGCGCCGCTGTACTTGGACATCCGGGACATTTTTGTTGACACCATCGGCGACGTGCTGCCGCGCCGTGCCACGTGGCTTCTCAAGCCGCTGTTCTCGGTGGTGGAGCAATGGGCGGTACGCTCGGCGACGCGGGTCAACCTCGTCTCACCCGGCTTCCTGCCTTATTTCCAGCCAAGGTACCCGGACCGCAGCTTCTCCGTGCTGAGCAACGGCGTCGACGACGCCTTTCTTGAAAATCGAAATGTGCAGCATGCGCATCCGCAGACGGCTGCAGCCCCGCTGCATGTGCTGTACGCGGGCAACCTCGGCGAAGGGCAAGGTCTTCATCACATCCTGCCCGCGCTGACGCAGCAGCTGGGCGACTCAGTGCGGTTCACCGTGGTGGGGGATGGAGGACGGCGCGTTCAACTGGAAGAGGCGCTGGCCGCCCTGCCACGACATGCTGTGACGCTGCTCGCGCCGGTGAAACGTGCGGAACTGATAGCGCTCTACAACCAGGCCGACGTGCTGTTCGTCCACCTCAACGACCTGCCCGCCTTCGAAAAGGTGCTCCCGTCGAAGCTGTTCGAGTACGCTGCCACCGGAAAGCCCATCTGGGCTGGCCTGGCGGGTTTCCCTGCGCAGTTCACCCAACAGGAAATCGAGAATGCCGCCGTGTTCAATCCTTGCGATGCGGCAGGAGCACTGGTAGCGTTTCGCACACTGCGAATGCAAACCTGCGACCGCAGTACCTTTGTGGACAGATACCGGCGCGCCCAAATCATGAACCAGATGGCCGATGACATTGTCCGACTCGGAACTGGAGGCACAGTATGAGTACCCGCCGAATCCTGCTTACTGGCGGCACCGGATGGGTGGGTGGCACGCTACTCAAGGCTTTGCGCGAACACCACCACGACACAATGACCGCCGTGCGCGTAGCTTCGGCCAAAGCAGATGCACAAAGCGTGGCTATGGGCTCACTCGACGAATCGCCCGTCTGGCCCCAAGAACTGAACAACCGCGAGGTCGTGATACATCTCGCGGCACGTGTGCATGTAATGAAAGAAACCAACTCCAACCCCATGCGGGCATTTCGTGCTGTCAACACCACCGGCACCCTGAGCCTCGCACGACTGGCAGCTCGGGCAGGCGTGCGCCGCTTCATCTTCGTCAGCTCCATTAAGGTCAACGGTGAGTGCACAGAAACTGGGCAGCCTTTCACCGGCGCCGACACACCGGCTCCGCAAGACGCCTACGGCATCTCCAAAATGGAAGCCGAGCAGGGCCTGCGCCAGATCGCTAATGACACCGGCATGGAAGTCGTCATCGTCCGTCCACCTCTGGTCTACGGCCCACGCGTCAAAGCCAACTTTGCTTCCCTGATGCGCGCCGCGCAACGAGGCTTGCCTCTGCCCCTGGCCAGGGTCACCCATAACCGCCGCAGCTTCGTCGCCCTGGACAACCTGGTCGACTTGCTTGTCACCTGCATCGACCACCCCGCCGCCGCCAACCAGACCTTTCTGGTCAGCGACGGTGAAGACCTGTCCACAGCCGACTTGCTGCGTCGCTTGGGGCATGCCATGAACAAGCCGGCGCGCCTTTTCCCGGTCCCACCTTTGCTGCTCCAGCTCGGCGCCAACCTGCTCGGAAAAGGCGACATGGCGCAGCGCCTGCTCGGGAATCTGCAGGTCGACATCAGCCACACCCGGGACACCTTGAACTGGAGCCCCCCCATTTCGGTGGATGAAGGCCTGCGGCGGGCGGTGGCGGGACTCACGCCGTGATCAAGCGGCTCTTTGATCTGGCACTGGCCATCCCGGCCGCGCTGGTGTTGATGATGCCGGTGGCTAGCGTTGCGCTTGCGGTGCGGCTCACGTCGCCCGGTCCCGCGCTGTACTGGAGCAACCGCGTCGGCCGCCACAACAAAATTTTCAAGATGCCCAAGTTTCGCAGCATGCGTGTGGACACGCCCGCCGTGGCCACCCATCTGCTGACCGACCCGGCGAAGTACCTCACGCCCATCGGCTCCTTCCTGCGCAAAAGCAGCCTGGACGAGTTACCTCAGTTGTGGAGCATCATCAAAGGCGACATGAGCTTCGTCGGCCCCCGGCCAGCGCTGTTCAACCAGCACGATCTGATCTCCTTGCGCACCGAGCACGGTGTGCACGAGCTGGTGCCGGGCCTGACGGGCTGGGCGCAGGTGAACGGTCGCGACGAATTGCCGATTCCATTGAAGGTGGCGCTGGACGCGGAGTACTTGCGCCGCCAAACTCTAACTTTCGACATTCGCATTTTGTGGATGACGTTTGTGAAGGTGTTGCGTCGCGACGGCGTGACCCACTAAAACAATGAACAACAGGGATTCGGAGACCTTTGCGGCGGCGACGCTGCTGGACATGCCGCGCGTGGCCAAGCGCCTGGTGGCACTCGCCGTGGACGTGGCGCTCTGCGTGCTCACCGTGTGGCTGGCTTTGTGCCTGCGCTTGGAGCATTGGGTGCGGTTGGAGCCGGTGCATGGCTGGGCCATGCTGGGTTCGGTGCTGCTGGCCCTGCCGCTCTTCATCCGCTTTGGCTTGTACCGAGCTATCTTTCGCTACGCGGGTTGGAACGCCATGGTCAGCCTGGTGCAGGCAATGACCCTGTACGGCCTGTTCTACGCCATCCTGTTCACGGTCATCAGCGTGCCGGGCATTCCACGCACGGTAGGCGTCATTCAGCCCTTGTTGTTGATGGCTTTTGTGGGCTTCAGCCGCGTGGTGGTGCGTTATTGGCTCGGTGGCCTCTACCGCACCGTTCTCCAGCGCAAAGACATGCCTGGCGTCTTGATCTACGGGGCAGGCGCGGCGGGCCGACAGCTCGCCGCCGCGCTCGCCCGCGGCACCGAGCACCGCTTGCTGGGCTTTCTGGACGACGACATCCAACTGCACGGCAACAGCCTGGACGGTCGCACGGTCTACCCGCCATCGGCGCTGCCGCAGCTCATCCCCGAACTGGGTGTGACCGATCTGCTGCTAGCCTTGCCCTCGGTCACCCACCAGCGGCGTCTGCAGGTGCTGGAGTCCCTGCGCCACCTGCCGGTGCGGGTGCGCACCATGCCGGGCATGTCGGACCTGGCCGCGGGCCGCGTGAGCCTGAACGATGTGCGCGAGTTGGAGATTGAAGACCTGCTGGGTCGCGAGCCAGTAACGCCCGACGGGATGCTGCTTCAACGCCTGGTACACGACAAGGTGGTGCTCATCACCGGCGCCGGCGGCAGCATCGGAAGCGAGCTCTGCCGGCAGATCGCCGCCTGCCGGCCACACACGCTGCTGCTGGTGGAGAACTCCGAGTTCGCGCTGTACCAGATCCACCACGAGCTCACCGCACTGGTGGGTGGCCAGATCGATGCGCTGGATGTTGAGGAAGGTGGCGCGCCTGCACCGATGGCGGTCACGCTGGTGCCTCTGCTCGCCTCGGTACAAGACGCCGAGCGCATGGCGCAGATCATGCAGACCTGGCGACCGCACGCGGTGTACCACGCCGCGGCCTACAAACACGTGCCGCTGGTGGAACACAACCCGGTACAAGGCCTGCGCAACAACGTGTGGGGCACGCTGGTCTGTGCGCGCAGCGCGCAAGCTGCCGGCGTGAGCCACTTCGTGCTCATCAGCACCGACAAGGCGGTACGCCCCACCAACATCATGGGCGCGAGCAAGCGCATGGCCGAGATGGTGCTGCAAGCCTTGGCTGCCGAGCAGAGCGCCACCACCTTCTCCATGGTGCGCTTCGGCAACGTGCTGGGCTCCAGTGGCTCGGTCGTGCCCTTGTTCCGGCAGCAGATCAAGGACGGCGGGCCGATCACGCTCACCCACCCGGACATCACCCGCTATTTCATGACCATCCCCGAGGCGGCCCAACTGGTGATCCAGGCCGGTGCCATGGCGCAGGGTGGCGACGTGTTCGTGCTCGACATGGGCCAGCCGGTGCGCATCATGGATCTCGCGCAGCGCATGGTGGAGCTCTCGGGCCTGCAGGTGAAAAACGAGCAGAACTCCACCGGCGACATCGAAATCGAAACGACCGGTTTGCGCCCTGGCGAGAAGTTGTACGAGGAGCTGCTGATCGGCGACGACACGCAGCCCACGCAACACCCGCGCATCCTGCGCGCGCGCGAAGCCTTCAGGCCCTGGAGCGAGTTCGAACACACCTTGCAGTTGCTCGACCAGGCGCTCTCGGCACAAGACGTGCCGGCAGCGCGCGCCTTGCTGCAAGCGTCCGTGCAGGGTTATCAACCCACCGGCGATGTGGTCGACTGGGTGCACACCACGGCAGCGCAAGAGAGTGTCTCTTCACGACCCCAACAGCTGCACTGAGCACAGGCAAAAAAAAGCCACCTTGCGGTGGCTTTTGAAAGTCCTTGAAGGGACGTCGTTGGGAGACCAGTTTCAAACGCGCTGAGCGACGTGTGGATTTTGCCGGGTCTGTTTTTAGACATGTTGTGACAGCAACAGCTCCTATTGTGCTGTTCGAAAGGCCGTTCGGCCATCCCCAATCTGGGGGAGTCCGCGTCTTTTCGAATACGAAAGCAGCACAGTGTCTAGGTCATATTCACAAACGGGGTCAGAGCGGCAAGTGCACCACGAAACGGGCGCCACCACCGGGCCGGTCTTCACAATACACCCGCCCACCGTGGCGCTCGACGATGGTTTTCACCAGCGACAGCCCCAGGCCCACGCCGCCTTCGCGCTCGCTGGCACCGGGCAGGCGGTAAAAGGCCTCAAAGATGCGTTCGCGCAAAGTGGCCGGCACACCCGGGCCGCGGTCTTCCACCCACAGCACGGCGGTCCGGGCGGCGTGTTGACCAGCACCTGGTTCGACGGCGAGCCGCAGGCGCACATCGGCCTCGGCACCGAGTGCGTCGGAGGTGCCCGCGGCGCGGCCATAGCGCCGCGCGTTCTCCAACAGGTTGCGCAACACGCGGCGCAGCAGCTTGGCATGGCCCTGCACGAGCACCGGGGACGCGCCCGGCGCGATCTCCAGATCGGCCCCGGTGCGTGCGCACTCTTCCGCGGCCAGCCCCACCAGATCCACTTCTTCGGTGGGCCCCAGGGTCGACGCGTCGCTGGCGTCGCGCAGGTCCAGTCGGCTGGCCAGCAGGATCTCGTCAATGAGTTGATCGAGTTCGTCGATGCTGCGCGCCATCTCGCTGCGCTGCTGCGCACCCACGCCGTGGCGCCCCAGCAGCTCCAGCCCCATTCGGATGCGGGCCAGCGGCGAACGTAGTTCGTGCGAGGCGTTGGCCAGCAAGGATTTGTGCGACTTCACCAAGGTCTGCACACGTTCGGCGGCGGCGTTGAAACGCTCGGCCAGAAACGCCACCTCGTCCTGACCTTGCACGGGCAGGCGGGTGGACAGGTCGCCGTCACCCCAGCGCTCCACGCCCCGCTGCAGCGCTTCGAGGCGCTTGGTGAGACGACGCACGATGGGGTAAGCACCCAGCGCCACGGCCAACGCCACGAAGCCCAGCAGCCAGGCAAACCCGGTCGGCGTCTGAAGCCAGGCGGGCGCTCGGCGTCCCGGGTTGTTGACACCCTCGGGGCGGTTCGGACGGGGCAACAACACGAACAGTTTCTGCCCGTCTTTCATGAGCACTTCGAATTCCCAACCTCCACCGGGGATGCGCACGGCGCGCGCCGGCGCCTCGCCAATGACATCGCGATCTGCATCGCGGATCACGATCGTGCGTGTCACGCGCGCATCGCGCTCGGCCCGGTCTTCGTCGAGCGCCTGCTGCCACAACCAGCCTGCGGCCAGCGTGAGCACGGTGACCACCGCGACCACCGCAAGCCAGATGCGCAGGTAGAGCTTGGAGACGAAGAATGCTTTCATCTCGTTTGGCCACCGGGCCGCCCCAAGGCGAAACAACCCCCGAGGGGGGCAGCGACCCGCGAAGCGGCGGAGCGTGGGGGCGCCATCAGTCTTGTTGCTTCGCGAAAACGTACCCCACACCCCGCACCGTGAGGATGCGTTTGGGGTCCTTGCTGTCGACTTCGATCGCATTGCGGATGCGGCCGATGTGCACGTCGATCGATCGATCGAACGCCTCCAGCTCTCGCCCGCGCACCGCTTCCATGATCTGGTCGCGCGTGAGCACACGGCCCGCGCGCTCGGCCATGGCCACCAGCAGGTCGAACTGGTAGGACGTGAGTTCACAGGCCTGACCAGCCACCTGCACCGTGCGCGCGTCGCGGTCGATGTCCAGCGAGCCGAAGCGCATCACCGGCGTGCTTCGCGACACGCTGGCGCTGCCGGTCTCACCGCGGCGGCGCAAGACCGCGCGCACGCGGGCCAACAGCTCGCGCGGCTCGAAGGGTTTGGGCAGGTAGTCGTCGGCGCCGAGTTCCAGACCGATGATGCGGTCCATCGGATCGCCTTTTGCCGTGAGCATGAGCACGGGCACACGCGCCACATCGCCCTGCAGCGCGCGGATGCGCCGGCAGACTTCCAGGCCGTCGATGCCCGGCATCATCAGGTCCAGGATCACCAACTCGGGCTGGATGAGCTGCAGCTGTTCCAGACCCGCTTCGCCGTCAGCGGCGTGTGTCACCTCGAAGCCCGATTGGCCGAGGTACTCGACGACCATCTTCGCCAGGCGGGCGTCGTCTTCAATCATCAGCAGCTGGGATGTCATGGATGTGGGGTGTGAGCGTGTAACGGGAACCTCCAAGGGTGAGGGCTCGGCGTGAACACGGGTTGTGGGAGGCGTAAAGAATCGTGAACGAGGTGCCTGGTCAAGACCGATGGGCCACTGGCGCCACCCGGGAGGCGAGCCAGACCAGTAGCAGCACGGGCACGCCCAGGCAAGCGGTCGCGGTAAAGAAGGTGGCGTAATCGTAGGCATCGACAAACGCGCCCGAGTAACCCGCGAGCCACTTGGGTGCCAGCAGCATCATGGAGCTGAACAGCGCGTACTGCGTGGCCGAGTAACTCACATTGGTCAAGCCCGAGAGGTACGCAATGAATGCCGCCGAGGCCACACCGGCGCTCAGGTTGTCGGCCGAGATCACCAGCACCAACGCGGTCACGTCGTGGCCATGGCCGGCCAGCCAGGCGAACAACAGGTTGCTCGCGGCCGAGAGCACAGCGCCCAGCATGAGCACGCGCATGACGCCCAGCTTGAGCGAGAGCGCGCCGCCGATGAACGCGCCCACCAGCGTCATGATCACGCCGAACACCTTGGTGACCGCAGCCACCTCGTCCTTGGTGTAGCCCATGTCCACATAAAACGGGTTGGCCATGATGCCCATGACCACGTCGCTGATGCGGTAGACCCCGATGAGCGCGAGGATCAGCACAGCCTGCTTGCCGTAGCGCTTGAGGAAATCGGCAAACGGCTCGACCAGCGCGCTGCGCAGCCACTCGGCGGCGTTCTTCGACGGTGGCAACACCACATGCACGGGCTCGCGCGAGAACAGCACGGTGAACACACCCACCAACATGCTTGCAGCCATCACCAGGTAGGCCGTGGTCCACGCAGCCTGCTGGTACAGCACACCCGGCGCAGCACCTGCCACCGCGGCCACCGGCGCCACCTCGGCGCGCGCCGCGATCCACAACACGCCGGCACCGGCCCAGATCATGGCGAGGCGGTAGCCGGTCTGGTAGGTCGCGGCCAGGGCGCCTTGGTGGCGCGCGTCGGCCGACTCGATGCGAAACGCATCCAGCGCAATGTCTTGCGTGGCCGAAGCAAACGCCACGGCGAGTGCGCACCACACCACCATGGTCAGACCAGTGCGCGGATCGGACAAGGCCATGCCCACCAGCGAGGCCATGATGAGGCCCTGCGACAGCAGCAGCCAACTGCGCCTGCGCCCGAGCCAACGCGTGAGAAACGGCAGCGGCAGGCGGTCCACCAGCGGCGCCCAGCACCACTTGAACGCATAGGCGAGGCCGACCCAGCTGAGGTAACCAATGGTCGTGCGGTCCAGGCCGGCTTCGCGCAGCCGAAAGCTCAAAGTGCCCAGCACCAGCAGCAGCGGCAGCCCGGCAGAGAAGCCGAGCGCAAACATGCGCAGGCTGGCCGGCTCCAGGTACACACGCAGGGTTTCTCCCCAGGTCGGGCTGGGCTGCGGCGTCGGCTCGGTGGCCGACGGGCTTGTCACGGAGGTGGGTGGAGACATCGGCACGCCGTAGAAAAGATAGGGTTCACCGGGGTGGGCACACCCGCATGGCTTTGACTATTATTGACCCATGTGTTTCATCTGCGACTTCAAGTCTGACTCCTCTCACACGCCGCGTCCCGATCACGTCTGGTCGGCCCGGCGTGGCTTCCTGCTCGCGGGTACGGCCGCAGCCGCCAGCGCGGTCTTGCCGGCCGCGGCCCAGGTCGACGTGGGCCAGGCTTCGGCCTTGCGCAACCTGATCCCGGCCGAGGAGCTCGAAGGTGCTGCGAACCAGCAATACGCGCAGATGATGAGCGAGGCCAACGCCAAAAAAGTGCTGCTGCCCTCAGGTTATGCCGAGGTGCAACGGCTGCGCAACATCGCGCGGCGCATCATTCCGCACTCGCCCCAATGGAACAAGCGAGCCACCGAGTGGAAGTGGGAAGTCAACCTGATCCGCAGTGATCAGATCAACGCTTTCTGCATGCCGGGCGGCAAGATCGCGTTCTACACCGGCATTCTGGAAAAGCTGCAGCTCACCGACGACGAGACCGCCATGATCATGGGTCACGAAATGGCCCATGCCTTGCGCGAACACGCGCGGGCCCGTGTGGCCAAAAGCAGCGCCACCAGCATCGGTCTGTCGATCGCCGCGCAACTGTTCGGCCTGGGCCAACTGGGTGATGTGGCGGCCAACCTGGGCACGCAATTGCTCACGCTCAAGTTCAGCCGCGAAGACGAAACCGAAGCCGATCTGGTGGGTCTTGAACTTGCAGCCCGCTCGGCCTACCGTCCGCAGGCCAGCGTGAGTTTGTGGCAGAAGATGGCATCGGCAGGTGGCGGTGCAGGCCCCGGTTTTCTGTCAACCCACCCCAGCGGCCCCAACCGCATTCGCGAACTCGAAGCCAACTTGCCCCGCGTGCAAGGCCTGTACGAACAGGCCCGCAAAGGCTGATCCACCTCAGTTGAGCAGGCGCTCGGGGTTGGCGTCGAGCTTGGAGAGCGCGTCGCGCGTCGCGCGCACGGTGAGCGCTTCTTCTTCGCTCGGCACTAGCAAGCCCGCTTGCAGATACGACGCAACCCGCGTGGCCTGAATGAGGAAACAACGGCCGCCGTTGGTGACGAACAAATAAAGCTGGCCACGCTGGCTGCGCCACGCCAGCTGCACGCTGTTGAGCTTGCCGTTGTGGTCCAGACCGAACCACGAACCGATCTGCAGCTCCACCGCCCACGAGCGCATGGCCTCGTTGGGTTGGCTGCCACCCTGGTTGATCACCTCGATGTTGCTGGCGTCCACGCCGGTGATCATCTCGATGCTCTCGTTGTCCAGGTCCAGATCGCCCAATCCATTGGCAGGCAAATACTCTTCCAGATTGGCCAGACGATCAGACAGGTTGTCGAGTTGCTCTTGGGAGATGGCCTCGGTGCGCGACATGAAGGCATCGGCCAGTGTGTCGCTCACCGACTTGATGTGCTGGTCCTGCATGCCGGTGGTGAAGCCCAGCATACCCATGCCCTGGCGCAAACGCTGGAGCAAAGCAGGCAGCTGCTGGATCACACGGGCGCGGTCATCGCGGTTGGGTTTGGCGCTGGCGGCCCACAGCAGATCGGAAGCCACCTGCTTGAGCGCACTGGTTTCTTCGTGGCGCAAGCCGTACTTCACGCTGGACACGGCCAGCACGTCGACCCAGACCTTGAACAGAAAATCGCGCACCTCGTCGCGCACCGGCACGTCGTCGAGCAGCTTGCGCAGCTCGATCGTGTACTGGACCGACAGGGTTTCCTTTTGCTCGACCTGCTGCGCCACGCTCACGAAGCGGCTGGCGCTGCCCTGTTCGCTCAGGTAGGTGGAGAGGAATTTCTGGAACTCGTCGAACACGAGCTGGAAGACGCGCCGGCCGGTTTCGGGGTACTGCTCGATCACTTGCACCACGCGTTTGATCTCGGCCTCCAGCGCGGCCGAGCTCACGTTGGACTCGAAGCCCATCACGCACGATCCCATGCGGTCGATCAGGCGGCGGGCCGGGTGCTGCAGGGCACTGAAGAACTCGGGCTCGGCCAGCGCCACGCGCAACACCGGAATCTGCAGACGGGCGAACCACACCCGCACACTGGGCGGAATGCGCTCTTCGGCCAGGATGCTCTGGAACATGAGGGCCACCACCTCGATGGTGGCCTTTTCGGTCGGTGTACTGGCGGCTTGCTTGAGTTCGGCCGTGCGCTGACGCAGCACAACCGCCGCTTTTTCCACGTGCGTGGCGTCCATGTACACCGCCCCTGGGCGGCTGTTGCCCGAGACATAGAAGCCCGCGCCGGCGCTGTCGCCAGGTACCACGCGTTGCATGGCCTGCGCCAGACCGGGCGAAGGCGGCAAGATCTGCGTGGCTTCGAAGTCACCGCCGACCTTGTCGATCAGCATGCGCCGCAGCCGCCCCACCACGCCCTGCGCGCGCATGCGGGCGCGCGCCAGCGGCGAGGCGCTGGTCATCATGCGGGTTTCGTCGTGCACACCCATGTTGGAAGAGCCGGGCGAGCTGGGACGGCCCGCTTGGCCGGAGCCGCCAAAGTCGCTCTGGCTGGCGCCAGAGCTGCCACTGGTGCCCGGGTCTGAGCCCGGGCTGGCACCTGCGGGTCGGAAACCCGCACCCGTTGCACCGGGGCGTGCAGCGCCGCCGGGAGGCACACGTGCACCCAACGGACTGGACTGCGGCGGCGCAGCGGGCGGGCCTTCGGCGCGCGAACCTGGCGCGCGCCTCACCAGCGCCTGCAGGTCGATTTCCTTCATCACGCCGCTGGCCACCAGGAATTCGTTGGCCGCCTTGTAGGCGTCGTGCAGCTTGAGCGTCATGACCGGGGCCAGTGCGTCCTGCACCAGCGCCCAGGCATCGCGGGTCATCTCGGATTCCAGCCACTGGTCCACCAGAATGCGGGCGGTCACATCTGGCAGCAACACGTCACCGCGCGACAACTCCTGGCGTTTTTCCAGGTGCTGAACACGAAGGCGCAGTTCGTTGAGTTCGGTGGATGCCTTTTCCAGCACCCGCATCGCCAGGCGCGAGGCCATGATCTGGTCGTCGATGGCGCCCTCGGCCACGAGCTCCAGGGCGCCCGACATGCTGATGGGCTGACCCGTGCTGGAGGTGCGCGGCAACAAGGTGCGCTGCAGCGCCTTGCGGCTCTGGTTGAGCCAGGTGGTCTGGTGTTTCTGGAAGGCGGTCCAGGCGTCGCGGCGGGTTTGCATCTCGCGCGCCGAGCCGGCTTGGTCGAGGATGCCGGTCAGCCGGGTGTCACAGGCCTTGACCATTTCGGGAAGGGCACGACCCACGTGAACCACGAAGAGTTCACGTGCCTGTTTGGCCAGGGAGGAGACGTGCTGATCGGGGGGCGACACAATGCTTTCAGTATGACACGAAAGATTTCAGCGCCTCGGGCTGGAGGTGCTCACAAAGGGTATGCCCGGCGTGGTGTTCGCGCTTAAACCACAGCGCCTGCGTTCGGGTCGTCCGGATCGCCTTCGTTCTTGCCGCTGGACTTGATCAGGTCTTCCCGTTTGATGCCCAGCCACATCGCCATGGCCGCGCCCACGAACACCGACGAGTAGATGCCGAAACAGATACCGATGGTCAGGGCCAGCGCGAAAAAGTAGAGGGTCGGACCGCCGAACAGCAGCATGGACAGCACCATGATCTGGGTCGAGCCGTGGGTGATGATGGTGCGGCTGATGGTGGAGGTGATCGCGTGGTCGATGATCTGCTGCGTGTTCATCTTGCGCTGCTTGCGGAAGGTCTCCCGGATGCGGTCGAAGATCACCACCGATTCGTTGACCGAATACCCCAGCACCGCGAGCACCGCCGCGAGCACCGCCAGCGAGAACTCCCACTGGAAGAAGGCGAAGAAGCCCAGGATGATGATGACGTCGTGCAGGTTCGCAACGATGGCCGAGACCGCGTACTTCCACTCGAAGCGGAATGCGAGGTAAATCATGATGCCCACGATCACCAGCCCCAGGGCCATCAGGCCGTTCTGGACCAGTTCCTGTCCGACCTGGGGACCGACGAACTCGGTGCGGCGCAATTCCACGGTCGGGCTCTGTGCCTTCAAGGCGGCGAGCACCGCCTCGCTCTGCTGACCGGACGACTGGCCGGCCTGCACAGGCAGGCGCAGCAAGACGTCGCGCGAGGTGCCGAAGTTCTGCACCGGCACATCGGCGTAACCCAGGCCTTCGATCACCTTGCGCACCGACTCCAGATCGGCGGGTTGTTCGTACGCCACCTCCATCACCGTGCCGCCGGTGAATTCCACCGACAGGTGCAGACCGCGGGTGGTCAGGAAAAACACGGCGAGCACGAACGTGATGAACGAGATGGCGTTCAGCACGATCGCGTGCTTCATGAACGGGATGTCCTTGCGGATGCGGAAGAGTTCCATGGTGCGATGCCTCGTTCAGTCGGCCTTGGCGGCGGGGGTCTGGTCTTCGGGGCGCCAGACGGTGCCGATCGACACGGTCTTGAGTTTCTTCTGCCGGCCGTACCAGAGGTTGACCAGCCCGCGTGAGAAAAACACCGAGGAGAACATGCTGGTGACGATGCCCAGGCAGTGCACCACCGCGAAGCCGCGCACCGGGCCGGAGCCGAAGATCAGCAGCGCCAGACCCGCGATCAGCGAGGTGACGTTGGAGTCCAGGATGGTGCCCCAGGCGTGGTCATAGCCGGTGTTGATGGCCACCTGCGGTGACGAGCCGCGGCGCAGCTCTTCGCGCACGCGCTCGTTGATCAGCACGTTGGAGTCGATGGCCATGCCCAGCGCCAGCGCCATGGCGGCGATACCGGGCAGGGTGAGCGTGGCCTGCAGCATGGACAGCAGCGAGACCAGCAACAGCAGGTTGAAGCCCAGCGCGATGCTGGAGAACATGCCGAAGAGTGCGTAGTAAACGCACATGAAGAACACGATGACCGCAAAGCCCCACATCACGCTGTTGAAGCCCTTGGCGATGTTCTCGGCACCCAGGCTGGGGCCGATGGTGCGCTCTTCGACGATTTCCATGGGCGCGGCCAGCGAGCCGGCGCGCAGCAGCAGGGCCGTGTCGCTGGCTTCGACGCTGGTCATGGCGCCGGAGATCTGAACCCGGCCACCACCGATTTCGCCGCGGATCACCGGAGCCGTGACCACCTCGCCGCGGCCCTTTTCAAACAGGATGATCGCCATGCGCTTGCCCACGTTTTCGCGGGTCACATCGCGGAAGATGCGCGCGCCCTTGGCGTCCAGCGTGAGGTGCACCGCCGCTTCCTGGGTCTGGCTGTCGAAGCCCGCCTGCGCGTCGGTGAGGTTCTCGCCGGTCAGCAGAACCTCTCGCTTCACGATGACGGGCTGACCGCTGCTCTCGGGGTAGCGCTCGGAGCCGAAGGGCACCGGCGCGGTGCCGCGCGCGGCGGCCTGGCCTTCGGAGGACTCGTCGACCATGCGCACTTCCAGCGTGGCGGTGCGCCCGAGGATGTCTTTGGCTTTGGCGGTGTCCTGCACACCGGGCAGCTGCACCACGATGCGGTCGGCGCCCTGCTGCTGGATCACAGGCTCGGCCACACCGAGTTCGTTGATCCGGTTGTGCAGCGTGGTGATGTTCTGCTTCAAGGCCTGGTCTTGCACCAGTCGCGCCGCTTCGGGCTTGATGGTGGCAAGCAGCCGCATGCCGCTGCCATCGGGCGTTTCGGTCACCACCAGATCGGGGAACTGGTCCCGGATCAACCCGTTCACCGCCTGCGCGGTCTGCGCATCGGGCGCCCGCAATTCGATGGTCTGTCCGCTGCGGTTGATGCCGCCGTGGCGCACGCCCTTCTCTCGCAACGCGCTGCGCAGGTCGGCGGCCATCACGTCGGCCCGGCGCTGCAAGGCTGCGGCCATGTCAACCTGGAGCATGAAGTGCACACCACCGCGCAAGTCCAGGCCGAGGTACATGGGCGAGGCGCCCAGCGAGGCCAGCCAGGCGGGCGTGCGCGGCAGCAGGTTGAGCGCCACCACGTGGCCGGGCTCGGCCGGATCGGGGTTGAACGCCTTCTCCAGCGCATCGCGTGCCTTGAGCTGGTCGTCGGTGCTCTCGAAGCGGGCCTTGACCGAATTGGCGTCCAGCTGGATCAGCGCGGCTTGAACGCCTTGCGCGGCCAGCGCCTGCTCCACCCGGGTTACCGTGCCGCTGTCGATCCGCACCGTGGACCGGGCCGCCGACACCTGCACGGCGGGCGACTCGCCAAACAGGTTGGGCAGTGCATAGATCGCACTGACCAACAAGGCGACCAGGATGATCGCGTACTTCCACAGCGGGTAACGGTTCATGGTGATGCCGGCCCTGAAGGCCGCAAATGTGTCAGCGGGGTCGGAGGCGGGGCCAGGCGGCGGGGAGAGACCCAGCGGATGAAGCCGAGTCCATCAAGCACGCTCAGACGTTCTTCAAAGTGCCTTTGGGCAGCACCTGAACCACGGCAGAACGCTGCATCTGGACTTCCATGCCGTCGGCAAGTTCCACGCCGACGTAGATTTCGCCAATCTTGGAGACCTTGCCGAGGAAGCCACCGGCGGTCACGACTTCGTCGCCTTTGGCCAGGGCTTCCACCATGGCCTTGTGCTCTTTCTGGCGCTTCATCTGGGGACGGATCATCACGAAATACAGCACCACGAACATCAACACCAGCGGCAGCATGCCCAGGATGGTGGATTGGGTGTCGCCACCGGTGGCGGCTTGGGCGTAAGCGGAGGAAATGAACACGAGCGGTCTCCAACAGGTTCAGGATCAGGAAAAGGCCGAGCGCCCGGCCCCCGCTGCAAGCGGTGCCGGGCGCTGGAACACAACCGGCGATTGTATGCCGGGGGGTGTGTCGGAGCGATGGGCGGATCGCCCTTCGCTCAGGCGGCTTTGGCCAGAGTGCTCAAGCCGGACGGCTGGCGCCACTGGGTCAGCAAACCGTCGCGGCGCGTGCGTGCTGCGGCCAGGTTGCGCTCCTTCACATGCCCGAAGCCCTTGATGTGCTCGGGAATGCGGGCGATCTCTACCGCCAGCTCCAGGTTGGTGGCGTTGAGCTGGGGCAGCAAGGCGTCGATGTCGGCGCGGTACTCGCCGATCAGCGCGCGCTCGGTGCGGCGCTCTTCGGTGCGGCCAAAGATGTCCAGCGCCGTGCCGCGCAGTCCCCTGAAGCGCGCCAGCCACTTGAAGGCAGTGAACATGAAGGGGCCGAAGGGCTGCTTGACCAGTTCACCGCGTTCGTTTTTCTTGGCAATGAGCGGCGGCGCCAGGTGCACCTTGAGTTTGAAGTCGCCCTCGAACTGGCTGGCCAGGCGGGCGTGGAAGGCCGGGTCGCTGTGCAGGCGGGCCACTTCGTACTCGTCCTTGTAGGCCATGAGTTTGAAGAGGCAACGCGCCACGGCTTCGCTCAACGCGGTCTTGCCCAGCGGCGCCTCGGCCGCGCGCGCGCGAACCACAAAGCGTTGGTACTCAGCGGCATATGCGGCGTTCTGGTAACCGGTGAGGAACTCGACGCGGCGCGCGATCACCTCGTCCAGCGAGTCGCGCTTTTTGAACTGGATCACCTGCTCACCCGCGCCGGCCTTTTGCCACAACGCGGCCACGGCCTGCGGGTTGTGCGCGGCGCGGCGGCCCCATTCAAACGCGGCCTTGTTCTTGTCCACCTGCACCGCGTTGAGTTCGATGGCGCGCATCAGCGATGCCAGCTCCAGCGGCAACCAGCCCTTTTGCCAGGCGTAGCCCAGCATCATGGGATTGGTGTACAGGCTGTCGCCCATCAGCCGCGTGGCGGCGGTTTCGGCGTCGAACGCGCCCACCGAATCGGTGCCCAGGCTGTGCACCAGCGCGTCCACGCAGGCTTGCGCCGGGTTCTGCCAGTCGGGGTTCTTCACGAAGGCCGCCGTGGGCGTGGCGCTCACGTTGAGCGCCACGTGGGTCCTGCCGGCGCGCAGCCGGGCCCAGGTTTCCTTGTTGGCGCTCACGATGGGGTCGCAGCCGATGATCAGGTCGGCCGACGCTGCCGACACGCGCGTGGTGCGGATGTCGTCCTGCTGCGCGCCGATCAGCACATGGCTCCAGGTGGCGCCGCCCTTTTGCGCCAGGCCCGCCGCGTCCTGCGTGACGATGCCCTTGCCCTCCAGGTGCGCAGCCACGCCGAGCAACTGGCCGATGGTGATGACGCCGGTGCCGCCAACGCCCGCCACGATCACGCCCCAGGCTTCCGAGCCCAGCACCGGCAACACCGGGTCCGGCAGCGCACCGCCCGTCCAGTCCAGCGCGGCACCCTTCTTGTCCTTCTTGCGCAGCTGGCCACCCTCGACCGTGATGAAGCTCGGGCAGAAGCCCTTGGTGCAGGAATAGTCCTTGTTGCAGCTGCTCTGGTTGATGGTGCGCTTGCGACCGAACTCGGTCTCCAGCGGCTCGACCGACAGGCAGTTGGACTGCACGCCGCAGTCGCCACAACCTTCACACACCAGCTCGTTGATGACCACGCGTTTGGCCGGATCGACCAGGGTGCCCCGCTTGCGGCGGCGGCGTTTTTCGGTGGCGCAGGTCTGGTCGTAAATGATGACGGTGGTGCCCTGGATCTCGCGGAACTCGCGTTGCACCGCATCGAGCAGGTCGCGGTGCTGGATGGCGATGCCCTCGGGCAGGCCCTTCACACCGCCGTACTTCTCGGGCTCGTCGGTGACGATGGTGATCTTGACCGCGCCCTCGGCGCGCATGCTCTGCGCGATCTGCACCACGCTGTGGCCCTCGGGCCGTTCGCCCACCTGCTGGCCACCGGTCATGGCCACCGCGTCGTTGTAGAGGATCTTGTAGGTGATGTTCACGCCGGCCGCGATGCTCTGGCGCACCGCCAGCAGGCCGCTGTGGAAGTAGGTGCCATCGCCCAGGTTGGCGAACATGTGCTGGTCGTGGCTGAACGGCTGTTGGCCCACCCACGGCACGCCTTCGCCGCCCATCTGGGTGAACCCCACGGTGGCGCGGTCCATCCAGATCGTCATGAAGTGACAGCCGATGCCGGCCATGGCGCGTGAGCCCTCGGGCACGCGGGTGCTGGTGTTGTGCGGGCAGCCCGAGCAGAACCAGGGCTGGCGCTCGGCGCCGGCCACGCCCTGCGTGAGCAGGGTCTGCATCGACTTTTCCTGCGCGGTCAAGATGGCCAGCTGCGCGTCGATGCGCGCCATCACGTCTTCGGGCACCTGGCCCATCTTCTTCAGGCGCTTGGCAATGGCGCGCGCGATGATCGCGGGCGACAGGTCAGCGTTGGCGCGCAGCAAGGTGCGCTCGCTCGGGTTGGGCATGCTCCATTCGCCGCCGCTGAAATCGCCCTCGACCTCTTCAAACTTGCCCAGCACGTTGGGCCGCACATCGGGGCGCCAGTTGTAGAGCTCTTCCTTGAGCTGGTACTCGATGACCTGGCGCTTCTCTTCCACCACCAAAATCTCGCGCAGGCCGGTGGCAAATTCGCGCGTGGTCTGCGCCTCCAGCGGCCACACCACGGCCACCTTGTGCAGGCGCAGGCCGATGCGCCGGCAGGTGTCGTCGTCCAGCCCCAAGTCCAGCAGGGCCTGGCGCGTGTCGTTGTAGGCCTTGCCGCTGGCGATCAGGCCGAAGCGGTCGTTCGGGCCAGCGATCACGTTGTGGTTGAGCTTGTTGGCGCGGATGTAGGCGAGTGCGGCGTACCACTTGTAGTCAAAGAGGCGCGCTTCCTGGTCCAGCGCGTGGTCGGGCCAGCGGATGTGCAGGCCGCCGGGCGGCATGACGAACTCGGGCACCACGATGTTCACGCGGTCCGGGTCGATGACCGCGGTGGCGCTCGATTCCACGATCTCCTGGATCGTCTTCATGCCGGCCCACACGCCGCTGAAGCGGCTCATGGCAATGGCGTGCAGGCCCAGATCGAGGATGTCCTGCACCGAGGTCGGAAAGAACACCGGCAGGCCACAGGCCTTGAAAATGTGATCGCTCTGGTGCGCGGCGGTCGAGCTCTTGGCCACGTGGTCGTCGCCGGCCACCGCGATCACCCCGCCCCAGGGCGTGGTGCCCGCCATGTTGGCGTGTTTGAACACGTCGGAGCAGCGGTCCACACCCGGGCCCTTGCCGTACCAGATGCCGAACACGCCGTCGAACTTGTTGGTGCCGGGCGGCGCAAAGCCCAGCTGCTGCGTGCCCCACAGCGCGGTGGCGGCCAGTTCTTCGTTCACGCCCGGCTGGAACACGATGTTCTGCGCCTTGAGGTGGGGCGCGGCTTTCTGCAAGGCCTGGTCGTAACCGCCCAGTGGGGAGCCGCGGTAGCCGCTGATGAAGCCCGCGGTGTTCTTGCCCACCAGGGCGTCGCGCTGGCGCTGCAGCATGGGCAGCTTCACCAGCGCCTGCACGCCACTCATGAAGGCGCGCCCCTGATCGAGCGCGTATTTGTCGTCCAGCGTCACGGTTTCCAGGGCGCGGCGGATGTGGTCGGGCAGGGGGGCGTTCATCGTTTTTGTCTCCGTGATGGGCTGGGTCGCCTCGTGGGCGCTTCATGGGCCGAAGCCGCTCGCTTTATGAGCACGCGGCTCCAGTGTGGCGCACAGTGTATGCCCCGCCGCGCGACAGGTGTTTGCGTTTCATGCCAGTTTTATCGATGATCGAGCAACATTCTTTCTTCAAGAAGGCTCCCATGGAAACACTCGACAAGTTCGACATCACCATCCTGCAAGAACTGCAAAGCGATGGCCGCCTCACCAACGCCGAGCTGGCCCAGCGTGTGGGCCTGTCGGCTGCGCCCTGCTGGCGGCGTGTGCGTGCACTGGAAGAGGCCGGCTTCATCCGCGGCTACCGCGCCGAAATCGACCGCGAAAAGATCGGCTTGGGCGTGCTCGCCTTCGTGCGCCTGGACGCCGACCGCAACAGCGGCGACGTCACGCGCAAGCTGGAGAACGCCATACGTGAGATTCCCGAGGTGGTCTCGTGCCACTACATCAGCGGCTCCGGCACCTTCGAGTTGCAGGTGGTCAGCCGGGACCTCAACCACTTCAGCCAATTCGCCCGCGAGGTGCTGCTCAACCTGCCCAACGTGAAGGACCTGCACACCAGTTTTTCCCTGGGCGAGGTGAAGTCGGCAAGCGCACTTCCGTTGTCGCACCTGCTGGCTAAAAGTACGAGCACGGCAAACCGGTCCAGAACTTGAATGTTTTTGCATCCTTTCGTCCAAGGTTTTCGACCTTTGGGTAACGAAGTCGCCGTAAGTTGTTGAGATGTGTGAATTTTTTCCGACTGTTAGCTTGCCATCAATGGTGTCGTTTCGTAACATTGCGCCATCAACCCCCGTGGAGCAGGTACCTGAAAGTGCTCAGCCCACTCTCCTCACTTCCATTGAAGGAAACGTCGTGAAAAAAGCCCTGCTCCTGAAAACCACCCTGGCCCTGGCCCTGGCCACCCCACTGCTGGCTTCGGCCGAATCGCAGCTGGTCACCGGCGCCGGCTCCGCCACTGCCAACCTGGACCTGCGCGTGGTGATCCCGCGTGTGCTTTTCCTGGGTGTGGGCACGGGTTCCGGCACGCCTCTGGCGACCAACGCCGCGATCGACACCCTGACCTTCGACTACACAACCAACCCGCTTGACGTGGGCGCTGGCGCCGCCGCCCCGGCTGCATCCATCACCAGCACCGGCCCCACTTCAGGCACGGCTTCGATTCCCGTGCGTGTGTTCGGCAACAACGGCCAGGTCACGATCACCGCGACCAACCCGCTGGTTCTGACGAGTGGCACCGACACCATTCCATTCACTCAACTGACAGTGACATCGAGCAACGGCGCATTGGCCGCACCAGCGTTCAGCGGTGGCACCAGCCTGCCCACGTTGGCCGGACGCGTGACCAACCAGACCGCCAACTGGACCTACGCGTACGCCAACAGCACCACCCCAGCCTTCGGCACCTACGTGGGTCGGGTCACCTACACCGCCACCATGCCCTGATGGCTGGTCAAGTTCACCGGCATGCAATGCACACCGGTGAACTGCCCCGCCATGGCGCCGAAAAGGTGTATCCCCGCGCCCTCCATCCTGGCGCCACTGACCCCGTGAAACACCTGAGCAAGGCTCGATGACCACCCAAAAGCGACTTATTGGTCACCGCATTGGCCGGTGGCTCAGTAGCGCCTGCCTTGTGCTGTGGTGCGGCGCGGAAATATCTTCGGCGCACGCTTGGTCGCTCTCCATCACTTCTGGCAGCCGTCGCCTGTTCCTGCATGTCGGCAATGGCGCACTGAGTGGCACCAGCGGGACGCTCAATGGCACCTCCGGGCGCAGTGGTCCTGTCAATCTCGTGGCCGTCACTGTTCCGACGGCGCAATTGGGAAACGGCACACCGCTTGCCATGACCAGCGACAGCACGCAGAACATCAGTCTCTATGGCGACGGCAACAACACCTGCCCGACGCCAGCCAGTCAAGTGATGGTGGGCGCAGGCTACCGCCGCAACGGCGGCGCGGCCAACGCCACGCTCACCGTGTCTTCGCCTCCCAACCTCACAAACGCCAACGGAGACACCATCCCGATCAGCCAGATCAGTTGGACCGTGGCCGCTCCGGGCAGCGGCGTGCCCAACGTGATTGCACCCGGCACATTCAATGGGGGAACTCAGAATCTCGCCACAATTCCGGGCAACACGTACCTCGAAAACTGCCACACCTTCTCCTACGCCAACAGCGCCGTGCGTGCGTCAGGCACCTACAACGGCCGCGTGACCTACACCCTGGCTTCACCATGACGAGAAGCCGGCGACTGGTCATCGCTGCGCTGGGCATGCTGGCATTCGGGTCCAGCCTGGCCAATCCGTTCCGGCTGGACGACTCATTGAGCTACACCGTTCCGCCCAACGTGCAGATGCAGTGGTTGCCGTTTGCCCGAAGCCGAATGAATGCGGGGGGCATGGAAGCCTGGGTGACGGTCAATATCCGCATCGACACCCGCGACTGGATCGGCCGCAGTGGTCGCATCTACATGGTGCTGCCGCGCGACGAGGCCTCCAGTATTGAAGCTGTCTGGACGACGCAGGGCAGACTGCAGGCCGGGCGCCTGGTGTCCGGCGAGCGTGCCCTGGTCTTCGCCGGTACGATCCCCGGCGTCACGCTGGAAGACCAGATGCGAGTTCGGCTGCGATCGAATGCCGACTGGACATCCAACAGCCGGCGCCTGAATTTTCATTTTGAACTCGATGCCAACTGAATCCGCCATGACGACTACGCTGCAGGGATCGTTGCTAAACGGATTGAATACGCTGCGGGGTTGGGCGTGTGCCTGTGTTCTGTTGTTCACGCCGCTCTTGGGGCATGCGCAAGGCTTTGCCGCCTACATCACACCACCGCGTTTTGAAGTAAAGGCCACGCCGGGTCAGCCATTGCGTCAGGTGTTCGAGATCCAGCATGTGGGCCAGATCAAAGGCGCCTACCGCGTGTACACCAACGACTGGACTTTCCAGGCTGACAACTCGGTGGCCTTCACGGACGAGCTGGCGCCCGAGAGCTGCCGTCCTTGGGTGGCGATCGAGCGACGCGAACTCACGCTGGAGCCCGGCGCGCGCTACCGCTTCCGCTTCGAGATCAACCCGCCCGCCGGCACAACGCCACGCGAATGCCGCTTCGCGATCATGATCGAAGGACTTGACCCCGCCAGGAGTGGCGTTGATGTGGGCGGTCGAATCGGGGTGATCGTGTACGCCGCCGTGGGCGACGCTGCTCCGGCGCTCAACCTCACGGCCACTCGCGTCGTCAAAGCAAGCGACGGCAAAAGCGTGGCGACGCTCGATGTGCGCAACAGCGGCAACGCTCACGGCCGACTGGAAGGCTACGTGAACGCCGTCGACGCCGCGGGGCAAACGCTGGAAATGACGCCGGCCGACATACCGATCATGCCGGGCGAGACGCGCGCTGTGGCGCTCTCGCCGGTGGTGGGCGAAGGCAAGACCGCCCCCGAGTTGCGGTTTCCGCTGGTGGTCAAAGGAACGCTCGAATGGGGCAAGAACCGCCTGCCGCTTGACGCCAGCTTCGCTCCATGAGTGTTCGGGTGGCCCACCCGCTCTGCAGTCTGCTGGCTCTTGTGGGCCTCGCGACCCAGCAGGCTGCCGTGTGGGCACAAGATGCGACGGCGTCTCGCGCCTCCAGCGCATCCGAGTCCCTCTATGTGGACCGCGTGATCGACAACCTGGCGCCGGAAGCTCTGGAAGAGAACGACGCCCATGCCTACGACCGCGAAGGCTGGCCGCGCTTCCTGCGACTGGAGACGCGGCTGGGCACCCAGCCTTTTGACCAGACCCAAAGCAGCCGCATCGGTTACGGCATCTATGGTCTGCTGGAAACGCCCAATCACGGCACGCTGTCCATCGATGGGACGTACGCGCCGCGTGACAGCAGCGGCACCCTCACCGTGCGCCAGATCGCGATGCCGTTGGGTGGTGGCTGGCTCAACAGCAATGAACTGGGCATCATCAACACACCGGCACCAGACATCACGCGCTTGCCGGCGCGCATCTACGTGCCTTCGGCCATTCTTCGGGGCCTCGGCACCGAATTCGAAAACCCCGAACAAGGTTTGCAGCTGCAGGCCTCCACGGGCGAGCCCGGGCGGCTGGACTTCCTTCCCGCCAGCGGGTTTCGGTCACTGCCCGGGCGACGCACCACCCTGGCCGGCCAGTGGCGGATCAACGCTTCGGGTGTCAACACGCTCGCCCGCCAAGGCTGGACCGCCGCCATCAGGCACGAAGAGGCGCGCGGCGTCTCATCGCTGGACAGCCCGCAACAACCCAGCGATTTCGTCAACGCAAACTCCACCCTCATGGCGCTGCGGCACGAAGGCGCGGAGCACCACATCCAGGGACAACTCGTCAGTACCCAATCGAGCAACCCGAGCGGCGCGCGCCGAGGGTTCTGGATTGACAGCGAGTGGGAAGAGGGACCGCGCCGTCACGGTGTGGGCGCTTACCGGCTGGAGGCCGACCTCACTTGGGCCAACCTGCCACTGGCCAACGACATCGTGGGCGCCTATTTGCGCACCACATGGAGCACGCGCCAATGGTCAGCCGAGGGCTCGGTGGACTGGCTGGATTCCATCAGCGGGCGCAGCGGCAGTGGCTACTTCGCCACCGGCTCGGCACGCTGGCGCCTCAACCGCGACCACACGCTGGGCGCCGGCGCCGCCTTGCGTCGCTTCAATGGCGACGCCTGGAACACCTATGGGGACTGGCGCTTCCAGAATGACTGGGGCACCAGCGGCCTGCGCCTGGAGTTCGCAGGTGGACAAGACCAGAGCGCCACCCGCAGCCTGACCTGGGATCAGGAATGGATGGTGCCGCAAGGCTGGGCCCTGTCGACCAGTCTGGGTGCAACCGCCTACAGTGCCGACCGCAACCTGCCCGCCGAGACCACATGGAATGGGGCACTGAGTGTGTCTGCGCCACTGTCCAGCAAGGCTGGCCTGCGTGGCATCGTCAACACCGAGCGCGGAAACAACGGCCAGACGCGCCACAGCATGAACCTCGGCGCGAACTGGCGTATCGACAACCGCTGGAGCATGGAGGGCAATTACACCCGCTCCTCGGGCCGCAGCCGGTTCAGCCCGTCGCTGGACCCGCTGGCTCCGCCGGATGTGTTGGTGCCCGACAGCGACCGCTCGCTTTATGCGGTGTTGCGCTATGAGTTTCAAGCCGGCAGCCGCAATGTGCCACTGGGTGGCAAGTCCAGCGATGGGGGGGGCCGTATCGAAGGCACGGTGTACTTCGACGCCAACCGCAGCGGTACACAAGAAGCCAGTGAAACCGGCGTACCCAACGTCACTGTTTTTCTGGACAACCGCTACGCCGTGCGTACCGACAGCCAGGGGCGCTTCGAATTTCCCTTTGTCGCCAGTGGTCCGCGCACCGTCACTGTACGACCCGAGACGCTGCCCCTGCCCTGGAACGTGATTGATGAGGGACAGACGCGGGTGGACGTGCGCCTGCGCGAAAGCGTGACCCTGACACTCCCCGTGCAGCGCAGCGAATAGCGGTCGGTGATCTGGGCGAGCCCGTAGCGAGGGTCTCAAGTTCCCGGATGGGGGGCCGATAGTGGTTCATGTGCCGCTTGCCACGCCCTCTACTTGTCTGCCTGACCTCCGGCGCTCTGCTGCTGGCTCCAGCGCCGGGCATGGGTGAGAGTCGAGCAGTCAACCAGCACAGTGCCAGTGCTTCCATCGACATTCGCATCGTCGTTCCACCCATCATGCGGGTGCTGGAGAACAGCCATCCGGCTCAGCTGATCCCGGAGTCTGGCGGCGACTGGAGCGCCGAGCAGAGGCTGGTGGTGATCTCCACCATGAAGCGCGGCTTTTGCGTCACGTTGCGCATGAACACTTCGGACGTGGAAGCCTGGCGCTTGCAAACCGAGCAGTCCGGCGGCATCACGCTCAGCCCGGTCAGCGACGGCTACCGGCTCTGCACGCCACGCCCGGGCCGCTACACGCTGCTGCTGCAACACGAGTTCGAAGCCAGCGGCAACAGCGCCATGCAGTCGCTGCGCTGGCCGGTGCAGACCGACATCTCGGCCATCTGATCCGTCGCTGGGCGCTGCGTCCACCAAGCTCGCTCAAACCTTCACTTCAACCACCTGCTCGAAGCCGCCGAAGATCATGCGTTTGCCGTCGAAGGGCATGGGTGGGTTGCCGGGGGTGGACGGGTCCATGCGCGGGTCTTCCATCATCCTTTTCATGCCGGCGTCGCGCGTGGCCTTGTCCGGCCATTCGACCCACGAAAAGGCCACCGTCTCATCGGCCGTGGCCTGCACTGCGCGGCGGAAGTCGGTGACTTTGCCGTCGGGGACGTCGTCGCCCCAGCCCTCGATCACACGGATGGCACCGAGCTCGAGGAAGATCGGGTCGAGCTGGCGCGCGTGCTCGATGAACTTCTGCTTGTTGGCGGTGGGGACCGCGATCACGAAACCGTCGATATAGGACATGTTTTCACTCCTTGGGTTGACTGGGCGGCGCGCTCAGCCGTGAACGCCCCGTACGCAACGACGAACGACAGTACGCCAAATCGACAGGGCGCGCCAGGCCGGAAGACAAGCGCGGTGTGTCGGCCACCCGGGCCACCGACGGCGCCCGCCTCAGCGCGGCACCAACACCCACATCTGCAGCGGCTGCTTGAGCGCCGCCGCCGTGAGGTAGGCCTCGTCATCCCAACCACCCCAGCCCGTGAACAGGTCGGCGCGCACCGCGCCCACGATGGCGCCGCCCGTGTCTTGCGCCATCACCAGCTTGTTCACGTTCAGGGTCGCCCCCTGCGAAGCCAGCCACACGGGGGTGCCGTAGGGAATGCTTTGGGGGTCGACCGCGATCGAGCGGCCAGGGGTGAGCGGAACGCCTTGCGCGCCGCGTGGGCCGAAGCGCGCGTCGAACTCGGACAAGGCCTCTTCGCGGAAGAACACGGTGCGCGGATTGCTCCAAA
Source organism: Hydrogenophaga sp. (assembly GCA_046314475.1). GTDB lineage: Bacteria > Pseudomonadota > Gammaproteobacteria > Burkholderiales > Burkholderiaceae_C > Hydrogenophaga. The sequence continues at coordinate 50,165 of JBKBWW010000001.1, forward strand.
GATACTCATTGACTCTTGCAGGGTTCTGCAGTGCCCACGCTTTAACCGACGCCCAAGATGCATCGCTGATGGCACCCTGATCAAGCAACCAGCGGTTCGCGCTTTTGTACGGATGGCCGTTGTGCGCGGCAAAGGCGACGCGCACCTGGCGTGCGCGGCCGTCGGCTTCCACCACGTTGAGCCGGCCCGATCCCTGAATCTGCAAGATCAGCGCGTCGATGGGATCGGCCAGCCAGGCCACCGCGCGGCCCTGCAACGCGGCCTGCGCGGCGGGCAGGGTGTCGATCTCCTGGCGGCTGTACCAGGGCTGGCCGCTGCGCAGGCCGGCGGGGGGTGCGTAGAGCGGCGTGCGGTGCGTGGCGGTGGGCGCGCGGCTGGCCGCCATGATGGGTTCGTAGTAGCCGGTGAGCAAGCCGTCGGGCAGGCTGCCGTCCAGCTCGGTCACGCGGTAGGGCTGGAAGCGGCGCATCACCCAGGCCTGCTGCTCGGCGGGTGTGCCGATGGCGAGCTGGCGCAGCTCGGCGCAGGGGCCGGCCTGGCCGGGCGCCGGCCGTTCGCAGCCGCGCACCCAGGCGTTCCAGGCCTCGTGCAGGCTGTCCTGGCCCCAGCCCGGCAGCTCGCTCCATGACACCGGCGTCCAGCGGCTCTTGCCCCGCTGGATCGCGGGCGGCAGCGCGCCCGCATCCACTGGCGCGGTGACCACGGCGGGGCCGGGCCGGGCGACGGGTGCGGGAATCTGCACCGGGCCGACCGCGCAGGACACCAGGCTTCCTACAATCACCCCGCTTGCGAGCACCCTGACGAACGACCGAGAAACCCGACCGAAAAGATCCATGACCTTGTTGTTGCTTGAAGCGCTTGGCGCGCTGGTGTTGTTGGTGTTCATCGTGTGGTGGACCATGTTTTCAGGGCGCAAGGGTGGCGAGCTGCCCGAGGAAGTGGAGCGCCAGAAGCTCGAACAAGCTCCGGGCAAAGACAAGCCGGAAGACCGCTGAAGCAACCGGGGGCCGTCAAGGCCGCAAGGCATTGGCCAGCTCCACGGCCGACTTCACGCCCATCTTGTCGAACACGCGCGAGCGGTGAACCTCCACCGTGCGCACGCTGATGTTGAGTTGGTCGGCGACCAGTTTGTTCGGCAGGCCGGCGACCACCAGGTCCATCACTGCGCGCTCGCGCTCGGTGAGGCTGGCCAGGCGCTGCTGCAGTTCGCGCTGCACGCGGCGCTGGGCCAGCACCTGGGCCGACTGCTCCAGCGCGCGCTCCACCCGGTCGACCAGCGCGTTGTCGGAAAACGGTTTCTCGCAAAAATCGAAAGCCCCGCGCTTGACCGCGTCGACCGCGGTGGCCACGTCGGCATGGCCCGAGAGAAAGATCACCGGCAGACACGCGCGCCAGGGCAGGGCCTGCAAGAGTTCAAACGCCGCCAGCCCGCTCATGCCGGGCATGCGCACGTCCAGCAACACGCAGCAGGGTGCAGTGGGTTCGTGCTGCAGGACGCTGGCATCGGCCAGAAAGGACTCGGCGCTGTCGTAGCCGTCGCTGACCAGCCGGCGCGTGCGCAGCAACCAGGCCAGCGCTTCGCGCACACCCGCGTCGTCATCAACCAGGTAGATCTTGGCGTCGAGGTGCGGGGTCATGGCCGTGATGATAGGTGGGCCGGCAGCGTGAAGCGGAACACCGTGCCACGCGGCTGGTTCGGCTCGTGGGTCAACGCACCGCCGTGCTGCTCGATCACCGTGCGGCACAGGCTCAGGCCCAGGCCCATGCCTTCGGTGCGGGTGGTGAAGAAGGGCGTGAAAAGCTTGGCCTGCACCTCGGCGCTCAGGCCCAGTCCATGGTCGCTCACCTCGAACGTGATCCATTCCTTGTGCAGGTCGCCGCCGGTACGCAAGCCCGAATGCAGCCGCGTCTGGTGCACCGCGATGCGCAGCACCCGCGCGCCCTTGGCGAGCGCCGGATCGCCCTGCGGCATGGCCTGCATGCCGTTGCGCGCGAGGTTGAGCAGCACCTGTTCGACCATGGTGCGGTCGCAGTGCACGGCCGGGCAGCCGGGGGTGATGCCGATCTGCAGCTGGATGCCTTGCTTCTTGGCCTGCAGCACCAGCAGCGGCTGGATGGCGTCGATCAAATCCTGCGGGCTCACCGCCTCGCGCACCTGCTCGCGCCGCCGCACAAAGTCGGCCACGCTCTTGATCACGCGTCCCGCGCGCTCGGCCTGTTCGCTGATGCGTTTCATGGCCTGCGACAGGTCGGCCTGCGGCAGCGGTTCGGTGGGGTGCTCCAGCAGGTTCATGGCGCCGCTGGCGTAGCTGGAAATCGCCGCCAGCGGCTGGTTGAGTTCGTGGCTGAGCAGCGAGGCCATCTCGCCCACGGTGGCCAGGCGGGCGGTGGCCTGCAGGCGCTCCTGTGAGGTGCGGTTGAGGTCTTCCACCCGGCGCTGTTCGGTGAGGTCAAGAATCGCGCTCATGAAGCCGGTCTGTTTGCCCTGCGCATCGATCAGCGGCGCTTCGATGATGAGCACCGGAAAACGCGTGCCGTCGCTGCGCTGAAACACCGACTCGTAGCCCTCGCGCGGCAGCGTCTGCCCGGCCAGGCGCACCAGCTGGCGCTGCTGGTATTCGTCCACCAGCTCGGGCGGCCACCAGGGCGCGGGCAGGCCGGTGCCGATGAGCTGCTCGGCGCTCAGGCCCACCATCTCGCAGAACGCCGGGTTCACATAGGTGATGCGCCCGGTCATGTCGCGCGCGCGCAGACCGGTCACGAGCGAGTCTTCCATGGCCTTGCGAAACGCGAGCGCGTCGGCCACGCCCAGCTCGGCGCGCTGGCGCAGGCGCGTGTCGCGCGCGAGCAGGGCGAGCACGGCCAGCAAGGCGAGCGATAGCGCGCTGATCATGGCGGTGAGCACGTTGGGAAACAGCCCACCCACCAAGCGCGGGCTCTGCATCTGCAGGATCAACGTGTGCCCCGGCAGCTCCAGCACGGCGTTGGCGCTCAGGGTGCGGCGCGTGCCAGGCACCATGCGGTGCAGCGCCAGGCGGGTGCCGTCGGCGTCGTTGAACGACAGGCCGCGGCTGCGCAGGGCGTCGGGCTGGGTGAACTCGGCCAGCATGCCGGGCAGGGAGTAGGTGGCGACCAGAAAGCCGTTGGGCACGCCCGAGCGCACCACCGGCATGCACATCTCCATGAGCTCCATGCCCAGCCCGTCGCGCATGGGCCAGAAGTAGCTGGACGAATAGGCCGGGCCCGAGAGGCGCTGGGCGTTGTCGCAGGCCAGCTTCACATCGGCCACAGCGCGCGTGCGGTCCAGGTAGGCGAACACATCGCTCAGGAAGGGCGTGTCGCGGTGGCTGATGAGGCGCTGGGCGTTGTCGCGCCACTCCAGGCGCACCAGCTCGCGGTGCTGCGCGATCAGCTCGGCGGCGGGCGCGTTCCAGCTGTCAGCGGTGGGGGACACGCTGTTGAGCGACTGCAGTGTCTGCACGTTGCGCAGCAGCTCGTTGCGGATGTCGCTGACCACCGCCGCGGCTTCCTGCTCCAGCGCCTGCTGGTCGCGCGCTTCTTCGTACTCGCGCGCGAGAAAGACCAGCACCACCAGCAGCGCCACCACCAACAACACCAGGGTGGCCCACAGGCCCCATCGGCGCGAACCGGCGTCACTGCGCTCGGTCGACGCAACCTCGCTCACGGGTGTACCTTCGCGGTTCAAAGGCGGCGGTGTTGCAGCGAGGGCAGCTGCTCACGCACGCTGCGCAGCTGCTCGAAGTCCAGTTCGGCCATGACCACACCCGGGCCTTCGGCCTGCATCGCCATGACACCGCCCCAGGGGTCGATCACCATGGTGTGGCCCCAGGTGCGGCGGCCGTTTTCATGCACCCCACCCTGGGCGCTGGCGATCACGAAGGCCTGGTTCTCGATGGCTCGCGCGCGCAGCAGCACTTCCCAGTGCGCCTGGCCGGTGGTGTGGGTGAAGGCCGAGGGCACCAGCAGCACGTCGGCGGCGAGCATGCGGTAGAGCTCGCCAAAGCGCAGGTCGTAGCACACGCTCTGGCCCACGCGCCAGGCCTGGCCGCCGGCGTCGCGGCACTCGAACACGGTGGGTGTTTCGCCGGCGCGCAACACGGCCGCTTCGTCATAGCGTTCGCGACCGTTGTCAAAACGGAAGAGGTGGATCTTGTCGTAGCGGCTGGCGCATTCGCCGCGCGGGTTGTAGGCCAGAGACGCATTGGCCGCGTGTGTTGGGTCCTCGGTGGCCATGGGCATCGTGCCGCCCACGACCCACATCTTCAGATCGCGCGCGCAGTCCGAGAGGAAGTCCTGCACCTTGCCCAGGCCAGGGGTCTCGGCCAGCAACAGCTTGTCTTCGTCGCGGGCGCCCATGAAGCAGAAGTACTCGGGCAGCACCGCGAGTTCGGCGCCCGCGTTGGCGGCCAGGCGCAGCAGGCGCAAGGCCTCGCTGAGGTTGTTGTCCAGGCTGATGCCCGAGACCATCTGGATCGCGGCGACCTTCATGCGGCCGGGCACGTGGGGTGGGTGAGGCAATGTCATGGGGCGTCTTTCGGTGGGCCGTGGCGCGCGCGCGGCGCTCGGGCTGGTCAGCTTACTGCAGTGTGCCGGCAGGGGTGCGGGACAGCGGCGCGGGCGGCGTGCGGTCGACCTTGGCCACCTGCGGATCGGCCCAGCTGCCGCTGACGCGGAACTCTTGCGTGCCGGCGCTCTGCAGCGGCTGGCGCAGCAGGAACTGCGCGAGAAAACTGCCCAGGCCGATGGCCGGGTTGATGGCGGTGGCGATCAGCGACGCCGTGCCCGCGTTGATCTCGGGCACCACCACCACCTTCAGGTCTTGCTGCTCGCGCGCGAGGTCGGCTGTGCCTTCCATCAGCACCGCGGCGTTCACACCCTTCATCTGCAGGTTGTTGGTGAACAGCACGCCTTGTTCGATGCGCGCATCGCCGCGCACGAAGTCGAACGCGAAGCCGTCGGAAAACACGTCGCGAAAATCCAGCACCAGGCGGCGCGGCAAGGCCTGCAGGCTGAGCACGCCCAGCAGACGGCCGGCACCGGGCTCGACCTTGAGGAACTGCCCGCGCTCGAAGTCGGCTTGCAGCTGGCCCGACAGCGAGGGGTAGTCGGGCGCCAGCGGCGAGCCGATCCAGCCCACGCTGCCCTCGATGCGGCCCTTGCCGCCGCGCACCAGCCCCGGGCGGTTGAAGCGCGTGAGCAAGGCGCCGGAGTCGTCCACATCGAGGCGAAAGCTCAGCGCGGTGCGGCGCTGCTCGCCCGGCTGCGCACCGGGGGCGCCCGAGAGCGGCGCCCAGTTGCCGGTGGCGCTCAGCCGCGCTTCGGGCACGGAGAGCCGGAACTTGGTCAGCCGCCATTCGCCCGCGCGCGTGGGGCCGCCCCGGTTGACCGCTTCCACCTCCACACGGCCCAGGCGCCTTCCTGCGACTTCCAGGTCTTCCACCGCGATGTCGAGCGCGGGCACGCTGGTGGGCTGGCTCAGGAGCTGCTCCACCTCGGTGGCCACGGTGGGCTCCAGCTTCAGGCGCGCGAGCCGGGCGAACACGCTGCCCGCGGTGTTGGGACCGGCCTGGCGCACCTCCACATAACCGTTGAGTTCGTCGGCGGTCACGTTGGCGCGCCACTGCGTGCCCTCGCGCGAGCCCCCCACCACCACGCGATTGAACTGGCGGCCTTCCAGCGTCAGGCGGTTGGTGCGCAGGGCCAGCGTGGTGGGCAGGTAGGCGAGTTCGGCGTCCTGGTCGATGGTGCTCAGCGTGGCCGCCGTGGGCACACGCACACCGGAGCGGCTGGCCAGCTGCGACCACGCATCGAGGTCCAGCTGGTCGAAGCGCAGGTTGCCCACCACGCCGCTGTTGGGCATGGGGGCCGCATCACCGTCTTCCAGGCCCACCGCCACGCTGCCGCGCAACACGCGCGGCACGGCGCCGGTGATGTCGCGCTCGTACTGCAGCGACACCAGCGGCGCCAGCGCAGACCCCAGTTCGAGGGCCACGCGGTCGCTGGTGGCCACGTCGCCATCGACGCCGAGCACCGCCGTGTCCAGGCGCAGGAGCACGCTGGCGTCGGCCGTCTTGCCCAGCGGTGCGGGCAGGTTCAACGCCATGCCCTGCAGCTGGCTGGCCACCTGCAGCTCGGGCACACCCCCCCGAAAACCGAGCTGCACAGCGTAGGGCGCCGACCCTGACGCGTTCTGGAACAGACGCGAGGCGGCACCCAGCTCACCGTCGCGCAAGCCCTCGGCGCTGGCCACGCCCTGGCCGCGGAACTGCAGACGCGCCACGCCCTGCGGGTTGGGCCGCAGACCGCCTTCGAACTTCAGGTCGCCGCCGAACACCCGCGTGTTGCCCCCCAGCACCACGAAGCCCTGTTCGGTGAACGCCAGCGTGCCCCGCGTGCGAGCCAGCAGCGGCGCAGCGGGGTGGAGCTTCAGGTCGTTGCCGTCGAACTTCACCGTGCCCGCCACCGTGAACGCGTCCAGATCGAACAGCGGCAGCTTGAGCGTGACACCCAGGTCGGCATCACCCCCCACCGTGGTCTGCGCCAGGGCTGTGCCCGTCAGTGACTTGAGCGGGGAGCCCTGTACAAAACCGAGCATGCCGCTGGCCGAGCCCGTCGCGCGGGTCTTGACCGTGAGGGTGGTGTTGCCTGCCAGGTCGTCGAGTTCCACCGCGCCTTCGCTCAAGCGCACACCGGTGGCACCCACCACACCCGATGTGCCCTCGGCGATGTTCAGCTTCAGGTGGTCCAGCACCAGTTGCCCCGAGAAGCCCCGCAGGCCCGGCCAGGGCGCTGCCTCGCCCGGCTGGAGGCTGCGTGGCAAGTAATCGAAGTCAACCCCCTTGAGTTGGGCCGAGATGCGGAACACGCTCGGTGCGGCATCGTTCTTGAACGGCAGGCGGTCCATGTCGCCCTGGATGCGGAAATCCACCGGGCTGGCGCTGCCGGCGAGCACCGCCTCGCGCACGTAGCGCCGCGCTTCGGCATCGATGGTCAGCGGCAGGTAGCGGTGCACCCGGGTGCCCTCGGCACGCGTGAGCTGAGCGGTGAGATCGATCACGCCGGGAAAGCGCGACTTCGACGGGCTGGTGGCCGGATCGCTGGTGTGCCACTTCACCTGGCCTGTGCCCTCGGCGTCGGCGTTGGCCATGCTCAGGTTGTCGAGCTGGGCTTCGATGCGCTCGCCCTGCAGCCGCCACGACGCGTCGGCCGCCAGCCGCTGCAGCGGGATGCGCGCCTCTTCAAAGATGTCGGGCAGCTCGATCGAGCCATCGGTCACGGTGATGCGGGCGCGGCCGCCGGCCTGGTCGAGGTCGAAGTCGACCGTGGCCCCGGTGATGCCGGGCCGACCCGGCAACGGGAAACGGCCGCTCACCGACATCTGACCGCTGGGCTCGCCCGCGAGCGCCAGGCCCTGCACACGGCCGCGCGCCTGGTAACTGCCTTGAGCCCAGTCGATGGCGCCGTCGGGTGGGTCACCCGATGCGGCCGCAGGGCCTTGCCAGCGGGCCGTGAATCCGTCCATGCGGCCGGCGGGCTGCAAACGCTGCAGCCAGGTGCGCACGGCTTCGGGCAGCGGCACACGCTCGGCAATGTCGGCCAGCGCCGCGAGGTCGAGTTGTTCGGCGCTCACCTCCACGCTGGGCGCCTGGTTGGCGCTACGCACCACGTGCTTGAGCACCAGCCGGCCACCCGGCCAGGTGTCGCCCTCGCGGGTGCGAAAGCGCAGGTCTTCCGTGGTCACGCCAAACCCCTCGGCGTTCCACTGCACGGCCAGCCTGCCTTGCACGTTCTCCAGCGCCAGCGCGGGCAGCTGCGGCCCCAGCTGCGCTTCCACGTTCTGCAGCGCCAGGTCGGCCGTCACACCGGTCACCTGCCCGCGCTCCACCTGCGCCCAGGCGCGCAGCGCACCCTCGCCGGTGCGCACCTCCACACCGCGGTCGGACAGGTCGACATAGGCCCGCAGGCGCGTCACGTCGACCCGCGTGAAATCGGCAAAGACCTCGCCGCTCCAGTCGTGCCAGACCGGCTGCCCACTCGCGCGCTGGGCCAGCGAGAGCAGCGGCTCGCGCAAGCGCCCGCGCAGGCTCAGACGATCACCCCACTCGATGGGTGGCGTGGCGTCGATGCGCCAATGGTGCGTGCGTGCGGTGTTGCGGCTCACGAAGTCGAGATCGCCCAAGGCCAGCGTGGGCTGGCGGCGCTGGTCGTCGGTCCAGCGAACGGTGCCGCCGCGGATGACGAACTCGCGCTGCGCAAAAAACCAGTCGGCAGCGGCGCTGTCGTGGCTGGGCCCGGACATGTCCAGCCCGGCCACCTCGATGCGGCCCTGCGCCGTGCGGCGCACGTCGAGCACCGGCGCTTCGATCACCACCTGCTCGAAGCCGCCGCGCCAGAGCGAGCGCACCGACACCGCCGTGCGCACCAGCGGCAACTGCAGCGCGACACGGCCCTGCGCATCGATCAGCTGCACATCGCGCAGCTCGAAGGAAGGCATCAGCGCCGGCAGAAAACCGGCACCGCTGGTACCCGATTCGGCGCGGATGTCACCGATGCGCACCGGTACCCCGACAGCCTTGGTGGCCCACCTTTCCAGCTCAGGACGCCATTCACCGATTCGGGGCACAATCGCGCCATTCAAGCCGGCCCAGGTCAGTGCAAAGAGCCCCCAGACCGCCAGCAAAAGCCACAACAACAGACGACTGGCCACGGCAAACGTCTTGAGGGATCTCGAGGCTGTTGCAGGTGGCGCAAAGGGGGCAGCAGAGGCTGGTTGTTGATGGTTCATGTCCAACGCAAATTATGCCGGCCAGTCATCTCACGGTTTCCACCACGGACCTTGCCCCTTTGTCATCAAATGTGAACGCAATGCCCGAGTTGACGCTGGCCGATCGCCGGGCCGATCACTCGCGCTTTGTGCAGCGCGTGCGCCGGCGCTACCCCGACGAGCTGCCCTGCCTGCCCGAGGGCGAGCCGGTGCGCGAGACCATGCTGGCCGGTCTGGCCACGCTGGTGCAACGCGGCCTGCCCCGGCCCGCGGCGCTGCGCGTGTTGCGCCAGCTGGTGCTGGAGCGCCTGGTGGTGCTGGACTGCGAACAGGGCGCACCGCTGCAGGCGGTCACACGGGCCGTGACCGAGCTGGCCGAGATCGCGCTGGACGTGGCCTGCGAGCTGGCTTTTGCCGAACTCGACGATCTGTTCGGCGCACCCCAGCACACCGACGCCCAGGGCCAGACCGTGCGCGCGCAGCTGTGGGTGGTGGGCATGGGCAAGCTGGGTGCGCGTGAACTCAATGTGTCGAGCGACATCGACCTGATCTACGTGTACGACCACGACGGCGAAACCGCCGGCAACGCCCAGGGCCGCAACCGCATCAGCAACCACGAGTACTTCGGCAAGGCCGTCAAACACATCTACAACACGGTGGGCGAGACCACCGAACACGGCAACGTGTTCCGGGTGGACCTGGCGCTGCGGCCCAACGGCAACTCGGGTCCGAGCGCGGTCTCACTCGGTGCGCTCGAAGAATATTTTCTGGTGCAGGGCCGCGAGTGGGAGCGCTTCGCCTGGCTCAAGAGCCGCGTGATCGCGCCCACCGCCTGCGTGGCCGCCGGCGGCGCCAACGCGCTGCGCGGTTCGGTGCTGCCGTTTGTGTTCCGCCGCTACCTGGACTACGGCGTGTTCGAGGCGCTGCGCACGCTGCACCGCCAGATCCGCGACCACGCGTCCAAGCGCGCCGCGGGCAACCCCGGCCGCGCCAACGACGTGAAGCTCTCGCGCGGCGGCATCCGCGAGGTGGAGTTCACCGTGCAGCTGCTGCAGGTGGTGCGCGGTGGCCAGTTCCCCGAGCTGCGCACCCGGCCCACGCTCGATGCCCTGCCGCGCCTGTGCCGCGCCGGCCTCATGCCGCAAGCCTCGGCCGACGCACTGGCCGAGGCCTACCGTTTCCTGCGCCGGGTCGAGCACCGCATCCAGTACCTGGACGACCAGCAAACGCACGTGATGCCCACGCGCGACGACGACCTGGCCTGGATGGCAGCCACCATGGGATGCGCGAACGTGTGCGAGTTCCTGCACACGCTGGACGCGCACCGCGAGCTGGTGGCGCAGGAGTTCGACACGCTGCTCGGCGGCCCCACCAACGGCGGCTGCAACGGCAAGGGTTGCAACGGCAAGAACGGCGGCGCACCGCGCAGCTCGGCCGACGATCTGCAGAGCGTGCTGGCGCAGCTGCCGGTGGCGTTTGCCGCCAAGGTGGCGCAGTGGCGCGAACACCCGCGCGTGCTGGCGCTCAAGGAAGACAGCCGCCTGCGCCTGGTGCGCCTGGTGCAGCGAACCGGTGCCTGGCTGGAAGAAGGCCGCGTGAGCGAAGAGGCCGCGCTGCGCATGGCCGACTGGATCGAACCCCTGCTGCGCCGCGACAGCTACCTGGCCCTGTTGCAGGAGCGGCCTTCGGTTCACGAGCGCCTGCTGCGCCTGCTGGGTGCGGCCAAGTGGCCCGCGCGCTATTTGCTGCAACACCCGGGTGTGATCGACGAGCTGGCCAGCCAGCAACTGCTGACCGACCGCTTCGATGCGGCGCAGTTCGAGGTCGAACTCGAATCGCGCCGCGCGGCGCTGCGCTCCACCGGCGAAGACGATGAAGAAGCGCTCCTGAATTTGCTGCGCCGCGCCCACCACGCCGAGGTGTTCCGCACGCTCGCGCGCGATCTGGAGAAAGTGCTCACGGTCGAGCAGGTGGCCGACGACCTCTCGGCCCTGGCCGACTCGGTGCTGCGCCTGACCGCGCGCTGGTGCTGGGCGCGCCTGAAGAACCGCCACCGCGACGAACCGGCGTTTGCCATCATTGGATACGGCAAGCTCGGCGGCAAGGAGCTGGGCTACGGCAGCGACCTGGACATCGTGTTCGTCTACGAAGACGAGCATGAGAACGCCGGCGAAATCTACGCCGCCTTCGTGCGCAAGATGATCAACTGGCTCACGGTGAAAACCGGCGAGGGTGACCTGTTCGAGATCGACACCGCGCTGCGGCCCAACGGCAACTCGGGTTTGCTGGTCACGAGCTTCCAGGCCTACACCAACTACCAGCAACAGCGCGGCAGCAACACCGCCTGGACCTGGGAACACCAGGCCATGACGCGCGCGCGTTTTGTGCTGGGCGGCGTGGCGCTGGCCGGGCGTTTTGATGCGGTGCGCGAGGACGTGATCACCGCGCTGCGCGACGGCGATTCGCTGGCGCGCGAGATCGTGGCCATGCGCGAAAAGGTGCGCCAGGCGCACCCGGTGCGCGGCACCATGTTCGATGTGAAGCACAGCCCCGGTGGCATGGTGGACGTGGAGTTCGTCATGCAGTACCTGGTGCTGCTGCGTTCGCGCACCCACCCCGAACTGCGCGCCAACACCGGCAACATCAACCTGCTGCGCCGCGCCGAAGCCGCCGGCCTGCTCGCGCCCGGCATGGGCGAAGCGGCTGCGCAGGCCTACCGCGAGCTGCGCCAGATCCAGCACCGCGCGCGCCTGGACGAAGCCCCGACCCAGGTGGACGCTGCGGCGGTTCAGACATCGGCAGACGCCGTGCGTGCGCTGTGGCAGCACGTGCTGGGCCCTTACACCGGCGCATCGCGGACCGCATGACACGCCCGCTGAGCTGGCTGGCGCTGTGTTGCTTGCACGGCGCGGTCAGCGTGGTGGTGTGGTGGTCGGGCGGCCGCTGGGTCGACACACTCACCTGGCACACCGACACCTGGGCGCAGCACCCCTGGACCCTGTGGACCAGCGCCTGGGTGCACCTCAGCACCCCCCACCTGATCGGCAACCTGCTGACCCTGGGCGCCTACCTCACCATCGGCTGGGTCGTGCGGCCCGACGCGCGTTGCACGCTGGCGTGGCTGCTGGCCTGGCCGCTGGTCCAACTGTCGTTGTTGCTCTGGCCCGATGTGCGCCAGGTGGTCGGGCTCTCGGGCCTGCTGCACGCCGGCGCGTTGGTGGTGGCGGTGCACCTGGCGTTGGACCGGCTGCCGATCCAGCGCGCCCGCTTCTGGGGTGTGCTGCTCGCGGTGGCGGTGCTCTCCAAGGTGGTGCTGGAGCAGGCCTGGCAGCGGCCCGTGGTGTGGGACGGCACGCACGAACTTTTTGTGGTGCAGGTCGCGCACCTGGCCGGCGTGAGCTGGGGCATCGTGCTGGGCCTGTTGACCGCCTTCTGGCCTGCGAAGGCGAACACAACCAGCGCCTGAAGCGCCCACAAAAAAACCCGCCGTGAGGCGGGTTCTTCGTTGGGGCGTGGACTTCAGGCCGGCGCAACGATCGCCGGCGGCGTGAGCGACTTGCGGAAGCGGTTGAGCTCTTGCACGGTCTTGAAGCTCTGCTCCATGAGCAGGCTCATGTTGTGCAGGATGCGCTCGACCACGCGGTTCTCCCACACGGCGTCAAAGTCGATTTGCTTGTCCAGCCAGTGCTCCAGCCACTCGGGGTCGGGCAGGCGGCTCTGGATGGTGTCGTTGGGGAACAGGTCCTTGTTCACGTGCAGGTTGGTCGGGTGCAGGGCCTGCGCGGTGCGCCGCGCACTCGCCATGAGCACGCCCACCTTGGCAAACGCCACGCGCGCGTCGTCGCCAAATTTGCCGATGGCGCGCTTCATGTAGCGCAGGTAAGCGCCGCCGTGGCGGGCTTCGTCCTGGCTCAGCGTGGCGTAGATCTTCTTGATCACCGGCTCCGAATGCCATTCGCTGGCGCGGCGGTACCAGTGGTTCAGGCGGATCTCGCCGCAGAAATGCAGCATGAGTGTTTCGAGCGGCGGCGCCGGGTCGAACTCGAAGCGGATGTCGTGCAACTCTTTCTCGGTCGGCACGAGCTCGGGGCGGAAGCGGCGCAGGTACTCCATGAGAACCAGCGAGTGTTTCTGTTCTTCAAAGAACCAGATCGACATGAAGGCCGAAAAGTCGGAGTCGTCGCGGTTGTCGCGCAGGAACATCTCGGTGGCCGGCAGTGCCGCCCATTCCGTGATGGCGTTCATCTTGATCGTCTGCGCCTGTTCGTCGGTCAGGGCGCTGGCGTCGAACTGGTCCCAAGGAATGTCCTTGTCCATGTCCCAGCGCACGGATTCGAGTTGTTTGAAGAGTTCGGGATAGAGCATGGAGGGCCTTTCGGTACGGGCGCATTTTATGCGGGGGGAGCGCGGTTGCGCTTACAAATCGCCGAGGCGGGCCAAGGTCAATGCGGCCTGGTCCCGCACGGCCTGCCGTTCGGCCGGGTCCAGACGCTGCAGGTTCTTCACCATCAGCGCGGTGCGGGGGCTTCTTTCGAGTTCGGTCTCATGGCGGTCCAGAAAGTTCCAGTAGAGGGTGGTCATGGGACAGGCCTGCGGACCCGCGCGCAGCTTGGGCTGGTAGCGGCAGCCCTTGCAATGGTCGCTCATGCGGTCGACGTACTGGCCGCTGGCCACGTAGGGCTTGCTGGTGAATCGCCCGCCGTCGGCAAACAGCGCCATGCCGATCACGTTGGGCAGCTCGACCCATTCGATGGCGTCCACATACACCGCGAGGTACCAGTCGGCCACCTGTTGCGGGTCCACCTCGGCCAGCAGCGCGAACTGACCCGTGAGCATGAGGCGCTGGATGTGGTGCGCGTAACCATGTTCGAGTGTCTGGCCCACAGCATCCTTCATGCAGGCCATGTGGGTCTGTGCGTTCCAGTACCAAGCCGGCAAGGGGCGCGTGTGGCCGTAGTGGTTGGCGGTTTTCATGCCGGGCATGTCCATCCAGTACACGCCGCGGATGAACTCGCGCCAGCCCAGCACCTGGCGGATGAAACCCTCCACGCTGGCCAGCGGCACACCGCGGTCGCGGTGCGCGGCCTCGGCGGCGGCCACCACCTCGCGCGGGTCGATCAGGTGCAGGTTGAGCGCCACCGACAGCAGCGAGTGCCAGCCAAACGGCGTCTTCGTCCACATGGCGTCCTGGTAGCTGCCGAACATGTCCAGGCGCTGGTCGACAAAGTGCCGCAGGGCCTCGCGGGCTTGTTCGGCGGTGACGGGCCAGGCAAAGCTCTTGAGTTCACCCGGGTGGTCGGCAAAACGCGCCTGCACGAGCGCGATCACCTCGCGCGTGATGGCGTCGGGCTCGAACTGCGCGGGCGGCGTGATCAGCCCCGGCCCTTGTTTGGGGTAGCTCTTGCGGTTGTCCGCATCAAAGTTCCATTGCCCACCCACGGGCTGGCCGCCATCCATGAGCACGCCGTGCTCGCGGCGCATCTCGCGGTAGAAAAACTCCATGCGCCATTCCTTGCGGCCCTGGGTCCAGCGCGCGAAGCGCTGGCGGCTGCAGAAAAAATGCGTGTCGTCAAAGGTGCGCAGCGGCACACCGACGGCAGTTGCCGTGGCTTCAATGGCCTGTTGCAAGCGCCACTCACCCGCCTCGCACAGCCACAGTGCCTGCGGCTGGAGTTCGGTCAACACGTGTTGCAGGCGCGCGGGCAGCGAGGCGGTGGCGGGCTGGTCCAGCGCTGCGTCGTCCAGGTTCACGTAGCGCAGCGGGAAGCCCTTGCGCAGCAACGTCTGCTGGAAGTGCCGCATGGCCGACAGGAACAGCGCAATGCGCGCCTTGTGGCTCCACACGTGGCTGGCTTCGCCGGGTGCTTCGATCATGAGCACCGCGTCTTGCGCGGGGTCGAAGCCGGCCAGGGCCGGGTTGTCGAGCCAGAGCTGGTCGCCCAGCACCAGCACCAGCCGGCGCAGCGGCCGGGGCAAAGGCGTTGCTTGATTCATGACGGTTTTTTGGGAGATTCGGAACGGCAACGCTCGCTGCAGTACTTCACCTGGTCCCAGGTGCGTTCCCACTTCTTGCGCCAGGTCATGGGTCGTCCGCAGGCGGCGCAGAGTTTTTGCGGCAGCGCTGCCTTGTTGCCTTTGAAACCGCTCATGCGGCGTCCGCCAGGACTTGCGCACGCCAGCGGGCCACGCCCACCGGAATGTCCTGCAGCCGGACCATGGGCCAGAAGAGGGGGGCGGCACCGGGTGCCCGGCCGCGCTGGGGTTTGAGCAGCGCCGGGCATTGGCCACCGGCCCAGATCTCCACGCGGGGTGGCAAACGCTCGCGCAGCTGGTCGAGCGCGGCTCGCACATCGCGCGGGTTCTGCGACGCGGTGAAGCCCAGCGCCACGATGTCGGCGCCGCTGGTGGCCGTGGCGGCCACGATGTCGGGCAACGGCGTCTGCACCCCCAGCGGGATGGTGTGGCAGCCCTCCATCACCATGAAGCACTCGGCCATGAGCAGGCCCAGGCCGTGCACCTCGCCCGGCAGCGTGGTGATCAGGATGCGCGGCGGCGCCGGCTCGCGGGCCTGGGCCAGCTGGCCCAGCGCCTGGCGCATCACCGACTGCACGATCTCGGTGTAGAGGTGCTCCTCGTAGACTTCCAGACGGCCTTCGAGCCAGGCCTGACCGACCTGCACGTTCATGGGCACCACGCACTCGGTGATCAGGCGGGCCAGGCCGCGCTCCATCAAGATGCGCGCCATCGCCTGGCGCAGGCCGTGCGCATCCTGGCGGCGCAGCAGGGGCATCCAGGGCTCGATGGCCGGGTCCGCCGCGTCACCAGCTGCAGGCAGCTGCGGTTGAATCCGCCGGGCCCGTCGCTGCGTATCCAGTGCGACGAGTTCGGCCAGCGGCAAGGCCACCACCCCGCCGGGCCGGTGCCCGGCGTCGATGAGGCGGCGGATGTGGCGCAAACGGACGAGTTGTTCGTTGTCGTACTGGCGCTCGCCGAGCGCGTCGCGCACCGGCATGGGAAAGCCATAGCGCCGCTCCCACACCCGCAGCGTGTCTTTGGACAGGCCGGTGTCGCGCTCGACATCGGCGATGGTGTGTCCGGCAGGGGTTTCGGAGCTTGAGCTTGTCATGGACAAATGATCCAATGTTTCGTCAGATTATGGAGTTCTTGTCATGAAATCAGCGCTTGTCCACGGCAATGCCCGTGTTTTCAACCGATGGGCCGCGTGCTGCCTGATCGCCAGCAGCGCGCTGCTCAGTGCGGCGGTGCAGGCACAGACGCCCAAGTCCGCGGCACCCGCCACCGCCTGCCCGGCGCTGCTGCAGCACCGCTTTGACCGCTTGCAGGATGAAAAGCCGCAGTCGCTGTGCCAGTACAGCGGGCAGGTCGTGCTGGTGGTCAACACGGCCAGCTTCTGTGGCTTCACCAGCCAGTACGAAGGCCTGGAGGCGCTGTACGCGAAATACAAGCCGCAGGGTCTGGTGGTGCTGGGCTTCCCGGCCAACGACTTCGGCCGCCAGGAACCGGGCAACAACCAGGCGATTGCCGACTTTTGCGAGAACACCTTCGGCGTGAAATTCCCGATGTTCAGCAAGACCAGCGTGGTCGGGCGCGAGGCCAACCCGCTTTACAAACAACTGGCGGGCAAAACCGGCGAGACCCCGCAGTGGAACTTCCACAAGTACCTGATCGGCCGCGACGGGCAGACCGTGCGCAGCTACCCGAGCACCCTGGATCCGAAAAACCCTTCATTTGTGAAGGATATCGAACGATTCCTGTCGACCAAATCGTGACTGATCAGTCACAATAAAACCGTCCAGTCTATTTTGACCACATCCACTGTCATGCACGCCCTCACGCCCAACCGGAACCATCGCCCCCGAGCAGTCGTCCGGAACTTTTTTGGGCGCGTTTTTCTCTCAGTGGGCAAGCCGGCTCAGACGCTGGCCCCCGAATTCTGTTTTGCACTGCGAAGCCTGTCCGGTCCCCGTGATCGGGCTGAAATCCCGAGGCGCTTCTCCTCCTCCTCCCTCCCTCCCTTGTTCGTTTCGGGGCGCTTCGCAGGCTTTTGTATCCCGACCAGCACCGCTGGCTCCCACTGAGGTCCGATGATGTTCACGGACCTCCCTCACACCCTGACCCGCACCGCCAACAAGCCACCCCGCGTGGCCATCGTCGGCTCCGGCATCTCGGGCCTGGCCGCGGCCCACACCCTGCAGGGCCTGGCCGACATCACGCTGTTTGAAGCCGGCGACTATTTCGGCGGCCACACACACACTGTCGACATGACCTTGCCGAATGCGCACGGCATCGCCACCACCTTCGGCGTGGACACCGGTTTTCTGGTGCTCAACGAACGCACCTACCCCAACTTGCTGGCGCTGTTTGCGCAGCTGGGCGTGCCCATTGCCAAGTCCGACATGTCGTTCTCGGTGCAGGCGCCGGGTGCCGCGCCCGGCGGCGGCACGTTGGAATGGAGCGGCTGCAATCTCTCCAGCGTGTTCGCCCAGCGCCGCAACCTGTTCAACCCGCGTTTCCTGCGCATGCTGGCCGACATCGTGCGTTTCAACCGCATCACAACGAAGCTGGCCGAGCAAGGTGAAGACCTGCGCGACAACAGTCCGCTGCTGCAGCCGCTGGGCGAGTTTCTGAAGGCGCAGGGTTTCTCCGACGAATTCCGTGACTGGTATTTCCTGCCCATGATGGGTTGCATCTGGAGCTGCCCGACCGACCAGATGCTGGCCTTCCCGGTGGCCACCATGGTCCGCTTCTGCCACAACCACGGCCTGATCCAGGTCACCAACCGGCCGCAGTGGTACACGGTGGAGGGCGGCGCGCGCCAGTACGTGCAGAAGATCACCGCCAACATCGCCGACAAGCGCCTGAACACCCCCGTGCAACAGGTGCTGCGCGACGGCCAGGGTGTGCGCGTGGTCACAGAAGGCCATGTGGAGCGGTTCGACGCCATCGTGCTGGCCTGCCACAGCGACCAGGCCTTGCGCCTGCTCGGTGGTGAGGCATCGGCTGACGAGCGCGAGGTGCTGGGTGCCATTCGCTACCAGCCCAACCGCGCGGTGCTGCACACCGACGCCTCGGTGCTGCCCAAGAGCGAGCTCGCCTGGGCCGCCTGGAACTACGAACGCGCGCCCAGCAAAGGCGTGGAGTCGGCCCAGGTGTGCCTGCACTACCTGCTCAACCGTTTGCAGCCGCTGCCGGTGACGCAGCCGGTGGTGGTCTCGCTCAACCCGCAGCGCGAGATCGCCACAAAACACGTGGTGGGCGCGTACGAATACGACCACCCGGTGTTCGATCTGGCGGCCATCCGCGCGCAAGCCCGCGTGCCCGCCATGCAGGGCAAGCTCAACACGTACTTTGCCGGCGCGTGGACCGGCTACGGGTTCCACGAAGACGGGTTGAAGTCGGGTTTGCACGCGGCACGCTCGCTGATCGACGCGCACCAGCTCGTGCCCATGACGCAGCGTGTCGATGCCCAGCGCGCCGCCTTGCCCGGGGTGTTTGCTTGACCACCTCGAAGGCCCCTGCGCTGTCGGTCGCACAGATCGGCTTTGGCCAGGTGCGCCACACGCGCCACCGCCCGCAGCGCAACGCCTTCGCCTACCCCACCTACTTCCTGATGCTCCCGATGCGCAGCCTGCGCCAGCACGGCCCTGGTGCGCTCGCACGCAACCGCCGCGCCGCCCTCAGCTTCAACGACGCCGACCACGGCGACGGCCGCGCCGACAGTCTGCAGTGGCTCGACGAGCTGCTGCAACAACACGGCATCGACGACGCGCAGGGCGAAGTCTGGCTGCACACCTACCCGCGCGTGTTGGGCTACACCTTCAAGCCGGTGAGCTTCTGGTACTGCCACCGACTGGATGGCACGCTGCGCGCCGTGTTGGCCGAGGTGAACAACACCTTTGGTGAACGCCACTGCTATTTGCTCGACGCGCCGCACTACGGCCAGCCGTGTGAGGCCTCCAAGGTGTTCCATGTGTCGCCGTTCTGCCCGGTGCGCGGCCGCTACCGCTTTGTTTTCATGCGCGCTGATGGGGCCACGCCGCGCACGGTGGCGCGCATCGACTACTTCGACGACTTGAGCGGCGATGCCGACGGCGAGCCCCTGCTCAACACCAGCGTGAGCGGTGAACTGCAGCCGCTGAACGCGCGCAGCCTGCGCCGCGCGCTGTGGTCCTACCCCGCCATGACCTTCGGTGTCATGGCCCGCATCCACTGGCAGGCCGTGCGCCTGTGGATCAAACGTGCGCCCTTTTTCCGCCAGCCGCCCGCACCGGGCGACTTCGTCACCGCCGCCTCCCTGCCCGCGACTCCCGTGAACGCCGAACACAGCCACCCATGAACAGCTCCACCGCCTCCACCAGCCCCGCCGGTTTTTCGCTGCCGCGCAACGCACCCGCCGCCGCGCGCACCACGCTGCAACTGCTGCAACGCCTGGTGCACGGCAGCCTCACGCTGCAACTGCCCGACGGCTCGGTGCAGCGCTTCGGCCAGGTTGACGGCCCGCACGCGAGCATGAAGCTCAACAACTGGAACGTCTGCTCGGCCTCGCTCAAGTCGGGCGACATCGGCTTTGCCGAAACCTACATCGCGGGCGACTGGACGACATCGAACCTGCCCGCGCTGCTCTCGTTGATGGTGGCCAACCGCCGCGAGGTGGAAGACGTGATTTACGGCTCGTGGCTCGGGCGTTTTGCCTACCGCGTCAAGCACCTGCTCAACCGCAACAGCAAGACCAACAGCCGCAAGAACATCCACGCGCACTACGACCTGGGCAACGCGTTCTACGGCCTGTGGCTGGACGACACCATGAACTATTCGTCTGCGTGGTTCGAGACGCCCGACCAGACGATGGAAGCCGCGCAGCACGCCAAGGTGCGCCGTGCGCTGCGCATGACCGATGTGAAACCCGGCGACCGCGTGCTGGAGATCGGTTGCGGCTGGGGCGCGCTGGCCGAGAAGGCCACCACCGAGTTCGGCGCCCACGTCACCGGTGTCACGCTGTCCACCGAACAGCTTGAATTTGCCAACGAGCGCATGCAGCGCATCGGCCGCGCCGACCGGGCCGACCTGCGCCTGCAGGACTACCGCGACATCAGCGACGCACCCTTCGACGCGATCTGCTCGATCGAGATGGTCGAAGCCGTCGGCCGCGAGTACTGGCCGACCTACTTCCAGACCGTCTCGCGCCTGCTCAAGCCGGGTGGCAAGGCTTGCGTGCAGAGCATCGTGATCGACGACGAACACTTCGAGCGCTACATCAAGGGCACCGACTTCATTCAGCAGTACGTGTTCCCCGGCGGCTGCCTGCCGTGCCCGAGCGAGTTCCGCGCGCAGGCGGCCAAAGCCGGCCTGGAGGTGGTGGACGAGTTTGCGTTTGGCCTGGACTACGCGCGCACGCTGGCCATCTGGCGCGAGCGTTTCCTGCACGAACAGGAACGCGTGTTGCAGCTCGGCTTCGACCAGCGCTTCCTGCGCATCTGGGAGTTCTACCTGGCGTATTGCGAAGCCGCGTTCGAACAGGGCAGCACCGACGTCGTTCAGTACACCTTGCGCAAGCCACTCTGAGGCCCACACCATGAAGCGCGCTGCCCTTTCCTTCGCATTGGCCCTGGGCTGTCTGGCCAGCGTTCCTGCGGGCGCGCAGGCACCCGAACCCACCCTCAGCGCCGCCTTGCAGGACAAGACCGCCGTGGGCAAGGCGCGCCTGCGCTACTGGGGCTTCGACGTGTACGACGCCAGCCTGTGGGCACTGCCGGGCTTCGACATCACCCGCTTCGAGAACCAGCGCTTCGGCCTGGAGCTGGCCTACCTGCGCGACTTCAAAGGTGCGGACATCGCGGAGCGCTCCATCGACGAGATGAAGGGCCTGGCCACCATCGAGCCCGCGCAAGCCACGCGCTGGACGCAGGCCATGAGCAACCTGTTCCCCGACGTGAAGCGCGGCGACCGCATCACCGGCGTGCACGTGCCCGGCAGCGGCGCGCGTTTCTACTTGAACGGCAAGCTGCTCGGCGAGGTGGCGGACGACGCGTTTTCCCGCCTGTTCTTCGGCATCTGGCTCTCGCCCAAGACCTCGCAGCCGCGCATGCGCGAGACGCTGGTGCAGAGCATCGGCGGAACAGCGCGATGAGCCTGGCGCCGGCCTCAGCCCAGGAACCGGCTGCGCGCTTTGTGGGTGCGGGTGCCTGGCGCCGGGGCCTGAGCTACGGCTTGCTCGGCCTGCCGCTGGCGTTCGTGGCGCTGCCGCTGTATGTGATCCTGCCCAACCACTACGCGCGTGAGTTCGGCGCACCGTTGGCCTTGCTGGGCCTGGTGTTGCTGGCCGCGCGGCTGGTGGACGCGGTGCTCGACCCGATCATTGGCCGCTGGTGCGACCGTCTCTTCGCACGCTCGATTGCCGCCGTGCTCGGCGCCTCGGCCGTGGCGGCGGTGGTGCTGGCACTCGGCCTGTGGGGTCTGCTGTTTCCACCCGCTGCGGTGCGCGAAGCCGGCACCACCGTGCTGCTGTCCTGGGCCGGGCTGCTGATGGCCATCACCTACACCGCCTACAGCGTGGTGGCGGTGGCGCACCAGTCGTGGGGCGCGCGCCTGGGCGGCAACGAGGCGCAGCGCAGTCGCGTGGTCGCGTGGCGCGAAGGCTTGTCGCTGCTGGGCGTGTTGATCGCCGCCGTGCTGCCGGCCACACTGGGCCTGGGCGCCACCGTGTCCACCTTCGCCGTCTTGCTCACGTTGGGCTGGTGGGCCTGGAGCCGATCGGCCACGCCCATTGCGCTCAAACCCACAGGGCCGACCCTGCGCCTGGGCCCATCGCCCTTGCGCCAACCCGCCTTCCTGCGCCTGCTCGCCGTCTTCGTCATCAACGGCACCGCCAGCGCCGTGCCCGCCACGCTGGTGCTCTTCTTCGTGCAAGACCGGCTGCAGGCTTCGCCTTCGGTGGAGCCCGCGTTCCTCGCCACCTATTTCCTGTGCGCGGCGCTCTCCATTCCGCTGTGGGTGCGGCTGGTGGCGCGCATCGGTCTCGCGCGCACCTGGCTGGTGGGCATGGCGCTGGCCGTGGTGGTGTTCATCTGGGCCGCCACGCTGGGCGCGGGCGACGTGGTGCCTTTCCTCATCGTTTGTGCGCTCTCCGGCATCGCCCTGGGCACCGACCTCACTCTGCCCAGCGCCATGTTGGCTGGCCTCATTGGTCAGCTGGGTGAACGTGGCCAGCGCGAGGGCGCTTACTTCGGCTGGTGGAGCTTCGCCACCAAGCTCAACCTGGCGCTGGCCGCCGGGCTGGCCCTGCCGCTGCTCGCGCTGTTCGGCTACGAGCCGGGCGCGCGCGACCCGGCCGCGCTGCAGACCCTGACCATCGCTTACTGCCTGCTGCCCTGTGTGCTCAAGCTGCTGGCCGGCGGCGCGCTTTATGCGCTCGTGATCCGGCCCGAACGCGCTGGCCTCGTCCCGCAAACCTCCATCCCTTCCTGAGACTCCACCATGCAAAGACGACTCTTGCTCGCCGCCGGCATCACCTCCGCAGCTGCCCTCACGGGCTGCGCCGGTCCGCAGATCGGCCAGTACGCGAGCGAAAAACCGCTGCTCGATCTGCGCACCTATTTCAACGGCACGCTGGACGCGTACGGCGTGTTCACCGACCGCTCGGGTGCGGTGGTGAAACGCTTCACCGTGGTGATGGTCTGCACCTGGAACGGCGACGACGGCGTGTTGGACGAGACCTTCAACTACAGCGACGGCACCACCGGCAAACGCATCTGGCGCATGAAGCACCTGGGCAACGGCCGCTTCAGCGGCACGGCCGACGATGTGGTGGGCACCGCGCTGGGCGAACAAAAGGGCAACGCGTTTCGCTGGGGCTACACGCTGCTGTTGCCGGTGGACGGCAAAACCTACGAAGTGCAGTTCGACGACTGGATGTACCTGATGGATTCGCGTGTGATGCTCAACAAGGCCGAAATGAGCAAGTTCGGTGTGCGCCTCGGTGAAGTCACGCTGTCGTTCGTGAAGCGTGCGTCATGAGCACGCCTCACGCCTTCGTCGAAGCGCCGACGCACGTGACCCCTGTTGCTGCTGCGCCGCGCGGGTTCTCGCTCTTCAAGCCCATGAACCCACCCATCACCGACTGGCGCGGCCTGCGCGTGTGGCTGGTGGGGGCCTCCAGCGGCATTGGTGAAGCCACCGCCTCGGCCCTGCATGCGCGGGGCGCACAGGTGCTGGTGTCGGCACGCAGCCGCGAAGCACTGGACCGCTTCGTGCTGAACCACCCGCCGCAACACGGCATGACCGCACAGGCCTGGCCACTGGACGTGACCGATGCGGAAGCGGTCACCGCCACCACCCGCGAGATCCTGGCCCAGGGCCCGCTGGATCTGGTGGTGTACTGCGCCGGCCACTACCGCGAGATGCGCGCCACCGAGATGGACATGGCCGACCTGAAGCGCCACCTGGACATCAACTACGTGGGTGCGCTGCACGTGCTCGACGCGGTGGTGCCCGCCATGAGCGCGCGCGGCCAAGGCCACATCAGCCTCATCAGCAGCGTGGCGGGTTTCCGCGGCTTGCCCAAGAGCCTGGCCTACGGCCCGACCAAGGCTGCGCTCACCAACCTGGCCGAAAACCTCTACCTCGATCTGGGACCGCTGGGCGTGGGCGTGAGCGTGGTGCACCCCGGCTTTGTACAGACGCCGCTGACGGCGCAGAACGACTTCACCATGCCCGCGCTGATCACACCGCCGCAGGCCGCGCAAGCCATGATCGACGACTGGGGCCGGGGCGTATTCGAGGTGCACTACCCCAAGCGCTTCACGCGCTGGATGAAGCTCATGCGCCTGCTGCCCTACCGCGCCTACTTTCCCGCGGTGCGCCGCGCCACTGGCTTGTGAGCATGGACATCCGCGCGGCGGTGGACCGCCTCTGCGCTTACTTCGAGGCGATCTCGCCGCAGTCGGTGGCTCGCATGGGTGAGTTCTATGCGACCGACGCGCGCTTCAAGGACCCGTTCAACGAGGTGCACGGTGTGCCCGCGATCCAGCAGGTCTTTGCGCACATGTTCGAGAGCCTGCACGGCCCACGCTTTGTGGTCACCAGCCGCATGGTGGACGGCACGCAGTGTTTTCTGGTGTGGGAGTTCCGCTTCCGCTTCAAGCGCTTCGACACCACCACCGAACAGGTCGTGCGTGGTGGCTCGCATCTGGTGTTGACGGCCGACGGCTTGATCAGCGATCACCGCGATTACTGGGACGCGGCGGAAGAGCTCTACGAAAAACTGCCCGTGGTGGGCAGTTTCATGCGCTGGCTCAAACAGCGCGCCAACAGCTGAGCGTAATTCACCGGAGCGCGTGACCCATTTCAGGATGCCGCGGAACTGGCTTTGCCAGGCCGCAGGCTTCGCCCCCTGGGGGGTGACGCGCCGCAGGCGCGGCGCGGGGGGTCAATCAGGTTTCGTGTCGACGAAGCTCGGGCGCTGGTTGAGTTTTTCGCTCAGGCGCGCGAGGTTGGGGTACAGCGTGCGCCAGTCGATCACCGGAAAGCGGAAATCGAGGTAGCCCAGCGCGCAGCCCACGGCCACGTCGGACAGGCTGAAATGGATGCCCGAGCAAAAGGGCTTTTCGCCCAGGCCCTGGCTCATGCTTTTCAGGCTGGCGTCGATCTTGGCCAGTTGGCGGTCGATCCAGGCGGCGCTGCGCTGCTGGTCGGTGCGCCCGGCCCAGGTGGATTCCAGGCGCGCCAGCACGGCTGCATCCAGCACACCGTCGGCCAGCGCTTCCCAGGTTTTCACCTCGGCGCGTTCGCGGCCTTGCGACGGGATCAGTTTGCCCACTGGTGAGAGCGTGTCGAGGTATTCCACGATCACGCGCGAGTCAAACACCGCTTCGCCGCCTTCCATGACCAGGCAGGGCACCTTGCCCAGCGGGTTGGAGGTGGTGATCTGCGTGTCGGCCGACCAGACGTCTTCCAGGATGAAGTGGTAGTCCAGCTTTTTCTCGGCCATGACGACGCGCACTTTGCGAACGTAGGGGCTGGTGATGGCGCCGATGAGTTTCATGAAGGACGGATGGGTGAAGACGGTTGCCCGTGGGAAGTCGATTTTAGCCAGCCCGGCCTTCGGTCCGACTGACAGGACCGTTGGAAAGCCCCGCCTCCTACAATCGCCGGATGCGCCCCACCACCCCATCGGCTTCCGCCTCCACGCCCTCTGCCGCCGCCCCAACTGCGGCCCTGTCCCCCATTTCCGCCCTGTCCCCGCTGGACGGTCGCTACGCCGGCCGCCTGGGCCAGCTGCGCCCTTTCATGAGCGAGCTGGGTTACATGCACCGCCGCGTGCAGGTTGAAATTGCCTGGTTCATCGCCTTGTCCGATGCCGGGCTGGCCGAGTTCAAGCCGCTCTCGCCCGGCGCCCGCACCTACCTCATGGGCCTGGTGAAGAACTTCAGCGAAGCCGATGGCCAGGCCATCAAGGACATCGAGAAGATCACCAACCACGACGTGAAGGCGGTCGAGTACTGGATCAAGTCGCGCTTCGAAGCCCGCCCCGAGCTGGAGAAGGCCGCCGAGTTCGTGCACTTCGCCTGCACCAGCGAAGACATCAACAACACCAGCCACGCGCTGCAACTCAAAGGCGGGCGCGACGCGGTGCTGCTGCCTTCGCTGGACGCGGTCATCAACAAGCTGCGCGAAATGGCCCACGCGTTTGCCGCTGTGCCCATGCTCAGCCGCACCCACGGCCAGACCGCCAGCCCCACCACGGTGGGCAAAGAAATCGCCAACGTGGTGGTGCGCCTGGCCGCCGCGCGCGAAAAGATCGCCAGCGTGAAACTGCTGGGCAAGATGAACGGCGCGGTGGGCAACTACAACGCCCACCTGAGCGCCTGGCCCGACTTCGACTGGGAGGCGTTCAGCCGCAACGTGATCGAACAGCCCGAGCCGCTCGGCCTGGGCCTGGTCTTCCAGCCCTACAGCATCCAGATCGAGCCGCACGACTACATGGCCGAGCTGTTCGATGCGATCGCGCGCACGAACACCATCTTGATCGACCTCTCGCGCGACATCTGGGGCTATGTGAGCCTGGGTTACTTCAAGCAGCGCTTGAAGGCCGGCGAAATCGGCTCGTCGACCATGCCGCACAAGGTCAACCCGATCGACTTCGAAAACGCCGAAGGCAACCTGGGCCTGTCGAACGCGCTCCTGCGCCACCTCAGCGAAAAGCTGCCCATCAGCCGCTGGCAGCGCGACCTGACCGACTCCACCGTGCTGCGCAACATGGGCGTGGCCCTGGGTTACGCGGTGCTGGCCTACCACGCCATGGGGCTGGGCCTGGGCAAGCTGGAGATCAACGAAGAAGCACTGGCCGACGACCTCGACAACGCTTGGGAAGTGCTGGCCGAGCCGATCCAGACGGTGATGCGCCGCTACGGTGTGTCGGGCGCCTACGAGAAGCTCAAGGAAGTCACGCGCGGCAAGACCGTGACCGCCGAAGCCCTGCATGGGCTCATTCGAAGCCTGGAAATTCCCGAGTCGGAAAAAGAGCGGCTGCTTGCAATGACGCCGGGCAGTTACACCGGCAAGGCTGCGGAACTGGCCAAGCGGGTCTGAGCTCGGTTCACCTGACCCTGATTCAACGCGCCCGTTCCGCGTAGCGGTTGAATCGCCACGCGTCGTCTTCAATCGTGATGCGCCGCCAGGTGGCGCGCTTTTCACCGGGCGACATCTCGGTCCAGCGCTGCACCTCGTCAAAGAGTCGGCCGCAGCCCTTGCACACCTCATCCCCCTGGCTGGTGGAGCAAATCGCGATGCACGGTGTGTCGGGTGTGGTGTCGTACCACGCCAGCCAAGCCTCGCGCGCAGCGGCCGGCAGTGTGGCTTCGTCGGCTTCGGTCTCGTGGAAATACACCATCAGGGCATACACCTCTGCCAGCGCTCGCGTCGGCTTGGGCAGGGCCACACCGTCGGGCGAGGGCGCGCGCTCGCGCCAGAAATTGATCGCGGCTTCGATGTCGGTGATGTGGATGCCGGCCATGGTGGGTCTCTTGAGGGAGGCCGATCATAGCCAGATCGGCCCCGGCGCCGAGCCCATGTGGGCGATGGCGCCGCGGGCGCTGTGGGAACTGCGTATCGCGGCAAAGCAGCCCAGGCCAGTACAATCGCGGGCTTCGAAGGGGAGTAGCTCTCCGCTCCAGCGCCCAAGGCCATGTGCCCCGCAGCGCCGGACATTCGGTTTGTCGTCAATACGAAGCCCCGGCTTCCGGCAACCCGGGCCTGGTGACCCAGTCACCCGGTCGAGCAAGACCTTTGATGGGCTCACCGCGGGTCGATCAAGGCACTGTCCTCCCTTTGCAAGCGCAGCAGCGCCCGCAGGCGAGAACGACAGCGCCGGTCGACCATGAGAGGCCTCACGACCGGCTCTTTTGTACACACGACAACGAGGAATTTATGGATTTCCTGACTTCGCCTGCGTTCTGGGTCGCCCTCGGGCAGATCATCATGATCGACATCCTGCTCGGCGGCGACAACGCGGTGGTCATCGCGCTGGCCTGCCGCAAGCTGCCTCCCGCGCAACGCACCAAGGGCATCATCTGGGGCACCGCTGGCGCCATCATCCTGCGTGTGATCCTGATCTTCTTCGCCATGACGCTGCTGGCACTGCCGTGGCTCAAGTTCATCGGCGCGCTGCTGCTGGTGTGGATCGGCGTGAAGCTGCTCGCGCCCGACGAAGAAGGCCATGGCGATCTGGCCACCAGCGACAAGCTGCTGGCCGCCATCAAGACCATCATCGTGGCCGACCTGGTGATGAGCGTGGACAACGTGATCGCCATCGCCGGTGCCGCGCAAAACGCGGGCGAACACCAGATGCTGCTGGTCGTGCTGGGTCTCTTGATCTCCATCCCGATCATCGTCTGGGGCAGCCAGCTGGTCATCAAGCTGATGGCACGTTTCCCGATGATCATCACCGCCGGCGGCATGCTGCTGGGCTGGATCGCGGGCGGCATGCTGGTGTCCGACCCGGTGCTGGCCAACCCGGACAAGTGGCAGTGGATGCTCAAGCTGCCGCAGAACGACATGGTCAAGTACGGCGCATCGGTCGCTGGCGCCCTGATCGTGCTGGTCATCGGCAAGTACGTGGCGTCGCGTCAGGCCAAAGCCGCGCCGGCACACTGACCACCCGAGCGCTGACCACGTGAAACTCCTCCTCAAGTGGCTGCTCGCAGCCTGCGCCCTGTTGCTGGTGGCCTACCTGTACCCGGGTGTGCAGATCCAGAGCTTCACCGCTGCGCTCATTGCCGCGGCGGTGATCGGTCTGTTCAACGTGGTGCTGCGCCCGGTGCTCGTGATCCTCACGCTGCCGGTGACGGTGATCACGCTGGGCCTGTTCCTCTTCGTGATCAACGCGTTGCTGTTCTGGGGTGCCGCCAGTCTCATGGACGGCTTTGGCGTCAACGGCTTCTGGGCCGCCATGCTGGGCTCGCTGATCTACTCGGCGCTCATGCTGGTGGTGGACGCAGCGGTCAAAGTTGTTCTCTGAGCGAGCCCCTGCGCGGGTCGCTGGTGGCTCTCAGCGCTTGTTGGCTTCGTCCTCTTTCACGCTCTCGCGCAACAGCGCCTCCACATCGCGCCGACGGCTGTCGACGATGGCCATCTCCATCGAGTCGGCGCTGCGCTCGGCTGCGGGCAGGGATTGCGCTGCCCGGAAACGGTCCACCGCACCCGCGTAGTCGAGGTGCGCAGCGCGCGCCTCGGCCTCGGCCCGCACCGCCCGCAACGGCTGCCCTTGCACCTGATAGGCCCGCGCCAGGGTCTGCCAGGCCAGCGCATCGCGTGGCTGCAGCACCACCCAGCTTTGCAGCCGGCTCACGGCGCGCTGCGGTTGACCCGAGGCAATCGCTGCCTGCGCGCCGAGCATGACAGCAGCACGCGACGCGCCCGCCAGAGACCGGTCGCGCAGTTCAGCCAGCAAGGCGGTCTGCGCGGGTGTGGCCGGACTGGTGGAGGGCGAGAGCAGCAGCTCCAGCATCAAGGCGTCGGCTGCAAAGCGCGCGTCGGGTGCCACGATGTCGCGCAGCTTTTGCGCCAACTCCAAAGCCTTGTCCCGCTGGCCCAGCCGCAGCGCAGACAGGGCAGCCGCGTAGCGTTCACCCGGTTTGGCGCTGGACCCCTGTCCCACTTGCAGCCAGCTGCGCATGCGGTCGGGACCATTTTCGGCCAGCACGCGGGCGCGCGACGACATGAGCGTGTGCACCTCGACGCTCGGGCCGGGTCGACCGATGGCGGTGGGCGCGCCCGTGGCGCCTGTGCGAACGCTCGGCAGGTCCAAATTGAGACCTGAAGGCGCCTGCGTTGCAGGAGTGGCTTGGTTGGCCGCGGGCGGCGGGCTGGTGGCCACGGGGCCCTGTGGCAGCCGCGCGCGCATGTCGGCAATGCGCTCACCGCTCAGCGGGTGGCTGCGAAGGTAGGGAAACGCGCCGTCGTCGTTCAGGCGCGAGGCCTGTTGCAACTTGTCGAACATGCTCACGAACCCCTGGGCGTCAAACCCCGCGCCCGAGAGCACCCCAAAACCCACGCGGTCGGCCTCGCGCTCCATGTCGCGCGAGAAATTCAGCTGGTTCTGGGCAGCGGCCGCCGTGCTGCCCGCGATGGCCGCACTGGCCACTTGCGCGTTGGACCCGGCCGCCAGAGCGCCCAGGATCATCGCGCCCATCATCCAGGGCGCCATGCGCTCCTCGCGCGACATCAGCCGCGCAACGTGCCGCTGCGACACGTGGCTGAGCTCGTGCGCCAGCACAGAGGCCACCTCTTCGGGCCGCTCGGTCACCGCCAGCAAACCGAGGTTCACCCCCAGGTAGCCGCCCGGCAAAGCAAACGCATTGACCGTGCGCTCGCGCGAGATCATCAACTCCCAGGCCATGCGCTCGGCCAGCTCGGGCGGCACGTCACCCCGCGCGCGCGCCGAGCCCAGCAGCGGCTGCCAAAGCGACTGCAAATAGTCGACCAGCAAGGGGTCGTCAAGGTAGTCCGGGTCTTGGTAGATGGAGCGCGCGATGCGGTCGCCCAGCCGGCGCTCCGCCGAGATCGAGATGCCATCCCCGCCACCGAGGCTGGGCAACGCCGATGTGTTCGCGGGATCGGACACCACCTGGGCATTGGACAGCGATACCGGCAACCACGTCGAGGCCGCCACCACCACCGCGCAGGCCCACGACACGGGTCGGCGCACAGGGTGGGAAGACTTCAACGCAGCGGGCGAGGGATTGAAACGCATCGCCGTATGATGCCGCCAAGCCGCCACGGTTCAGTCAAGCCCACGCAAAACACACCCGATGCCCGTTACAAACCAGCCCCCCGCAGACGCCGCCGCCAGCCCGCTCACCCACTTTGACGCGCAAGGCCAGGCCCACATGGTCGACGTGGGCGACAAGGCCAACACCCGCCGCGTCGCGGTGACCGAAGGCCGCATCACCATGCTGCCCGCCACCTTGGCGCTGATCCGCTCCGGATCGGCGCAAAAAGGCGACGTGCTCGGCATCGCCCGCATCGCCGGCATTCAAGCCGCCAAAAAGACCAGCGACCTCATCCCCCTGTGCCACCCAATCGCACTGACCCGCGTGGCGGTGGAATTCGAAATTGAGTCCGACACCCACAGCGTGCTCTGCCGCGCCACAGCCGAATGCACGGGTCAGACCGGGGTGGAGATGGAAGCCCTGTCAGCCGTGTCGGTGGCCCTGCTCACGATTTATGACATGTGCAAGGCGGTGGACCGGGGGATGGTGATTGGGGGGGTAAGGTTGATGGAAAAAGTGGGGGGGAAGAGCGGGCAATTCAGCGCTAGGTGATGCTCGCAACAGGCGCCTAGTTAGACGGTTGAATGGGGTCAACTCCCGGTTGGGTGGCCCGCCATTCAGCGTAATCTTTTGGCCACGCCGCTTCAAAACGTGCTGCATGAAGCCCCACCAAATCTTGCCTCCCAGCCATCGACGCCGCAGCAATAACTTGTTTGATGACCCGCGGATCAGGCGCTGTTCGCAGCGATTCCAGGGCTGCGGCCAGCAACCTCTCCGCGTTTTCTGGTGTGGCCGGTGTCGTCACGACCTGCGCGATCAAAACGTGCGCCTTGAAGAGGACGGTGTCGCGGGTGCGGTTAAGCGTGTCTTCCTTGTAATGAGCCAATCGCCATTGAGGGGGAAGATAAAGCTGACTGACCTTCAAGTAGTCCCAGGAGAGCAGTGACAACAAAGTCAGAAGGACGAAAGAGGCTGCGAGCCAACCTTGCGGTTTGTGCTGCTTCACGAAGTCTTTGTGCGTGTTGGGAAACTGTCCCTTTTGATCCAACACCACCAATAGAAATGCTTGGAGCGCCAGAATCTGAAAGACGCCAAACCATATCGGATACTCCAACATGCTGTGAAAGCCGATGGCCAGCAAGATACCCCAGCCAAGCTGCTGCCTAGGATCGACAGCGCTCCACAGTTTCACTTTGAAAAAAGCTGCCGCAGCCAAGCCCACACAAAGTAGGGCAAAAGGTACACCCATCGTTACTGCGATCTGAAGAAAAAGATTGTGCGCATTGGACATTTTTTCGCAGTAGCGCACACCTTCGAATGGAGTGATGTATTGCGCGTACATCAACTCGCCAGTTCCCCAACCCAACCATGGCTTCAGACTGATCAACTGAAGCACGTTGTCCCACACCACCCTGCGGCTGGTGCATCCGATGTCACCGCTGAAACGACCCAACAGGTTGCGATCGATGGTGATTCCGCGCAAGACTTCCAGAATCCAGGGTAAGAGCTGCGCAATAGAAAGGTAAAACGCAGCCAGCATCACGGCGGCTATTGCATGAAACCTTCGTTGCGAAGGGCTCCAGAAAATGACGACCCCACACAGCAGGACCAGTTGAACCATGCCGGTTCGTGACGCTGTTGCAGCAATGCCTGTCAGGACAAGCGCCCCGAGAGCGTTGGCCAGATTCATGGCAATATGACGTGTCCTTGTCAGATACCACAGGGCCCACAAACCAGACGCCAGCAGCGTCGCCAGCATGTTGGTCTGATGCACATTCGCCGTCACGTACCCCGGGGGGGTGGAAGCAACCCAGAGTCCGAAAAGTTCGTCGTAGTCAAAGTATTGAATCAGAGCCAGCAGTGAGCTCCCGACTGCCGCAATGACAAGACCCCATGAAACGACGCGACCAAAATCACCCCGGATCCATGGAAACAGGCCGAGAAGCAGCGCGCCACAAGTCCAGGCAAAAAGGTCTGGCAACATCGCAGGCAGAGGGCCTGCCAAGATGGGCCAGAACCACGGAGCAGCAACCACGAGCGCGGCTACAACCTGCAAAGCACGTTGCCCAGTCGATGGGTCAACTCTTGATTCGACTGGGAATGGGTCTGTAGCGTTCATGGTCGAGCGGAAAAGGGTGACCTCATCTGGTTACCAACCATCAATTGGAGCCCATCCCACCGGTTGTGCGGATTGCAGGTCCACCAGAACAATCCACGAGGTATTGAGGTCGCGAACCAATGGAAGGTAACCCACGCGGGCTTTGGGCAAGCCTGTCGCGGCAACCGCTTGTGAAAGTACATCTGTCGGCGTGGCTGCTTTGCGCTCAAGCTCGGCAAGTGGCTTGGCGGATGCAAGCACTCGACTGGCTTGCGAATCGAAAGCGAGCCATCGAGAAGGGCGAAAGGCGGGGTGGAAACCCTGAATCGATTCCTGAACGCTGTTCAAAAAGGTGGGGTCGGTCGGGTCCGAGAGGCGCACGCCCAACGGCCGTGGCCCATTCCAAGAGAGCGATTGCAGTTGGGTAGGCGCTTCTTTTATTCGCGTCATGTCAACATCCAGAGCCTGAACCACGCGGAAGCGATCACTTTCATAAGCGAGATAAACGGGTCGAGTCTTTGCGATCTGGGCTACCCCGTAACCAAGCGCCACAAGCTGAACCACGACAATCAACGCAATATCAATACGCCACTTGAGGCTGGATTTGCGAGGGTCGAAGAGAACCAGCGTAAGCCCTGGACCACAGACCAAATCCACCAACATCAGGACCACAAAAAGCCCCAGACCACCGGTCAGTTGGAAGAGCCCATTGGGAAACCACATCAAGACCACATACGCGGCAACACCAAGAACCACCACAAGGCTGATGCAGAAATGCACAGAGGCAACCACGCTGGCGGCTCGTAGTCTTGCAGATATTGACATGACAGTCTCAGACAAAAAAAAGGAGCGCCGAAGCGCTCCTTGACTATCCAACAAAGTTTACTTGCACTCTGCAGGAGCGAAGCGTGCTGGAAGCGTTCCAGCGGCTGCGCCGGTGAAGCTGCCAGCAGTGGCACCAGCTGCCATACAGCGCCAAGCTACAGATTGAGCCGGTGGGGTAAACGCGGCCGTTGCGTCGGGAAGTCCAGAACCAGCGGGTGCGTGAGGCGTGAGGATGAGCGATCCCCCGCCGGCAGCTTGGGTGGTGTTGATCGTGATCACACCAGTAGCTGGCGTAATGGCGATACTTCCGACGTTGCGCGTTGCAGACGGGACGGTGTAGCCCAGTGCGTACCCAGATGCCGTTGGAATACCAGACGCCAACACATCCTGCACGTTAACCTTCGCGGCAGAAGCGCCAACCAAGCCTTCGGATACGCGAGCACGCACCGTGTAGTCTTGGTAAGCAGGCAGCGCCACAGCAGCCAGAATACCGATGATAGCCACCACGATCATCAGTTCGATCAGGGTGAAACCTTTTTGCATGGAACGCTTCATGGAAAAAACTCCTTGGGGGTTGGGTTGGGTACGCATGTCTATGAGCAGACGGCGTGCCAACTGGAACTGGGGTGTTTTTCGCGGCCTATTTCACGCTTCACCGGCTCACAGTGACGGTTTGTGACATCTGAGTCGGTTGTGGGCCGACATTTTTTGTCACCCCGGTCGTCCTCGACCGTTTTTGTCACCCAATTCCTGCCCTTGTCAGAGCTCGAAGCTCTGGCCTGCGCTGAGCCAGCGGATGTCGTGGTGCGCGTTGCCTTCGCCATGCGGGACGTCGTCGAAGCGGCGGATCTCGTCCATGATCAGGCCGGTTTCGGCGGGCTTGGTGTGGGTGATGTAGATGGGGTAATGCTGGCTGGGGTCGATCTGTGCCAGCTCTTCGGCGAGCAGGCTTGGCGCCAGGTGCAGGCTGCGCTGGGCCAGGGCTTCTTCGCGGTCGCTGAAGGCGGTTTCGATCACCAGCAGAGCCACGGGCAACTGATTGACGCGTTGCCAGAATGCCGGATTGCGCCCGGTGTCGCCGCTGAACACCCAATGGCCCGACGGCGTGTTGGCAGCAAAACCGACCGCGGGCACGGTGTGCACGGCGGGCAGCACTTCAACCGACTTGCCGCACACTTGCAGCACCTCGCCCACCGCAATGGGCACAAAGCGCATGAGGGGGCGCTCGGCGCTGGGGATGGCGGAAAAGTCGGGCCAGATCAGGTTGTTGAAGATGTGGGCCTTGAGGGCAGCAATGGTGCCGGGCAGGGCGTGCACCTGCAAAGGCTGTGCGCCGGCCGAGAGTCTGCGCGCCGCCACGGCGTCGAGCATGAGCGGAAGCGAAGCCACGTGGTCCAGGTGCGAATGCGTGAGCAGCACGTGGTCGATCTGCGCCATTTCGTCCAGGGTGAGATCGCCCACACCGGTGCCTGCGTCGATCAGCACGTCGTGGTCGAGCAGGAACGAGGTGGTGCGGCAGCCATGGGCTATGGCTCCGGAGCACCCCAGCACGCGGACTCTCATGGACTCTTTGACATGGTGTGGCCGGTGGAGCCGGTCCGGGGTTGCGGGGCTTGCATCGATTCGATGGGTGTTGCGCCGTCCCAGGCAGGATCGAGGGGCAACAACCTGCGTGAGGCTACTCTGTCCACATAAACGCGGTAAAGGACTTTTTTGGCATTTTGGCGCTGCAGGTTGAGCAGATGGACATCGCACGCATCCCAGTCTTGCGCGCGCCAGGCGCGCAGGGCTTGTTGCCACAGGCGCAGCTCGTCGCGCAGCTCGGTGGTCAGCTCGCCGCTCGTGCTCAGCGGGGTGTAGATGGGCAAGGGCGGATCGCCAGGTCCGAGTCGCAGGCGATCGAGCTCTTGCCAGACCCACCCAGGCTGGCGCAACCGGTTTTCTTCGGTGGCGATCTGGTTCACACCATAGATGGCTCGCAACGCGGCCGGGTTCACCGCCTTGGGCCAGTCTGCGCTGCGCTGGTCGCGCCCCATGGCAATCCGCCGGCTGGCCAGGCCGAGCAAGGCCGTGAGCAGGATCATCACCACGGAGCCTGCCAATGGCAGCACCAAACCATGGCGCATGTGCAGCCAACTGTTGAGCCCGATCACCATCACAAGGAGTGTTGCGCTGAGGGCTGCGCCCGGCCACAAGCCCAGGCTCGGCAGCAGCAGCACGAGCAAAAGGCTGGACGCCACCAGGACCACCAGTTCGTAGCCCAGTGCGTAATCGGGCTTCACCGGCAAATGCCCATCGAGCAAACCGGCAATCAGGTTGGCATGGGCTTCAACGCCAGGGTAGTGGGCACCCACTGGCGTGAGGCGCAAGTCGTCCAGACCCGGGGCGGTGGTACCCATCAACACGATCTTGCCCTGGAGTTGCGCCGTGGGAATGCGCCCCGACAGGAGATCGATGGCCGAGATGTAAGTGAACGATCCGCCGTGCGGGCCACCGCGTCCGCGGTAGGGCACCAAGGCCGACACGCGTTCGTCCACAGAGATGGCAAGGGTCTGGCCATCGTGCTGCAGGCGCAGGCTCTCCAGGCCACTGAGGCGGCGGCTCATCATGACCCCGGTCGCAAAACCGGGCTCCACCCGCGGCGAGCCCAGCACGCGACGGAAAACGGCCAGCGCCAGTGACTCGTAGGTCTGGCCGCGGTACTCGGCCAGCACGGGCACGGAACGCACCACACCGTCGCGGTCGGGCAAAGCGTTGAACGCGCCGGCACTGGGTGCGGCCAGGGCAAGTTCGAGCAAGTTGGACTCGAACGTGTCCCAGCGGGTGATGCGCACCGGCCGACCGTGGAGCACCTCGCCACCCATCACCGGCGCCGGCAGCACCCCCTTGTTGCTGGCGCCGGGAACGTTGCTGAAGAAGTAACCCAGCACCACGGGGCGATTGCGCAGCGCATCGGCCAATGCGGCGTCACCGCCGGCTTGGGGGTCGGGCTGGGGAAACACGATGTCGAAGCCGAGCACAGCAATGTTCTGCTGCTCGAACAGCGTGTCCACCAGGCGCGCGAGCTGTGCGCGCGGCCAGGGCCAGGGGCCGATGGCCGCGAGGCTTTGGGAGTCGATGTCGACAATCACCACCCGCGGCTCCAACGTGCCCGGCATGGTGGCGCTCAGGCGGACGTCGTAAGCAGCGTCGTCGAGTCGGTGAAGCGCGCTGGTCGGGACGATGCCCAGAGCGTGCAAAACCGCCAGCACAAGCGGAACGAGCAAAACCAGCGCGCGCAGACTGCGCTGTTTCAGTGTCTGCGGCATGGGGAGCTGGGCGGATGGCCTGCGACCGAGATGGTCAGGCGCCGCCGGGGTTCGTGAAGACGGGAGGCCGGGCAGGATTACTGCTGCACGAACTGCATCTTGGTGCCAGCGAGCTCCAGCATGTCACCGTGGCGCAGATTCACCGCGTCGGTGCCGATGGGGTTGCCGTTGATGGTGGGTTTTTGCACACCTTCGACCATGGCCACCACAAAGCCGTGGGGACGGCGGGTGATGGCGGCCACCGCCACGCCGGGCTTGCCGATGGTGGTGACCACTTTCACCAGGGGCACTTCGCGACCGGCTGCCGTGCCGGACATGACCTTGATGGCGGCATTGGCGACCACCATCGCCACGGTGGGCTCTGGTGGAACCACCGCGCCTGCGCTGATCACCATGGTCTTCTCATGGCTCTCGTTGGCGCCTTCGTGCACAAACTTGATTTTGTACTTGCCGATCTCGACCGTGTCGCCGCTTTGCAGCTGCTGCTTCTTGATCGCCTTGCCGTTGACGTAGGTGCCGTTGGTGCTGTTGAGATCTTCGAGGAACACATCCATGCCAGACATCTGCATGACGGCGTGTTCACCACTGACGGCCAGGTTGTCGATCACGATGTCGTTGTACGGACGGCGGCCTAGCGTGGTGCGGTCTTTGGTGAGCTGCACTTCCTTGATGACGACACCGTCGATGGAAACGATCATTTTCGGCATGGCCGACTCCTCTGGAACCTGTAAATCTGTTGGTCTGACACTGAATCACTTACCCAGCATGCGCGAAAGCAATCCCTTGCGCACCGGCTTGGAACGAGCATACGCCAGTATCACCGATATGTTGTCCCGCCCCCCGGCATCGTTGGCTGCGTCCACCAGGGCCTGGGCTTTTTCTTCGAGTGTGCCGGCCGTGATGAGTATCGCGGCGATGCGCTCGTCGCTCATCATGTCGCTCAATCCGTCCGAGCAAAAAAGGTAGAGATCCTCGTCTTCGACGCGGTATTCGTTGACTTCGAGCAACACCGTGTCTTCGACGCCGAGCGCGCGGGTCACGAGGTTTTTGTGGGTGGCGTACTGGGCCTGCTCCAGCGAAATCAGGCCGGCATCGATCTGCTCTTGCAGCAATGAGTGGTCGCGCGTGATCTGCACGAAACTGCCCTCACGCAAGCGGTAGCAGCGCGAGTCGCCCACGTGCCCGATCATGACGCGCGCATCCAGGAAGACACCCATCACCAGGGTCGTTCCCATGCCGGCGTATTGCGGGTTGGAGTTGGCGGCGTTGAAGATGGAGCGGTTGGCGTTGTCGATGCAGATTTCCATCGCGCGGCGCAGCTCGCGCACGCTGGCATCAACGCCCCCCTCGGCCATCCAGCGACCCAGCTCGGTCTTGATGAAGGTGGTGGCCATGGCACTCGCCACCTCACCCGCGTTGTAGCCGCCCATGCCGTCGGCCAGGACAGCAATCTGGTTCTCTGCGTCCAGCGACACGGAGTCCTCGTTGTTGTCCCGAACCAGCCCCGGATCGGTCAGACAAAAATACTCAAAATTCATAGAGTTCAAGTTATACCCGCAGAACGATGCTGTCTTTTCAGGACCCACGCGACGAAGGAGGCGCTGGCGTGACAAGGGTGGCAGCCATGGCGTTTTCCGATGCGTGCGGGAAGGCGTGCGTGGCTTCAAACGGGCTCTCACTCGCTGCGGATGTGTGCACACCCGGAGATGTCGCGTCGTCGTCGGCATTCACACAGCGCCGCAGCTGGGCAGCCAATTCCGCTCCGGTCTGGAAACGATCGCCGGGCGACTTGGCCAGGGTGCGCTCCAGCACGTCGGCCAGGGCTTGCGAAAGTTCGGGCCGCAAGCTGCGCACGCTGGGTGCAGGCTGGTTGGCGATCTGGTACATCAAGGCGGCCATGGAGTCGCCCTTGAGCGGCAGGCTGCCGGTGAGCAGCTGGAACAGCATCACGCCCAGCGAATAGAGGTCGGACCGGCCGTCCACGTGCAGGCCGGCGAGCTGCTCGGGCGACATGAAGCTGGGCGTTCCCAGCACCATGCCGGTTTTGGTCTTGCTGGACCCGGTGATGCGCGCGATGCCGAAGTCGGTCACCTTGACCGACTGCGTCGCGGCATCGAACATCACGTTGGCGGGTTTGATGTCGCGGTGCACCACCTGCTGGCGGTGGGCGTGTTCCAGCGCCAGCGCCACCTGTTCCCCAATGCTCAGGACTGTGGCCACCGGCAACAAATTGCCCAGGCGCGAGTACTCCACAAGATCACGTCCTGGCAGGAACTCCATGGCGATGAAGGCAAGGTCGTGCTCTTCGCCGGCATCGAAGATGGTGACGATGTTGGGGTGCTGCAGGCGGCCTGCGGTTTCGGCCTCGCGGAAGAAGCGCTCGCGCACGTCCACCAGCTCGGAGCCTTCGAACTCGGCACTCAGCGCCAGCGTCTTGATGGCCACCGTGCGGCCGATCTTCGGGTCGCGTCCCTGGTAGACCACGCCCATGGCGCCCTTGCCCAGTTCTTTCTCCACCTGGTAGCGGCCGAGCATGGGTTTCTCCACGCCACCGTTGTCCAGCAACAGCGTGCCGCCCGGGTGCGACGAACCGCCACCAAGCACCACCGTTTCCGCCAGGTTCTTCGCTCGCTTCAAGCGCCGCTGCACATCGGCATCAAAGCGGTCGAGTTTGGCCATGTGCTCGTACACCGCCTCGGCTTTGTTGAACTGTCGTTTGCGCTCGAAGTCCAGCGCGAGGTGCTTGAGGTTGTCCATCAGCGCGTCGCTGAAAGGCACGCGGCGCATGCGGTCAAACGCCATGTCAAGCTGCCCCTGGCCCTGCAGCGCCAAGCCCATCATGCGGTTGGTCTCGGCCGACTCCTCGTCCGATTTGGCCTTGCCCGCTTCGGTGACCAGGAAGCGGCGCGTGGTGAGAGCCAGGTGTCCGATGAGCAGAAGTGCCGCCGGAAACACCAGTTGCAGCCAGGTGGCCGCTACCGACAACAAACCGAACTCGGCACCCAGCAACGCGACGAACAGCGCCGCGGTACACGCCGCCCCGGCCGCCGCCGACAACCGGGGCAGCAGCCACACGATGTAAGCCGCGATCAGCAACAAGGCCGCGAACACCGCGTAGCCACCCCAAACCGGCTGCACGATGTGGTGCCCGCTCAGGATGCTGGAGGTGATGTGGGCCAGGATGGCAGCGGGCGACATGGCGGCCGACACGGGCGTGGTGAACAAGGTGCCAACGCCCGCCGCAGTGGCGCCGATGATGACGATCTTGTCGGCGTACTTGCTGGCGGGGATGCGGCCGGAGAGCACGTCGTAGAACGAGTCCACCGCAAACGCCGGCTTGCCATCGCGGTCGGGATAAAACTGCGGCAGCAGGCGCGCCGCATCATCGGTCGGGATCACGTTGCGCCCGAGCTGCACGCCTTCGCCGGGCAACAGCTGCATGTCTTTCGCCGTGAGGTTCAGGCTGTCGGCGGCAATGGCCAGCGCCATCGAAGGCACGGCAAAACCATCGAACTGGACCAGCAGACCCTCTTGTCGCACCGAGCCGTCCACATCGGGCAGCTGGTTGAGGTGCCCCACTGCACGGGCCGCTTCGCCGATGGCGGTCAGCGGTTGCTGCGAGCGCAGGGCCGGCACACCGAAGGCCGAGTTGTCGGCGATGGCGCTGCGTTGGGCAAACGCTGGCAAAGGATGATCCACGCGCCCCTGGGGTTCGCCGAGCTCAAACACGGAGGGCACGATCACGCTGCCCGCGCCCGCCATGCTGGCCACCAGGCGGGCATCGGAGTCGAGTTGCTGTTCGGCCTGACCGATGAATCCCAGCAGACGCTGGCGGCCCTGGTCGCCCAGATCGGTCAGCGGCGCGCCGCCCGCCTGAGACCCGTCGAGCAGGCCACGCAGTTCGCGCAGTTGCACCAGGCCGCGATCGGTCTGGGGTTCGAAGAAAAAGGCGGTGTGCGCCACGGTTTTGGCACCGGCCGCGCCGAGCTGGTCGATCAGCTGGGCGTGCACCTCACGCGGCCAGGGCCAGCGGCCGATGTTGGCCACGCTCTGGTCATCGATGGCGATGACCGCAATGCGGTCGCTGGGCGCGCGGCTGGTCTGCGTGCTGGCCAGGTCGTAGAAGCGGCGCTCAAGACCACTGAAGAAATCCGTGGCGGCATTCAAGGCGACGGCCGCAAGAACAACGGCCAGCCCCATGGCTGCGTCAGAGCGCCACAAAGAGCGCTTGCGCTTGGGCCGGTTCGGGCGTGGGCTGGTGGACAAGGGTAGAAGGCCGGGTTGGTTTCAATGCGGGCGGTCGAGCACGCCTGGAAACGCGGCCCTGCAAGACTCATCGGGTGTCAGCAGCTGGCATTGAACCCAATATGTAGCATTTTGTTTCACGGCCGGTCTTCAGAGCAAGCACTTCTGTGTGTTTGAAGCCGCACACAACCTTTGAACGAAAAAAAAGGCAACGCAAGCGTTGCCTTTGTCACGTCAGCCCCAGGCTGCTTTACAGCTGCGCCTTGAGCAACTTGCCCAGTTCGGACGGGTTGCGCGTGATGATGAAGCCCGACTCTTCCATGATGGCGAGCTTGGCATCGGCCGTGTCGGCACCACCGGAAATCAGCGCGCCGGCGTGACCCATGCGCTTGCCGGGAGGGGCGGTTACACCAGCGATGAAGCCGACGATGGGCTTCTTCATGTTCGCCTTGCACCACATCGCGGCCTCGGCTTCGTCCGGGCCACCGATCTCGCCGATCATGATCACGGCGTCGGTGTCGGGATCGTCGTTGAAAGCCTTCATCACATCGATGTGCTTCAGGCCGTTGATGGGGTCGCCACCAATACCGACAGCACTGGACTGGCCCAGACCCACTTCGGTCAGCATGGCCACGGCTTCATAGGTCAGCGTGCCCGAGCGCGAGACCACGCCGATACGGCCCTTGCGGTGGATGTGGCCGGGCATGATGCCGATCTTGATCTCTTCGGGTGTGATCAGGCCCGGGCAGTTCGGGCCCAGCAGCAAGGTTTTCTTGCCACCGGCGGCTTCCTTGGCCTTCATGCGGTTGCGCACTTCCAGCATGTCCTTGACCGGAATGCCTTCGGTGATGCAGATCGCGAGATCCAGGTCGGCTTCAACCGCTTCCCAGATGGCCGCAGCG
This sequence comes from Hydrogenophaga sp., assembly GCA_046314475.1. Classification (GTDB taxonomy): domain Bacteria; phylum Pseudomonadota; class Gammaproteobacteria; order Burkholderiales; family Burkholderiaceae_C; genus Hydrogenophaga. The sequence goes on from JBKBWW010000001.1 coordinate 91,615, forward strand.
GCGCCGGCGGGCGGCACGTAGATCACCGAGACGGTGGCGCCGGTCTGCTGAGCGGCTTCCTTGACCGAGGCGTAGATCGGGATGTTGAAGATCGACTCGCCGGCTTTCTTCGGGTTCACGCCGGCCACGAAGGCGTTCTTGCCGTTCGCGTATTCCTGGCACTTCTCGGTGTGGAACTGACCGGTCTTGCCGGTGATGCCCTGGGTGATGACCTTGGTGTCTTTGTTGATGTAGATCGACATGGTGTGTTTCCTAGTCAGTTGAGGACAGCGCTTGCGGCCGTCCCCAAGGTCATTACTTAACGGCAGCGACGATCTTGGTCGCGGCTTCGGCCATGGTGTCGGCCGCGATGATGGGCAGGCCGGACTCGGCCAGCATCTTCTTGCCCAGCTCTTCGTTGGTGCCCTTCATGCGCACCACCAGCGGCACGCTGAGGTTGGTCGCCTTGCAGGCGGTGATCACGCCGGTGGCGATGGTGTCGCACTTCATGATGCCGCCGAAGATGTTGACCAGGATGCCCTTGACCTTGGTGTTCTTGAGCATGATCTTGAAGGCTTCGGTGACCTTCTCGGCGGTGGCGCCACCGCCCACATCCAGGAAGTTGGCCGGCTCGCCGCCGAACAACTTGATGGTGTCCATGGTGGCCATGGCCAGACCGGCACCGTTGACCAGGCAGCCGATGTTGCCGTCCAGGCTGATGTAGGCGAGGTCGAACTTGGACGCCTCGACTTCAGCCGGATCTTCTTCGTCCAGATCGCGGTAGGCGACGATCTCGGGGTGGCGGAACAGCGCGTTGGCGTCGAAGTTGAACTTCGCATCCAGCGCCATCAGGTTGCCCTTGGAATCGCAGTTCAGCGGGTTGATCTCCACCAGCGACGCGTCGGTGTCCATGTAGCACTTGTAGATCTTGGCAAAGATGTCCACGGCCTGGTCGATGGAAGCGCCGGTCAGGCCGATGGCTGCAGCCACCTTGCGGGACTGTGCTTCGGTGATGCCGGCCAGCGGATCGATCATCTCGGTGATGATCTTCTCGGGCGTGGAGTGCGCCACTTCCTCGATGTCCATGCCGCCTTCGCTAGAAGCGATCAGCGCCACCTTTTGGGTCGCGCGGTCGGTGACCAGCGACACATACAGTTCGTTCTTGATGTCGGCGCCGTCTTCGATGTAGAGGCGACGCACCTTCTGGCCTTCGGGGCCGGTCTGGTGGGTTTTGAGCTGCATGCCCAAGATGTCACCCGAGATGCGCTTGACGTCTTCAATGGTCTTGGCCACTTTCACGCCGCCACCTTTGCCACGGCCACCGGCATGGATCTGGGCCTTGACCACCCACACAGGGCCGCCCAGTTTTTGGGCGGCTTCGACCGCCTCCTGCACCGTGAAAGCCGGGATGCCGCGGGGCACCGGCACACCAAACTGGCGCAAGATTTCCTTGCCTTGGTATTCGTGGATCTTCATGAGGGCTCTCTCAGGAATGGGTAGAGGGATCGTCGACCGACCGCAGCGGAGGGTCGAAAAGCGGGCACTGAAAATCAGCAACCGAGAACTGTATCATGGTGCATCGCACCAAAATCGCGCACGGCGAACATGCTGGGCACCCCGATTGTCGGGGGCTCTCCTGAATCCTCACTGACAAGGCAGACCGGCCATGGCCAAGGTTTTCATCGACGGCGAAGCCGGTACCACCGGGCTTCAAATTCGCGAACGGTTGCAGCGCATGCCCGCCATCGAAGTGGTGAGCATCGCCCCCGAGCGCCGCAAGGACCCGGCCGCCAAACGCGAACTCATGGCCCAGGTGGATCTGGTCATCCTGTGCCTGCACGATGACGCAGCGCGCGAATCGGTGGCCATGATCGACGCGATGGTCGGCCGCCGGCCCAAGATCATCGACGCGTCCACGGCGCACCGCACGGCTCCGGGCTGGGTGTTCGGCTTTCCCGAACTCGCAGCCGATCAGCGCCAGGCCGTGGTGAACGCCACCCGCGTGGCCAATCCAGGCTGCTACGCCAGCGGCGCCATCGCCATGCTGCGTCCCCTGATCGATGCGGGTGTTCTGCCCGCCGATCACCCGGTCTGTCTGCCGGCGGTGAGTGGTTATTCAGGCGGTGGTCGCACGATGATCGAGGCTTATCAGAAAGGCGAAGCGCCGGCCTACGAACTCTATGCGCTGGGTCTGCAGCACAAGCACATCCCGGAAATCATGGCCTACACCGGCCTCACGCGCCGCCCCATCTTCATCCCGGCGGTGGGCAATTTCGAACAGGGCATGCTGGTCGAGTTGCCACTGCACCTGGACACCTTGCCCGGTCAACCGACCCTGGCCGACCTGCATGCTGTGTACGCGAAGCACTACGCCGGCAGCGACTGGGTGAGCGCCGAGCCGGCGACCGAGAGCGGCAAGCTCGACCCGCTGGCCTTGAACGACACCAACAAGCTGGAGATCCGCGTGTTCGGCAACGAGGCGGCACACCACGCCCTGGTGGTGGCGCGGCTGGACAACCTGGGCAAGGGCGCCAGCGGCGCTGCGGTGCAAAACCTCCAGCTCATGCTGGGCCTGTAACGGGTCCTGGCAGGCAGTCGAAAGACAGGACCTGCAATCGTCGTGGGTGCACAGGCTTCCGCGTTGTTGTGGGAAGCCGCGCTCAACGAACGCCAGGGATTCTTCGCATGACCGCTGCACCGCAACCGTCTGCCATGGCACCGCTCAAGGCCACGCGCCGCGAATGGGTCGCTTTGGGCGTGATCGCATTGCCGTGTCTGGTCTATGCCATGGACCTCACGGTGCTCAACCTGGCCTTGCCCGCCATCAGCGCCGACCTGCGGCCCACGGCGGCGCAGCTGCTGTGGATCATCGACATCTACGGTTTCATGGTTGCGGGCTTTCTCATCACCATGGGCACGCTGGGCGACAAGCTGGGACGCCGGCGCATGCTGCTCATCGGCGCGGCTGCCTTCGCCGCTGCTTCGGTGGCTGCGGCCTTGGCCACCACCGCCCACGCCTTGATCGCCACCCGCGCCCTGCTCGGCATCGCCGGTGCGACGCTGGCGCCCTCCACGCTCTCGCTGATCTCCAACATGTTCCGCGACGAGCGCGAACGGCGCGTGGCCATCGGCATCTGGATCTCCAGCTACTCGGTGGGCGGCGCCATCGGGCCGCTGGTGGGTGGTGTGATCCTGCAATATTTCGCCTGGCCGGCGATCTTCTGGGCCGCGGTGCCGGTGATGTTGTTGTTGCTCTCGGTCGGTCCCTTCCTGCTGCCCGAATACCGCGACCCACAGGCCGGTCGGCTGGACCTGGGCAGCGTGGCGCTGTCCATGGCGGCGGTGCTGGGCGGCGTGTTCTCGCTCAAGCAGGCGGCGGAAGGCCAATTGGGTCCCGCGACCTGGCTGGCTTTGACGTTGGGCCTGGCGGCGGGCGTGGCGTTTGTGCGCCGCCAGCGCCGCATTGCCTACCCGTTGCTGGACCTGAAGCTCTTTGGCCAGCCCCGCTTCGCCGCCGCGATCTGCACCTACGCACTTACCTCGTTCGCGATGTTCGGGGTGTACATCTTCGTGTCGCAACACCTGCAGCTGGTGCTGGGCCTGTCTCCGCTGGTTGCGGGCCTGTGCACCGTGCCGTGGGCGCTGTCGTTCGTGGTGGGGTCGATGGGCACACCGGCGATCGCGCAGCGGCTGGGCGCACCACCAACCGTGGTGGCCGGGCTCACCGTTGCAGCACTCGGTTTTGCCGCCATGGCGCTGGTGGACGCTCCGCACGGGCTGGCCTGGCTGATCGGCGGCATGGTGCTCATGGGACTGGGCATGGCGCCGGTGTTCACGCTGGGCAACGACATCGTGATCAGCTCGGCGCCACCCGAGCGGGCGGGCGCCGCGTCGGCGTTGTCGGAAACCAGTTCGGAACTCTCGGGTGCGCTCGGCATTGCGGTGTTTGGCAGCCTGGCCACCAGCCTGTACCGCGCCGGCATGGCGGGGCAGGTGCCGACCAGCTTGTCGGCCGAGGCACAGGCCGGTGCCTTCACCCTGGGCGGTGCCTTGACCGTGGCCGAAGGCCTGGCCAAGCCGATGGCCGAAGCCTTGCGAAGTGCGGCGCGCTCGGCGTTTGTCGATGGTTTTCAGGCCGCTGCGCTGTTGGGCACGGCGATCATGGTGGCCAGTGCGCTGCTGGCCTGGCGGATGTTGCGCACGCCCGCCTTGCGCGGTTGAAACTCAGTCGTCGACGTTCAAGCCCGGCGCACCACGCACCACGCGCCGCACCACCTCGGCGCCAAAGCCGCGCGTGAGCAGGAAGCGCATCTGCTTGCCGTGCTCGGCCGCATCGCGGGGAAGTTCACCAAATTTTTTGCGCCAGACCTCGCGGGCGCGGGCTTCTTCGGAGCCCTGGAGACCGGCCACCGCTTCGGCCACGGCCTGCGGGTCCAGGCCTTTGGCCTGCAGCTCTTGGCGCACGCGCGAAGCACCCAGCTTGGCCGAGCGGCGGTGCACCACCGAGTCGATCACGCGCTGTTCGCTGATGAAGCCCTTGGCCTCCAGCTCATCCAGTGCTTTGGCCAGCTCGCCGGGCTCGGTTTCATGCTGGCGCAGCTTGCGCTGCAACTCGGCGCGCGAATGTTCGCGGCCCGAGAGCAGGCGCAGCGCACGGCCCTTGAGGGATATCTGGTCAAAGCCCATGTCAGGACCTCCGCCGGGCCGCCCCAGGGAGGGCCAGCGCCCCCTCGGGGGGCAGCGACGACACGAAGTGCGGAGCGTGGGGGTTCATTGCATCACACGCTCACGGCCCGAGCCGCGAGCACGGCCCTCACTCGGCCAAGGGCGCGGTGTCGGTCGCCGCAGCCTTGGCCGCTTTTGCAGCCTTGCCGCCTTTGGACGGCGCCGGCGCTTCGTCCACCGGCAGCAGCGGAACGCCCAGTTCGGTGCGCACCTTGTTTTCGATCTCCACGCGCAACTCGGGGTTCTCGCGCAGGAATTCGCGCGAGTTGTCGCGGCCCTGTCCGATCTTTTCGCCGTTGTAGGCGTACCAGGCGCCCGATTTTTCGACCACGCGGTGCACCACGCCCAGGTCCAGGATCTCGCCCTCGCGGCTGATGCCTTCGCCGAACAGGATGTCGAACTCGGCCGTCTTGAAGGGGGGCGCCACCTTGTTCTTGACCACCTTGACCTTGGTCTCGTTGCCGATCGCCTCTTCGCCCTTTTTGATCGTGCCGGTGCGGCGGATGTCCAGGCGGACCGAGGCGTAGAACTTGAGCGCGTTGCCACCGGTGGTGGTCTCGGGGCTGCCGAACATGACGCCGATCTTCATGCGGATCTGGTTGATGAAGATGACCATGCAGTTGGTCTTCTTGATGTGCGCGGTGAGCTTGCGCAGCGCCTGGCTCATGAGGCGGGCCTGCAAGCCGGGCAGCGAGTCGCCCATTTCGCCTTCGAGTTCGGCCTTGGGCGTGAGCGCGGCGACCGAGTCCACCACGATCAGATCGACCGCGCCGGAGCGCACCAGGCTGTCGACGATCTCGAGGGCTTGTTCGCCGGTGTCGGGCTGGGAAATCAGCAAATCCTGCAGGTTCACGCCGAGCTTCTGCGCGTACTGGATATCCAGCGCATGTTCGGCGTCGACAAACGCGCACTGGCCGCCGAGCTTCTGCATCTCGGCGATCACCTGCAGCGTGAGGGTGGTCTTGCCCGAGGATTCCGGGCCGTAGATCTCGACCACACGGCCGCGCGGCAGACCGCCGACGCCCAGCGCGATGTCCAGGCCGAGCGAGCCGGTGGAGACGACCTGGATGTCCTCGATCACCTCGCCTTCGCCCAGCCGCATGATGGTGCCCTTGCCGAACTGCTTTTCGATCTGGGCGAGCGCGACCTGCAGGGCCTTGGCTTTTTCGCTGTTGAGGGGGTTGGGCTTGACGGCTGCGTCCATGGGGGGCTCCTGGGCTGGGTTGGAAGGGTTGGCAAGGCCTGTGTGGTTGTGTACAGGCTGGATGCTTGAACAGCAGTTTACAGGCGCATTGAAATCAAACAAGCCGATATTTGGTCAGTTTGCCTTACCATTCGCCCATGGTCGACAACAGCGCTCAATCCCCCGCCGAACCCGACGACCGCTGGCGCGGCGGCCACCTCGGCCGGCTCATGGGCCTGGCGCTGCGCCGCTTCGACGAACGTGTGCTCAGCCTGATGGCACACGACGCCAACGTGCCACTGGCGCTGTCTCATCTGGCCGCGCGCGCTCAGGTGGGCGCGGCCCACATCCACATCACCCGCCACCTCGGCCTGCACGGCTCGCGCCTGACCGAGCTGGCCCACCAGGCCGGCATGAGCAAGCAAGCCATGGGCGACCTGGTGACGCAGTGCGAGGCCTGGGGACTGGTGCGTCGCGAACCCGATCCGCGCGACGCCCGGGCGCGGCGCATCGTCTTCACCGACACCGGCCTGCTGTGGCTGGACGCATTCCGGGCGGCGGTGGCGCAGGCTGAAGCCGAGTTCCGCTCGCAAGTGGGCGACGCGGTGGCCACGGTGGTGGCGCTCGGCCTGGAGGCCTACGGGTCGGAAGCCCCCGGCGCGCGCGCAGCCGTGCCAGCCCGGTGAAACCCTGCCATTCAAGCCGGTGCCGCGTTGGGTATGCGACCTAAAATGACTCGGTCTGAACGCCGCACGCTCGCGCGCAGCGGCCCCATAACAACGCTGCCCGAGCAGCCCAGGAGACTTCACCATGCGCATCCTGATTGCAGAAGATGACCAGGTCCTGGCCGACGGCCTGTTGCGCAGCCTGCGCGCTGCCGGTGCCGCAGTGGACCATGTGGCCAGCGGCAGCGAGGCCGACGCCGCCCTGATGACCAACAACGAATTCGACCTGTTGATCCTCGACCTCGGCCTGCCCAAACTGCATGGATTGGAAGTGCTCAAGCGGCTGCGCTCACGCGGCTCCACGTTGCCGGTGCTGGTGCTCACCGCGGCCGACAGCATCGAAGAGCGCGTGAAGGGCCTGGACTACGGCGCCGACGACTACATGGCCAAGCCGTTTTCTCTGCAAGAGCTGGAAGCGCGCGTGCGCGCACTCACCCGCCGCGGCATGGGCGGCAGCACCAACACCATCCGCCACGGCCCGCTCGAATACGACCAGGCCGGCCGCGTGGCCACCATCGACGGCAAGATGGTCGAGCTCTCGGCACGCGAACTGGGTTTGCTCGAAGTGCTGCTGCAGCGAGCCGGGCGTCTGGTCAGCAAGGACCAGCTGGTCGAGCGGTTGTGTGAATGGGGCGAAGAGGTCAGCAACAACGCCATCGAGGTGTACATCCACCGCCTGCGCAAGAAGATCGAAAAGGGTCCGATCCGCATCGCCACGGTGCGCGGCCTGGGCTACTGCCTTGAAAAAATCGCCAGCTGACGGTCGGGTCTTCAGCGAACCGCTGCCGCCGGTGGAAGGCCGGTCGGCGCCGAAACCCTTCGGACTGTTCCAGCGCGAACAGCGCAGCCTGTTCGGCGAGATCCTGGACTGGATGCTCACGCCGCTGCTGCTGCTGTGGCCGCTCTCGCTGGTGCTCACCTGGTTCGTGGCGCAGGGCATCGCCAGCAAACCGTTTGACCGCGCGCTCGAATTCAACTTGCAGGCGCTGACCCAGTTCGTGGTGCGCGAGGACGAGCAGATCACCTTCAAGCTCAACGCACAGGCCCGCGACCTGCTGCGTGCCGACGACAGCGACCTCGTGTACTACCAGGTGCTCGATCCGCGCGGCACGCTCATCAGCGGCGAGCTCGATTTCCCGCCTCCGCGCGACGTTGAGGCGCCCGAGCCCGGGCGCGTGATGCTGCGCGACGACGTGGTGCGCGGCGACGAGGTGCGGGTGGCCTACACCTGGCTGGCGCGCAACGACCCGCAGCGCCTGGTGCTGATGCAGGTGGCCGAGACCAAGGGCAAGCGCTCCACGCTGGCCGCCGAAATCGTCAAGGGCGTGATGGTGCCGCAGTTCGTGATCCTGCCGCTGGCGGTGCTGCTGGTGTGGCTGGCGCTGGTGCGCGGCATCCGCCCGCTCAACGAACTGGAGCAGCGCATCCGCGCACGCAAGCCCGACGACCTGAGCCCGATCGAGGAGTCGTTCATTCCGCAAGAGGTGGCGCCGCTGGTGTCGTCGATCAACGACCTGCTGACGCGGCTGAAAACCTCGCTCACCACGCAAAAACGTTTTCTGGCCGACGCCGCGCACCAGCTCAAGACGCCACTGGCGGGGCTGCGCATGCAGGCCGAACTGGCGCAGCGCGAAACCGATCCGGTGGAGATCCGCGGGTCCTTGCAGCAGATCGCGCGATCGAGTGCGCGCGCCACCCACACCGTGAACCAGCTGCTCGCGCTGGCGCGCGCCGAGACCACCGGCCGCACGCTGCCGAGCGCGCGCATCGACCTCGCCCGGCTGGTGCCCGACGTAGTGCAGGACTCGGTGCCCCGCGCCCTGGAGGCCGGCATCGACCTCGGTTTTGAAGGGCCGGACGATACCCCCGATGACTGCCTGATGGATGGCAACCCGACGCTCTTGCAGGAGATGGTGCGCAACCTGGTGGACAACGCCATCCACTACACCGGGCAAGGCGGCGTGGTCACGGTGCGGGTGCTGCTGGACCGCTTCAGCGGCGTGCAGATCCTGCAGGTGGAAGACGATGGCCCGGGCATTCCGGAGAACGAACGCGAGTTCGTGATGCAGCCGTTTTACCGCGCGCTGGGCACCAACGTCGACGGCTCGGGCCTCGGCCTGGCCATCGTGTTGGAGATCGCGCAGCAGCACGGCGCCACGGTGTCGATGGAAGACGCGCACCCGGAGCGCAGCCGGCGCGGGCTGCGCGTGTCGGTGCGTTTCACACCGACCAAACCGCAGGTCGTGCAGGAGTAACCGCTGTGCTGGGTGGCCGGCTCAGGCCGGCTTGTACACGTTGAGCTGCAGCCGTTCGCGCTCGATCGCGCGCGCCACGCCGGGAAGTTCGGCAAAGCGCTGCACCAGATCCCAAGTGGCCGGGAAATCGGTCGGGTTGATGCCGGCATGACCGCCCCAGCGCAGCAGCGTGAGCGCGTACGCATCCAAAGCGCCGGGCCGCACACCCACCATCCAGGGCGCGGCCTGGACGGCCATGGCTTCGATCTCGCCCAGCAGCTCACGGTAACGCGCGGCACCGAATTCACGAATGGCTTTTTGCGCAGCGTCGTCGTCGGTGAACTTCTGCGGCATGAACACGTGGGTGAACGTGGGATGCACCGTGTTGTTCATCCAGGCCAGCACCTGCAGCGCGCGCGCTCGCTCCAGGCCCGCGGGCGGCAGGATGCCGGCCATGGGCATCTTCTCGTCCAGGTACAGCAGGATGGCCACGATCTGCGTGAGCACTTCGTCACCATCGACCAGCACCGGCACCTGGCCGCGCGGGTTGAGCGCCAGGTACTCGGGCGAACGCTGTTCACCCTTGTGCAGCTTCACCATCGATGGCTCGAAGGCCACCTCGGCGAGTTCGAGCATGGCGTGCGGCACGAAGGAGCAGGCGCCGGGGGCAAAGAAGAGTTTCAGGCTCATGGGTGTGTCTCTCAGTTTTAGTTCAGGTGCGGGCTCAAGAGGCCAGCGATCTCAAACATGGTCACTTGCGGCTTGCCGAACACCGCCGCCAGCTTGGCGTCGGCGTTCACGCGGCGCTTGTCGCCCGCGTCCTGCAGGCCATTGGCCTTGATGTAGTCCCACAGCTTCTTCACCACCTCGGGGCGCGACACGGCACCTTCGCCGATCACCGCGGCCAGTGCGGCGCTGGGCTGTTTGCCGGTGGCGGCGGTGGTCTTGCGCGGGGCCTTGGGCGTCTTCACAGCGGGTGTCTTCTTCGCCGCCGCTTTCTTGGCGGGTGCGGCTTTGGCGGCCACTTTGGCGGCTGCCTTCTTCGCCGGTGCACCCTTGGCTGGCGCGCCGGCCGCCGTCTTGCGCGGCGGGAACTTGGACGGAGCGAACTCGAAGTTCACCTTGCCCGCTTCCTTGTCCCAGGCCAGGAAGGCCTTGAACGCGCGGCGCGTGCGCATGGAGACGAACTTGTCGAGCAGATCGGTCTTGCCGGTCTCCAGCAGCTTGCTCATCTGCTCGCGCGCCACCGGTTGCTGCAGGATGATCTTGCCGCTCTTGAAGTCGCAGGTGGGCGTGGGCTGCTGCTCGGTGGGCACTGAGCGGCTGCACACGTAGTTGCTGCCGTGCTCGTGCACCGCGCCGCCGCATTTGGGGCAGGCACCCAGCGTTTCGCTGGCGCTGAAGTCCACGATCTCGCCGCTTTCTTCGCCCTTCTTGTCGTCGCCAAAGTCGAACTCGAGCTTCCAGTTCTTGTCGTCCTCGCTGTACTTGAGCACGATCTCGGCCACGAAGGGCCAGCCCGCCTTGGAACGGAAGCCGTCCAACGGGCCGATCTTCTTGTCGCGCAGAAGTTGCTCGGATTCGTCGGGCTCGAAGGTGCGCCCGGCCGGTGATTTGCCGAACGAGAAGCCGCAGCCCTCGCTGCTGCCATCGGCGCCGGTGCAGCCGTAGCGGCGGTAGTTCTCCTTCACCACGCCACCGCAGTTGGGGCAGGGCGTGGCCAGCGTGGCGTAGTTGCCCGGGATGGTGTCGCGGTCGTATTCCTTGGCCTTCTTCACCATGCGCTCGGTCATCTGCGCGATCTCGGCCATGAACGCGCTGCGGCTGAGCTTGCCGTGCTCCATCTGCGCGAGCTTGTATTCCCACTCGCCGGTGAGTTCGGCCTTGGAGAGTTCTTCCACGCCCAGGCCGCGCAGCAGCGTCATGAGCTGGAAGGCCTTGGCCGTGGGGATGATCTCGCGGCCTTCGCGGAACATGTACTTTTCGGTCAGCAGACCTTCGATGGTGGCGGCGCGCGTGGCGGGCGTGCCCAGGCCTTTTTCCTGCATGGCCTCGCGCAGCTCGTCGTCGTCGATCATCTTGCCGGCGCCTTCCATGGCACCGAGCAGCGTGGCTTCCGAATAGCGCGCAGGCGGTTTGGTTTTCAGGCCCTTGCTCTCCACCGACTCGGTGCGCACGGTCTCGCCCTCGCGCACCGGCACCAGGTTCTGGCCCTTGTCGCCCTCTTTCGCGTCGGCCACGTCTTCAGCGGCTTCCTTGCCGTACACCGCCATCCAGCCCGGTTTGACCAGCACTTTGCCTTCGGTCTTGAAGTGATGGCCGACCGAGGATGTGATCCGGGTGGTCACCATGAACTCGGCGCTGGGGAAAAACACCGCGAGGAAGCGGCGCACCACCAGGTCGTACAGCTTCTGTTCGGCGTCGCTCAGGCCGCTGGGGGCCTGTAGCGTGGGGATGATGGCGAAGTGATCCGACACCTTGCTGTTGTCGAAGATGCGCTTGCTCGGGCGGATGTAGTTGTTGTTGAGCGCGGTGAGCGCATGCGGCGCCAAGTGCTTCATGCCGCTGTCGGCCAGCATCTCGAAGGTCTGCTTCACCGTGGGCAGGTAGTCCTCGGGCAGGGCGCGCGAATCGGTACGCGGGTAGGTCAGGGCCTTGTGGCGCTCGTACAGGCTTTGCGCCAGTTGCAGCGTGGTCTTGGCCGAGAAGCCGAAGCGGCCGTTGGCCTCGCGCTGCAGGCTGGTCAGGTCGTACAGCAGACCGCTGGCCTGCGTGGTGGGTTTGCTTTCTTCCTTGACGCTGGCGGCCTTGCCGCGCACCGCGTCTGCAATGGCCAGGGCCTCGCGCTGGCTCCACACACGGTCGGCGCGCTGCTCCAGGTCGGCGTCTTCACCAGTGGGCTTTTTGAACGTCGGGTCGAACCACTTGCCGGGGTACTCACCGGCCTCGGCCAGGAAGCTGGCGTGGATTTCCCAATAGTCGCGGCTACGGTGGGCGCGGATCTTTTCTTCGCGCTCGACCACGATGGACAGCGTGGGCGTCTGCACCCGGCCGACCGTGGTCAGGAAAAAGCCGCCGTCGCGCGAGTTGAACGCGGTCATGGCGCGGGTGCCGTTGATGCCGACCATCCAGTCGGCTTCAGACCGGCTGCGCGCGGCGTCGGCCAGCCCTTGCATCTGCTCGTTGGTGCGCAGGTGCTCGAAACCGTCGCGGATGGCGGCTGGCGTCATGGACTGCAGCCACAGGCGCTGCACCGGCTTGCCCAGCGTCTGGTAGCTGCCGCCCTTCAAGCCACCGGCGTACTGCTCGATCAGGCGAAAGATCAGCTCGCCCTCGCGGCCCGCATCGCACGCATTGATGAGCTTGCCCACGTCCTTGCGCTTGGCCAGCTTGACCACCGCGGAGAGCCGCGACTTGGTCTTGTCGATCGGCTTGAGTTCAAAGTAAGGCGGCAGCACCGGCAGGTGGGCAAAGCTCCACTTGCCGCGCTTGACGTCGAACTCTTCGGGCGCCGCGATCTCCACCAGGTGGCCCACGGCGGAGGTGACCACGTACTGGTCGTTCTCGAAGTGGTCGTCGTGCTTCTCGAACTTGCCCGCCACCGGGGTGAGCGCCCGCACGATGTCCTGGGCCACGGACGGCTTCTCGGCAATGACCAGCGTTTTGGCTGAACCTTCGTTTTTCATCTCTACAATCAACTTTCCACGCGCGTGTACACGCGCACATGGGCACGCGCACACTCGCGCGCACCTGCATGAAACAACCTTACCAAATATTCCGGCCGTGACGAAAAGCCCCAAAAAGTCGACTGCGCCCGCTGAAAAACCAGCCTCGGCCGAGAAGTCCAACGGCGCTGGCCGGCGCATCCAGACCCGCAAGTCCGGGGTGCACGGCCGCGGGGTCTACGCCGTGGTGGACCTGGCCGAAGGCGAAACGCTCATTGAATATGTGGGCGAGGTGATCACCTGGGACGAGGCGCTGCGCCGCCACCCTCACGACCCGACCGACCCGAACCACACCTTCTATTTCCACATCGACGAAGAGCACGTGATCGACGCCAAGCACGGCGGCAATTCGGCACGCTGGATCAACCACAGCTGCGCGCCCAACTGCGAAGCCGAGGTGGACGAGGGCCGCGTGTTCATCCGCGCGCAGCGCAACATCAAGGCCGGCGAAGAACTGTTCTACGACTACGGCCTGGTGATCGACGAGCCCTACACGCCCAAGCTCAAGGCCGAGTACCCCTGCTGGTGCGGCGCCAAGAAGTGCCGCGGCACGCTGCTCGCGCCCAAGCGCGCCGGTCGCGCATCCAAACTCGGTTGAACGGCCCATGGCCGACACCCTGACCCATCACGCCGAAAACGTGTGGCTGGCCGTCGAGCCCACGCTGCCCGGCTTCACGGTCGAGGTGCTGCCCAGCATCGACTCCACCAGCAGCGAGCTCATGCGCCGCGCGCGCAGCGGCCTGATGGAGCCGGTGCTGCTGGCCGCCGAGGACCAGACCGCAGGGCGCGGGCGCCTGGGCAAGGGCTGGCACAGCAAGCCCGGCCAATCGCTCACGTTTTCCCTGGCGATGCCCCTGGCGCCCGCCAACTGGTCGGGTCTGTCGCTGGCGGTGGGTGTGAGCCTGGCGCACAGCCTGCACCCCGACGTGCGCCTGAAGTGGCCGAACGACCTATGGCTGCACCAGCGCAAGATCGGCGGCATCCTGGTGGAGACGGCCAGCACCGGCGAGGCGGGCCAAGGCCAGCGCATGGTGGTGATCGGCGTGGGCATCAACGTGGCGCGGCCCGAGGTGTCGGCGGTGGCCGCACTGGTCCCGGACGGCTCAGCGGTCACGGCCATGGCGCCGGCCGGTCTGGCCGAGGTGTTGGTGGGCATCACGCCGGGCGAAGTGCTGGAGCGCGTGGCGCCGGCGCTGGTGCGCGACATCCAGGCGTTTGCTTCGCAGGGCTTCGCCGCCTTTGCCCAGCGCTTTGCCCAGCTGGACGCCTTGCAAGGCCAGGCGGTGCAGTTGTCCGACGGCACGCGCGGCACCGCCTGCGGCGTGAACGACGACGGCGCCCTGCAGGTGCTCACCGAGCGCGGCATGCAGGCCGTGACCAGCGCCGAAGTGAGCGTGCGCCCATGCTGAAGTGGGCCGTCTGGTTGCTGGTGCTCGGCAATGCCGGCTACTTTGCGTGGTCGCAGGGATACCTCGATACGCTGGGTCTGAAGCCCGCGGAACAACGCGAGCCGCAGCGCATGGCGCAGCAGGTGCGCCCCGAGGTCTTGCGCCTGCTCAACGGTCCTCGGGCCGAGACCGCGCCCGTGGTGGCGGCACCAGCGCCGGCTGCTTCGGTACCGGCCGCCCCGGCTCCGGTGGCGGTTGCACCGCCACCCCCAGCACCCATTGCACCCGAGCCTGCAGCCCCCGCACCCGTGCCAGCGCCTTCACCCACGGCGGCGGTGGCTGCGGGCAGCGGTCCGCGCGCGTGCTGGCAGGCCGGTGGCTTCACCGACGATCAGGCCGAACTGTTGCGTGCCGAACTGGCCTTGCTCGGCGTGCCTGCGTCGGGCTTCGCGCTCACCGAGGTGCGCAGCGGCGGCCGCTGGATCGTCTACATGGGCCGTTACGACAACCAGCAGCAGGTTGATCGCAAGAAGGACGAGCTGCGTGCGCTGGGCGTGTCGTACCGCGAGATCACCGCCCCCGGGCTGGCACCCGGGCTGGCCCTGGGCACCTTCTCCACCGAAGCCGCGGCCCAGCAGGCCTTGCAGAAGGCCGAGCGCGACGGCATCCGCACGGCCAAGGTGGCGCAGGAGCGCGCCGAGAGTCAGAGCGTCACGGTGCGCCTGCCGGCCATCACCGAGACCCAGCGCGCCGCCATCGACGGCCTGGGTGAAGCCATGGCGGGCAAGCGCCTGCAGCGCTGCAACTGAAGTCCGCTCAGGCTGTGCGCCGCGCTCGGCGCTGTTGCCAGCACACCGCCAGCACCCAGGCCCACAAGGCGATGCCCCAGAACACGCTGGTGGAGCCACCACCGCCACCACCGCCACCACCGCTGGTAGCCGGGTAGGCCGCGATCACGGTCACGGTGTCGCTGCCGCTGCGTGGAGGCGAGAAATCGTCGGTGACGGTCAGCTTGAACACGTAGGTGGCCTGCGCGGTGGGCAGGGTCACACCCGCCACGGCCGTTTGTGCGTTGGTGATGGCCACGGTGGGGCCGCTGACCTGGGTCCACTGGTGGCTGGCAATTTGGTGGTTTGTCAATGCCACGCTGGCCGAGCCGTTGAGCGAGATCGCGGTGCCCGGGGTCACGGTGCCGATGGGCGCGATGACGGCCGCCGGGCCGGTGGCGAGTTGAACCGACGTCGACGCGTCGAGCAGGCCGGCGCCGCAGGTGGTGGTGGTGCAGTTGCACAGGCCGCTGCTGGGCAGGCTGCATTGGCCAAAGCCGGCGTTGACGTGTGCCCTGGCGCCGGCCTTCATGCGCTCGATCAGCGCGGAAGGTGTGAGCGCGTTGTTGACGGCCAGCATGAGGCTGGCCACGCCCACCGCTTGCGGCACTGCAAAGCTGGTGCCTTGCTTGTAGCCAAATCCGTTGGCACTGGGTCCCTGGGTGCCGTTGTTGTCGGTGGAGAGCAGCAGGTTCACGCCGCTGGACTCGTCGGACCCGCCCGGCGCAGACAAGGCGACTTGCGGTCCGAAGCTGGAGTAGCTGGCCTTGGCACCATCCTTGCGCACTGCCGCCACCGTCATCACGCGCTGGCAATCGGCGGGCCGCTGGAGCGCGCCTCCGCCGTTGCCCGCGGCCACCACCACCAGCGCACCGGCGTCGGTCGCGGCGTTGATGGTGTCCTGGTAGAACGCGTTGCAGGGTGCGTCGCCACCGAAGCTCAGGTTGATCACGCGTGCGGGGTTGTTGTTGGTCGGCACGCCAGATACCGGCAGGCCGGCTGCCCAGCGCACGCCGTCCAGCAGGTCGGACACCAGCGCGCCACACTTGCCCGCCACGCGCACCGGCAGGATGCGCGCACCCCAGTTGATGCCGGCAACACCCAGGCTGTTGTTGGTGGCGGCAGCAATTTGTCCCGTGATGAAGGTGCCATGCCAGGAGCTGTTGGCAACGTCACATGTCGCGTACGTGGGGGTCTGCGCCTCGGCGGAGGTCACCCAATCGCCCGGGTCGCTGGCGTCGGCATCGCGGCCATCGCCGTCATTGGACACCGACAGATCGCTCACCAGGTCGTAGCCAGGCAACAGGCGCGCGCCCAGTGGAGTGAGATCGGGATGGTCAAACCGCACGCCGCCGTCCACCACAGCCACCACCACCGGCGTGCCGGTGCTGCCCGTGGTCAGGCTCCAGGCGTTGGGCAGATTCATGGCGGCGGGGTTCGCAGGGCTGGAGAGGCTCGGCACTTGCAAATGCCACTGCAAGCCGAACGAAGTGTCGTTGGGGGAAACCTGCAGCCGTTTGACCAACACATTGGGCTCAACCCACGCCACGTCGGGGTGCAGGCGCACGCGGCGCATGGCGTCTTCAAGGGAACGGCCCTTCAAGGGCCGCTCGAACTTCAGCAGGGCGGCGTTGCCCGCCTCGCCCGTCTCTCGCACGGCCAGGCCCACGTCTTGCGCCATGCGGCGGGTGCGTTCGCGGGTCTGATCGGTGGCGGCTTTCCAGCGCGCCCGTGCCCGCTCGCGCTGGTTGGCGCGGGGGCTGCGGTCGATCTGCTCGGTTTCGGTATCGGCCGCCGAGGCGCGGTAGCCAATGATCAGGCCCTGAGCCGGCGCCGTGACGCCTTGGGCCAGCGCCGATGCACCCATCAACAGGGCTGCAAAGCCCAAGGCAACCGACCTGTTTTTGTATCCGAGATGTAAAAGCATGGCGGTTTGTAGCACGGGGCCACAAGAGGTCGCCACATCATTTGACGATCTGGGTGTGTTTGTGTGGACCGCGTCAGACAACCGCCGAACGGCGCTGCGTTTGCGCGGAAAACCAGTCCAGAGCGTCGTTCCACAGCGGCTGTGCTTTCGGGCGGAAATAGCCCATGTGGCCGATGGCGCCGAGACCCGCGCGCCGGGCATCGAGCGTGACACGGCGCACCTCGGCATTGCGGTAGCCCGCCATGAAGGCGTCGCGCGAGGCCGGGGGCGCCCAGGCGTCGTCCAGCGCGTTCACGGCCACGATGGGAAAGCGCACCTCGTCGAACCGCTCGGTGATCGCCCGCATGGCCGGGTCGTCGAAGAAGTAGCGCGGGAAACGGCACCAGTGGCGCCATTGGCGGTACACGTCGATCGGCAGGTCTTCGCCCATGCCCAGCCGGCTCCACGGCAAATAGCCGTGCATGCGTGTCCACACCGGCCCCAGCACACGCCACATGAAGAGCACGCGCAGGCGCTCCAGCGGCGGCATCCAACCGTGCCAGCCGGCGCCGGTGGCAAAGGTGTAGGCACCGTCCACTGCGCCCGGGTCGGGCAGCAGGCCCAGCGCGTGGCCGCCGTAAGAGTGCCCCACCAGGTACAGCGGCATGCCGGACTGGCGCATGGCCTCCACGCCGGCAGCCAGGTCCAGCCGGCCCCAATCGAGGTAGTCCATGCGAAAGCCCTTGAGCGTGCTGGGGGCCGACTGGCCGATGCCGCGGTAGTCCAGCGTGAGCACGTCAAAACCCTGGCGCGCGGCGTGCTCGGCGAAGCGTTTGTAAAAGCCCTGGGGCACGGCAGTCGCGCCACCCACCACCAGGTGTCCAACCGAAGGCGACGGGCTGTGGAAGCGGTGTGCGACCAATGGGTAGCCGTCTGCGGCGGTGAGCGAAATGCGCTCGATGCGCACGTCCTGGGTGGTTTTGTCGGTGCTCATGGTCGGTCTCCCGTTCGTGCGGTCAGCGGATGGCGCGGGCGGCCAGCAGCGAGAGCAAGGTCTCGGTGGCCTGCGTGATGGGTTCGGTGCTCTGGGCCACACGGGCCTGCAGCAAGCCGCCTTCGTAGGTGGCCACGATTAATGCAGCGATGCCCCGGGCCTGGGTCTTCGGCTCGCCGTGCTGCTCCAGCGCGAACGCGATGCGTTCGCGCAGCGTGGCAAACGCGCGCGCCAGGGCGTCGCGCAGGACCGGGTCGTCGGGCGTCGTTTCCAGCGCCACGGTGGCCAGCGGGCAGCCCGAGCCGAAACCGGTGTCGCTCAAGCGCGCGGTCGCGCCCAGCATCCAGCGGCGCGTGGCCTCGATCGGGTCGGGGTTGTTGGCCAGCAGGGCATCGAGCCCGCGCAGCATGCGCGCCACCACATCGTCGATGGCGGCCACGGCCAGCTCGGTCTTGCCGCCGGGAAAGTGGTGGTACAGCACGCCCTTGGGCGCGCCGGCCTGGGCCAGCAACTCGGTGAGGCCGATGCCGTGCAGGCCGCGCCGGCGCAGGGCGTCGGTCATGGCGGCGATCAGGCGTTCGCGGGTGCCGGGGGTGGGTGTTTCGGTCATGGGAGCGCAATCTATAGACCGGTCGGTCTAGTGTCAAGCGCTGCGGCTTTCACAAATTGTCCATTTCTTGGTGATATGGACAATAATGACTTCAAAAATCGATCCAACCGATGCAACAGTTCTCCTCAACACAAGCCAAACAGAACTTTGGCCAGCTCATAAAGGCGTCCGCGCTCGCACCGGTGGCCATCGAGCGGCACGGCAAAGTGCAGGCGCTGGTGATGTCGCCTGAGTTTCATGGCGCTGCGCGGGCAGCGCAGGATCCGCTGGCAGAACGCCGCATGGCGCGGCTACAGCAGGCGGGGATCGAGAAAGATCGGCTGATCCGCCACCACCGCATTGCCCTGGACTTGTTGACACTGGCGCCAGCCGAGCGCGAGCGCCTGCTCCAGCAGGCGCGCGACACGGTGGAGCGCTGGCGGCGTGAACAGCTCAGCAGCCGCGACTACGTGGATCGCTGGGCGGCGCTGCTGGCCTTGCCCGTGCAGCAGCTGGCGCGCGAGATGGTGTCGGACGCCGACGGCTGGGGCACGGCCTTGCGCCAGAACTCGCCCTGGGTGGGGCTGCACGCATGAACCTGGACGCGCTCTTTGCTCTGCTGAACGAGGCGCGCGTTCGCTCGGGCCACAGCGACTATGTGGTAATCGGCAGCCTGTCCATCCTCGGGCTGGAAGACGCATTCGACATCCCGCAGGACATGACCCTGTCCAACGACATCGACTGCTACACGCGCGACGACCCCGAGCGCACCTTCGACCTGGTGGCAGCACTCGGGGAAAACTCGGTTTGGCACCAAGGCCACGGGTACTTCCTCGATGCGGTCACGCCCGCCCTGCCCACCCTGCCGGACGGCTGGCAGGCCCGCCTCATCCCGGTCTCGCGAGAGGGGCTGACCGCCTGGTTTCTCGATCCGAACGACGCGGCCATCTCCAAATACGCCCGGGGTGAACCGCGCGACCGGCGTTGGATTCGAGCGGGCATCCGCTCGGGCGTGGTGTCGCTGCCACTGGTGCGCTCGCGCCTGCGCAGCGTGACGTTCCTCGACGATGACGAGTCTCACCGTGCCCGCCAGTTGATCGAGGAAGACCAAGCCTGGCGGGACCCCGACGGCACCTGACACGCGCAACAAAAAAGCGCCCGAAGGCGCTTTTTTTCTTGATGCAGGCGGGCGCTTACTTGGCCACCACGCGCACCATCTCCAGGCACTTGTTGGAGTAGCCCCACTCGTTGTCGTACCAGCTCACCACCTTGACGAAGGTGCTGTCCAGCGCGATGCCGGCGTCGGCGTCGAAGATGGAAGTGCGGGTGTCACCACGGAAGTCGGTGGCCACGACCTTGTCGGTGGTGTAGCCCAGCACGCCCTTGAGCGCGCCTTCGCTTTGCGACTTCATCTCGGCGCAGATCTCGGCGTAGGTGGCGGGGCTGTTGAGTTCCACCGTGAGGTCGACCACCGACACGTCGGAGGTCGGCACGCGGAAGCTCATGCCGGTGAGCTTCTTGTTGAGCTCGGGGATCACCACGCCCACGGCCTTGGCTGCGCCGGTGCTGCTGGGGATGATGTTTTCCAGGATGCCGCGGCCGCCGCGCCAGTCCTTGTTGCTCGGGCCGTCCACGGTTTTCTGCGTGGCGGTGGCGGCATGCACCGTGGTCATGAGACCGCGCTTGATGCCCCACTTGTCGTTGAGCACCTTGGCAATCGGCGCCAGGCAGTTGGTGGTGCACGAGGCGTTGGAGATGATGGCCTCGCCCTTGTAGGTGGCGTGGTTCACACCGTAGACAAACATGGGGGTGTCGTCTTTGGAAGGCGCGGACAGGATGACCTTTTTGGCGCCGGCGTCCAGGTGCTTCTGCGCCGTGACCTTGTCCAGGAACAGGCCGGTGGATTCGATCACGATGTCGGCGCCGACTTCGTTCCACTTGAGGTTGGCGGGATCGCGCTCCTGGGTGAGGCGGATCTTTTTGCAGTTGACCACCAGCGTGTTGCCCTCGACGCTGACATCACCCTTGAAGCGGCCATGCACGCTGTCGTACTGCAGCATGTAGGCCAGGTACTCGGGCTCCAGCAGGTCGTTGATGGCGACGACTTCGATGTCGGCGAAGTTCTGCAGCGCGCTGCGCAGCACGTTGCGCCCGATGCGGCCAAAGCCGTTGATGCCGATCTTGATGGTCATGAATGCTCCTTCGTTTGAAAAAACCGATCCGTTCGCCCTGAGCTTGTCGAAGGGCTCACCCGGGCGGGGGCTTCGACAGGCTCAGCCCGAACGGGCTTATCGTTTCGCCAGCACGGCGCGCACCGTGTCGGCCACATTGGCGGGCGTGAAGCCGAAGTGCTCGAACAGCACCGGGGCCGGGGCCGACTCGCCGTAGGTGTCCAGACCCACGACCGCGGCCACGCCGTACTTCCACCAACCGTCGGTGGAGCCCATTTCCACCGCCACGCGCGGCACGCCGGCGGGCAGCACCGAGGCCTTGAAGGCGGCGCTCTGGCGGTCAAAGGTGGTGGTGCTGGGCATGGAGACCACGCGCACCGCGATCTTGAATTCTTTGGCCAGCAGCTCCTGCGCCTTCAGCGCCAGTTGCACTTCGGAACCGGTGGCGATGATCACCGCCTGTACCTTTTTCTTCAGGCCGACTTCGCTCGGCTCGGCCAGCACATAGCCGCCCTTGCTGATGTCGCCCAGGTCGCTCTTGGGTGCGTAGGGCAGGTTCTGGCGGCTGAGCAGCAGCGCGGTCGGGCGGGTGGCGTTTTCCAGCGCCACAGCCCAGGCCACGGCGGTCTCGGCGGTGTCGGCGGGACGCCAGACGTCCAGGTTCGGAATGAGGCGCAGGCTGGCGGCGTGTTCGACCGACTGGTGCGTGGGGCCGTCTTCGCCCAGGCCGATGGAGTCGTGGGTGAACACGTGGATCACGCGCTGCTTCATCAGCGCGGCCATGCGGATCGCGTTGCGGCTGTAGTCGCTGAAGGTCAGGAAGGTGCCGCCGTAGGGGATGAAGCCGCCGTGCAGCGCGACGCCGTTCATGATCGCGGCCATGCCGAATTCGCGCACGCCGTAGTTGATGTGGCGGCCGCCCTGGCCCTGCCCGCCGTGCAGGTGCAGGTGCTGGGCCTGGCGCCGGCGGCGGATGGCGGCGCCGCGAGCCGGCGGCTGCTGGCGGAGAGCGCGGAGG
>JBKBWW010000002.1:0-82552 GCA_046314475.1 Hydrogenophaga sp.
GCTCACCGGGCAGTGGCGCCAACTCGGGAATGATTTCCCAGCCCGGCTCGCCGCGCACCAGGATGCGGCCGCACGGCCCAGCGTCGCCGATGCCCGCGCCCATCTGGCGCGAGCGCCAGCGCTTGTTGGCCGGCAGGTCCGACAGATTGGGGCGATGGCCTTCGCGGGTGTGGATCACGTGCAGGCCGGCGGCGCGCGCGGCGGCGAGCACACGGCCAATGGGCTCGATCGGCGCACGCGTGAGCGAGAGGTCGTAGCCCATGGTGTCCACATAACCACCCACGCCGCAAAAGTCGATCTGCATGTCGATGATGACCAGCGCGGTGTTGGCTGCGCGCAGGTCGCCGTCGAACGGCCAGGCGTAGGGGTGAGCCTGGGCGAACACACTCATGACTTTTCGAGCAGATTGGGCACGTTGCCCACGAACTCGCGCGTGGGCGGCTCGAAGCCGCAGGAGCGGCCGTCGACGTGAACCACATCCGCCTCCCACGGCAGTTTGAAACGCCCGGCCACCATGTCCTGCATGAAGGTGTAGGGGCAGTCCTGCGCGCCGCCCTTCACCGCCACATAGCCCCGGTGGCTGAACTGGTAGGGGTTGTTTTCCACGCCCCAGTGCAGGCGCGCCTCGCGGATCAGGTCGGGCCGGATCTCGGCGCAGATGATCTCGTCCGGCCGGCCACCGCCTTGCGTGACCACCGTGCCTTCGTGGTCGCACACCATGGCCTCGCCCATGGAATCGAAGCTGCCGTCGCTGCCGCACAGGCACACGCTGGCGGTGGCCATGAGGTTCTGGAAGGCGTTGGCCTGGTTGGTGATCTGCCAGGCGTGGCGGATGGGTGCGGTGTAGCCGGCGGTGCGCAGCATGAGCTCGGCGCCCTTGTAGGCGCACTCGCGCGCCATCTCGGGAAACATGCCGTCGTGGCAGATGATGAGCGCCAGCTTGATGCCGCGCGGCCCCTCGATCACCGGGATGCCCATGTTGCCGGGCTCCCAGGGCTCCACCGGCACCCAGGGGTGGAACTTGCGGTAGTAGAGCTTGAGCACACCCTGGTCATCAAAGATGATGCCGGTGTTGTACGGGTTGCCGCCGGGGTTGGCTTCCATGATGGAGAAGCAGCCCCAGATGCGGTGGGTGATGCAGGCCTGGCGCATGGCCTCGACCTCGGGCCCGTCCATGCTGACCATGAGCTCGGGCGCGGTGCTCATCGAGAGGCCGTGCAGCGCGTACTCGGGGAACACGATCAGGTCCATGTGCGCATAGCCGCGGCGCGCCTTGCCCACCATGTCCACGATCTTCTGCGTCTGCGCGGCCAGTTGCGCCGGCGTCTCCACCACCGGCAGCTGCAGCTGGGCCAGGCCCACCACCACGCCACCCGGCGATTTGTTCAGTCCACTCAATCCATTCATCGTCAATTGCTCCGGTTTTGCAAATGGGTCAACGCTGCACGCCCAGCTCGCTGGGGGCGCCACGCAGCACCCGCTGCGGCGCACACGTGACCACCAGGATGACCAGCGTCATCACATAGGGCACGGCGTTGAAGAGGTAGTAGTAACCGGTGACGCCCACCGACTGCAGCGCGGGCCCGAGCGCGCCCGCGCCGCCGAACAGCAGCGCCGCCCACAGGCAGGCCATGGGCCGCCAGCGCGCAAAGATCACCAGCGCCACCGCAATGAGGCCCTGGCCGCTGGAGAGGCCTTCGTTCCAGCTGCCGGGGTAGTAGAGCGAGAGCGAGGCACCCCCGAGGCCGGCGATGGCGCCGCCCACGGTGGTGGCCAGCGTGCGCACCCAGGTGACCGAGGTGCCGAGCGCCCGCGCGGCGTCCGACGAATCGCCCACCATGCGCACCAACATGCCCCAGCGCGTGTTGGCAAAGGCCCAGGCCATCAGCAGCGCGAGCACCACGCCGATGGGAAACAGGGCGTTGATGTTGAGTGCTGCGCGCACCTGCGGCGAGTCACTCCAGTTGCCCAGCGCAAGTGAACCCAGGGTGGGTGCCTGCGGTTGGATCAGCGGCTTGCCGAGGTAGAAGGCCAGCCCGATGCCGAGCATCATCACGCCGATGCCCATGGCGATGTCGTTCACGCGCTTCATGGAACAGGCCAGGCCGTGCAGCAGCGCCAGCAAGGCGCCGCTGGCCGAACCGGCGAGCACGCCCAGCCAGGCCGAGCCGCTCCAGTACGCCACGCCGAAGGCGCTCATGGCCGAGAACACCAGCACGCCCTCCAGGCCTAGGTTGATGCGGCCCGACTTTTCGGTGAGGCACTCGCCCAGGCTCACAAACAGAAACGGCGTGCCCACCCGGATGGCGCCACCCAGGATCGCCAGCAGCACCGCACCGATCGCGTCCATGTCCATCAGGCGGCTCCTTTTGGCGGGGCCGACAGGGGCATGAAGGCACCCCAACGGATGCGCCCACGCGCGGCCTCGGCCGAGAGAATGAGCACGAACACAAAGCCCAGCAGCACCTGCACCGAGGCATCGGGCAGGCCCAGGCGGCGCTGCAGCAGGCTGCCCGCCGCCCCAAAGCCGCCGAGCACGATGGCCACCGGGATGATGGCCAGCGGGTGGTGGCGCGCGGCAAAGCTCACCAGGATGCCGGTGTAGCCCAGCCCTGCGATCACCGAGGCGTTGGCCGCCGTGTGCACGGCCGCAATCTCGATGCCGCCCGCCAGACCCGCTGCTGCGCCGCCGAGCGCGCAGGCCGTGATGACCAGCCGCCCTGCCGGCAAACCCACGAGGCCGGCGGCGCGCACATTGCCGCCCACCACGCGGGTGGCAAAGCCGTGCGTGGTCTGGCCCAACCACACGGCGGCCAGCACGCAGCACATCACGCCCCAGACCAGGCCCCAGTGCACGTCGTAACCCCCGATGGGGCCGATCAACAGACCGTCCTTGAGTGCGAAGGTCGACGGTTTGTTCAGGCTCGCGGGGTCGCGCATGGGCCCTTCGACCAGGTGCTTGAACACGTTGACCGCCACGTAGGCCAGCAGCAGGCTGCTGATGGTTTCGTTCACACCCCGGTACTGGCGCAGCCAGCCCGCCAGCGCGATCCAGGCGGCGCCGCCCAGCGCGGCGGCGAGCATGAGGCTGGTGGTGCCGAACACGCCCTCGGGCATGCCCCACACATAGGGCAGGCCGGCACAAGCCAGCGCGCCCACAATGAGCGCACCTTCACCGCCGATGATCGTGAGCCCGGCGCGCGCCGGCAGCGCCACGCACAGCGCGGTGAGCATCAAGGGCGCGGCGCGCTGCAAGGTGTTCTGCAGCGAAAACGCGTCGCCAAACGCGCCGAAGAACAGCAGCTTCCAGACCTCCAGTGCATCGAACCCGGCCAGCGCCACGAACAGGCCGAACAGCAACAAGGCACCCGCGATGGCGAGCACCGGCAGCAGCACGGCCTCGGCGGTGTCGGTGAAACGGCTCGTCATGGCGGGGCCCGCGCGGCGCGGTGGCTCAGACCTTGCCGACCACGCCTTCGACCAGGTAGTTCATCGACTCGAGTTCGATCGCGGTCTGCTTGAAGACCTTGCCTTTGGGCACCACCACCTTGCCGGTGTTGTCCTTCACTTCACCCGCGAAGATGTCGAAGTCGCCCTTGAGCATGCGCGCCTTGATCGCGTCGGCCTGCTTGCGCGCCGGCTCGCTCACGGCGGGGCCGTAGGCCGAGGTCTTCACGAAACCATCGCGCAGACCACCGCGCACAAAGTTGGGGTGCGGCTTGCCGGTGCGGGCGGCGTCGATCATGGTGGTCACGGGCGTGACCCAGTTCCACTCGGCACCGGTGAGGTAAGCCTGGGGCGCGAGCTTCGATTGGTCGGCGTGGTAGCCGCACACCATCTTGCCGCGGCGCGCCGCGGTTTCCACGATCACCTTGGGCGAATCCACGTGCATGGTGAACACGTCCACGCCCTGGTCGGCCAGGCTGCTGGTGGCTTCGGCTTCTTTCACCGGCAGCGACCAGTCGCCCGTGAAGATCACGGTGGTGGTGATGCTCGGGTCCACCGAACGCGCGCCCATGGTGAAGGCGTTGATGTTGCGCAGCACCTGCGGAATGGGTTTGGCGGCGATGAAGCCGAGCTTCTTGCTCTTGCTCATGTGGCCAGCCACCACGCCGTTGAGGTACTGGGCTTCCTCGATGTAGCCGAAGTAGCTCGCCGCGTTGGTCGGGTGTTTGCCGGCCGTCCACAGGCCACCGCAATGCGCGAAGCGCACGCCCGCGTTCTTGGGCGCCACCGCCAGGATGTGCGGATCGAAGTAACCGAACGACGTGGGGAACAGCAGCGTGGCGCCGTCCTGCGAAATCATGCCCTGCATGCTGCGCTGCACGGCCTGCGTCTCGGGCACGCTTTCTTCTTCAACCACCTTCACGCCGGGCATCTTCTTGAGCACGGCGGCCGATTCGGCGTGGGCCTGGTTGTAGCCGTAGTCGTCGCGCGGGCCCACGTAGAGGAAGCCCACCGTGATGGGCGCCTGCGCGTGTGCCGCCAGCGGCAGACCGCTCAATGCCAGCCCGGCGCCGATGGCGCCCGAACCCAGAATCCAGTCGCGGCGGTTCCACATTGCCTTGTCCATGAGTGACCTCTTTTCAAATCCGTTGGTGGGGGTGATCGGTGGTCCTGGATCGGATGGGCTGTGAAATAACACCATCTTGTATTCAAGACGAAGCACTGCTAGCAATGGGCGTGCCAAACGTCGGCGGTGCATCGGCGGCGCCGTGCGCTTCAAGGGCGTCAAGCGGCGCTCCCATGGGCCGCACGCGCACGTTGCATCGTGTGCGCTGCCGCCCATCGGGCACGTGCGCAGTGCGCAGCGCACCCGCATGCCCACGCGCGGTGCACGGCGGGCACCCCGAGTCGCACCAGCGCGGCGCGGCGGCGGTCATCACGCCCCGCGCGCCGTGGCACACACCTTGCTGCCACCCGATGGCGGTGCACATCCCTGCGCCGCCCACCAGGAAACCGCATGCACACCACCCACCTCCGCCGCCGCCATCTCCTGCAGGCGGCCGCCTTCGCCGCGCTCACACCCGCCCTGGCGGCACGCGCCGCAAGCTACCCCGTCAAGCCGGTCCGGCTGGTGATCCCCTTCCCCGCCGGCGGCGCCACCGACTACGCAGCACGTGCCGTCGGCCAAGGGCTCGCCGAGCGCTGGGGCCAGCCGGTGGTGTTCGACAACCGCTCCGGCGCGGGCTCCACCATCGGCACCCAGATCGGGGCCAAGAGCGCACCCGACGGCTACACCATCGTGATGGGCATCCCGGCCGGCGTGAGCATCGCGCCACACATCTATCCCAACCTGGGTTACGACCCGCTGACCGATCTGGTGCCCATCACGGGATTTGCGAGTTCACCACTGGTGGTGCTGGTGCCCACCGACTCGCCCTTCAAGACATTGGGCGAGCTGCTGGCGTTTGCGCGCGCCAACCCGGGCAAGCTGTCCTACGCGTCCAACGGCGCGGGCTCGCTGCCGCACCTCACCACCGAATGGCTGCTCTCGCAGGCCAAGGTGCAGGTGATGCACGTGCCCTACCGTGGCAGCGCACAGGCCTTGCCCGATCTGGTGGCGGGCCGGACCAGCTTCATGATCGACATCATCGTCTCGGGCCTGCCCCTGGTGGAAGGCGGCAAGCTGCGCGCGCTGGCCGTCACGGCGCCGCAGCGCACCACCCTGTTGCCCGACGTGCCCACGGTCGCGCAGAGCGGTTTTCCGGGCTTTGCGGTGGACCAGTGGTACGGCTTCTTCGCGCCCGTGGGCACGCCGCCCGAGATCGTGCAGCAGGTGGCGCAGGACGTGAAGCTGGTGACCGAATCGACCCGCCTGCGCGGCCTGATGTGGCAGCGCGGCGCCGAGGTGAACTACCTCGCGGGCACGGCCTTTGCCGGCATGGTGCAGCGCGACTGGCAGCGCTGGAAAACCGTGGCCGCGTCCACCGGCGCGCGGGCGCAGTGAAGCCGGCTCAGTTCGCGAGGCCGCTGCCCGGAAAGTCGTGGCTGTCGTCGAGCACCTTGGCCGCCATGCGCGGCAGCATGCGGCCGATGAAGGTCTCGCCCAGCCAGCGACGCACCTGCGGCAACGACGCGCCGGGTTCGATCTCGAAGCTCAGGCTGCTGAAGCTGCCGATGCCGTCGTCCACCAGCAGACCTGTGGGCACGTCGGGTGCTGCGCCGGCGTCGTCCAACGGGCTGGTGGCTTCGACCTTCCAGGCGCTGAGGAAGCGGTCGAAGTAGCCCACCGTGCCCTGGCGCCAGACCTCGGCCACGTACACGTTCCAACCCCCCTGCTGTTCGACCACAAAGCCCCAGGCGAACTCAAACACCTGCTCGGGGGGTTGGACAAACACGCCGATCTCCTGCACCTCCTCGCGCGCGGCGTACTCGGCAAACAGCGGGCCGGGGCCCGTGGCCTGGCCGCGGACGAAGCGCTCGATCTCCAGCGGATCGGCCACAAACAAGGCCTGCTGGCCGGGCGTTGACTTGCGCGCGCGCTTGAGCAGCCGCTCGGTCGCGTCCACCGTCTTCTGGGCGTTGATGCAGCGGTCGCGGAAGGTGCGGCGCCCTTCTTCGGTGGAGATCAAGGCCACGGTTTCGTCGAAAGCGGCGTCGTCCTGCAGGTGACCTGACTCGCGCATGTGCAGCACGATGTCGAGCATGGAGTTGCGGGTGATGTGCTCGATCATGTAGGCCATCTCGCCGCCTTCGTAGTCGGTCATCGACGACTTGATCCAGGCCATCAGCTCCAGGCCCGAGAGGCCTTGCGGCGCGCGCGGCATGTCGTGAAACAAAGCCCGAAGCACCCGCACGGTGTCCAGATCACTCGCCATAAATCCCTCCAGGCAGACGCGTTCGCGCAAATGGGTGGCGGCCAGACAGGCCTGCAATACCCGGTACAGTGCCAAGCATAGTTCCGAACCGGCGTTCGCCGATGCCTGAATGCGCCACGAGCGGGCGTTGGCGGCATTCGAACGTGACGGTTTTGGCACGACTGTGCGCAGCATCGGACCCCGCGGCGCCACCCCACCCCAACCCGGAGACTCCCATGAACATCAAAGCCTTGCTCGCCACCCTCACCCTGGCGCTGGCCGCCGGCGCTGTGTCCGCCCAGGACACGGTGGTTTACCACTTCGACAACACCGTGGCCCAGGGACTCAAGGGGCTGCGCAACGTGCGCAACCACCTGGACACCGATCCCAAGGCCAAGATCACCATCGTCACGCACGCCGAGGGTGTGGACATGCTCATGGAAGGCGCCAAGGCGGCCAACGGCACCGAATTTGCACCGCTGGTGTCCGCCCTCAAAAACCGGGGCGTGACCTTCGAGATTTGCGAGATCACGCTGAAGAACCGCGATCTCAAGAAAGAGCAGTTCATCCAGGAAGCGGACTTCACGCCCTCCGGTGTGGTCCGGATCGCGAAGCTGCAAAAACAGGGCTTCGCTTACATCAAGCCCTGAGCGAGGCCCGCCTGGGGCGGTCGGTTCTTCGGTGCCAGACATTCTATTGACTAACAATATATTTGTTTATAGAATGTTGACACACACCTGAAGGAGCGATCCATGACCACCCCCGCTGTCAAACCCCAAGTCCACGGCCTGTTCGACCCCGCCACCTGGACCGTCACCTACGTCGTGCACAACGGCCCGGGCAGCGAAGCCGCCATCATCGATTCGGTGCTCGATTACGACCCCAAGTCGGGCCGCACGCAGCACACGTCTGCGGAACAGGTGATCGGCTATGTGCGCGCCCACGACCTCAAGGTGCGCTGGATTCTGGAAACCCACGCCCACGCCGACCACCTCTCGGCCGCACCCTGGCTGCGCGCCCAACTGGGCGGACAGATCGGCATAGGCGGCCACATCACCCAGGTGCAGAAGGTGTTCAAGGGCGTGTTCAACCTGGAGCCGGGCTTCAAGCAGGACGGCTCGCAGTTCGACCACCTGTTCCAGGAGGGTGAGGCCATTCCACTCGGGGCGCTGTCGGGTGAAGTGATGTTCGTGCCCGGCCACACACCGGCCTGTGCGGCCTACCGTTTCGGCGACGCGGTGTTCGTGGGCGACACGCTCTTCATGCCCGACGTGGGCACGGCGCGCTGCGACTTTCCCGGCGGTGACGCCCGCGCGCTTTACGCTTCCACCCGCAGGCTGCTCAGCCTGCCGCCCGAAACGCGGCTGTTCATGTGCCACGATTACCCGCCCACCGACCGGCCGGTGGCCTTCGAGACCACGGTGGCCGAGCAACGAGCGAAGAACATCCACGTGCACGACGGCGTGAGCGAGGATGAGTTTGTGGCCATGCGCACGAAGCGCGACGCCACGCTGGAAATGCCCACACTGATCCTGCCGTCGGTGCAGGTCAACATCCGCGCCGGCGAACTGCCGCCGAAAGAAGACAACGGCGTGGCCTACCTGAAGATCCCGCTCAACGCGCTCTGATCCACCCACCGACTCAACCGGGCCCCGACCATGACCACCGTTTCTGTTTCGCTCCGGCAACAGGCCGACTACCGCTTCGAGATCCAGTTCGGCGAGGGCATCGCGCCCCTGATCGCCGACGAACCCGCCCCGCTGGGCAAAGGCGAAGGCCCCGCCCCTTCGCAACTGCTGTGTGCCGCGGTGGGCAACTGCCTGAGCGACTCGCTGCTGTTCGCGTTGCGCAAGTTCAAGCAGGCGCCCGAACCTTTGCGCTGCGAGGTGCAGGCCGAGGTGGGCCGCAACCCCGAAGGTCGACTTCGGGTCCTGGGCATGCACGCCACCATCACCCTCGGGGTTGCGGCGGGCTCGCTGGAACACCTGGACCGGGCGCTCGCCCAGTTCGAGGAGTTCTGCACCGTCACCCAAAGCGTGCGTCAGTCCTTTCCGGTGCGCGTGACCGTCATCCACGCCAGCGGTCTCACGCTGCGCGATCAGGCCTGAGCCGAACAGCGGTCTTTTCCTTCACCCGGATCGACTCCACCGTGCCGGCGTAACGGCCCAGGCCCTGCAGCAACACGGCAGCGGCCTCGGGGCCGATCTCGGACAGCAGTTCACGCTCCGCTTTCTTCACCGCCTTGCCGAAGGCGGCCAGCCACTCACGGCCCGCATCGGTGAACTGCACCGTGCGGGCGCGCTTGTCGCTCGCATCCACCTCGCGCACCACCAGCCCCAACGTCTCGCACTGATCGATCAGCTCGGTCATGGCGGCGTTCGTCATGTGCGCGCGGCGCGCCAGTTCGGTGATGCGGGTGCCCTCCAGATCCAGATGGCGCGTGAGGTTCACGTGGGGCAGCCGCGTGTCGGCGTGGCCGGCACCGGCCATGAGTTCGAGCACACGGGCTTCAAAGCGCGTCACGGCGTTGCCCAGGATGCGGCCCGCGTTGCCCAGGCGCCAGGCGTCTCGGGTGTTGCGGGTCTTTGGCGAAAGGGTGGTCATGGATAGAATGCCATTTGCTTAGGTAACCTAACTACATGGACCGAGACATGCCCACCCATGCACCGCTGACAGCTCGCCTTGCAGACCTGCCAACCGCCCGCGGCGGGGTGCTGGAGGTGGATGTGTTGATTGCCGGCGCAGGGCCTTGCGGCCTGATGCTGGCCAACGAACTCGGTCTGCGCAATGTAGCGTGCCTGGTGGTGGACCCGAAGCCGGGCACCGCGTTCAATCCGCAGGCCAACGCCACCCAGGCGCGCACCATGGAGCATTTCCGGCGCATCGGCATTGCGCAGGCCGTGCGGGCACTCGGCCTGCCGGCGGACCACCCGACCGACATCGCCTACTTCACCCGCTTCGCCACGCACGAGCTGGCCCGGCTGCGGCTGCCCACCGCCGCGCAAGCCACGCAGACCATCAAACACCTGGCGGGCTCGTGGAACGCGGCCGAACTGCCGCACCGGGTGTCGCAAAAATACGTGGAGGCGGTGCTGCGCGAACACGCCGAGGCGCGCACGGGCCGCCGCATCGAATTCGGTTGGCAGCTGCAGTCGTTTGAAGACACACCGCTGGGCGTGCGCGCGCAGGTGGCGCCATCCAACGCACAAGACCAGGGCGTCACGGTGCACGCCAGGTATCTGGTGGGTGCAGACGGCGCGCGCAGTGCGGTGCGCAGCGCGCTGGGCATCCACCTGGGCGGCGCCACGGGTCTGCAGCGCCAGTTCATGGGCGGCAAAATGTTCGCCATCTACTTGCGCGCGCCGTCGTTCTACCAGCGCTTCCCGCACGACATCGCCTGGATGTACGTGTCGGTCAATCCCGAGCGGCGCGTGTTCATGGCTTCGGTCGACGGGCGGGGCGAATTCGCATTTCACGCGGCGGTGCACCCGCACGAAACCCCGGAGAACTGGACGCACGAAGACGCGCGCCGCATCGTGGCCGAGGCCAGCGGCATGGCCGATCTGGACATGGAAATTCTCTCCACCGGCATCTGGATCGCCGGGCATTCGCTGGTGGCCGAGCGCTACCAGCAGGGGCGCGTTTTCATCGCCGGCGACGCGGCCCACCTGTTCACACCCACCGGGGGTCTGGGCTACAACACCGCGGTGGGCGACGCCGTGAACCTGGGCTGGAAACTGGCCGCGGTGGTCAAGGGGCAAGCCCACGCTTCGCTGCTCGACAGTTATGAGCTGGAGCGCCGACCCATCGGCCTGCGCAACACGGCGTACGCGCGCCAGTTCGCCGATTCGGTGGGCTTGTTCGAGGCCACACCCGAGCTGGAGGCCGATGGCCCTGCGGGTGAACAGCAGCGCGCGGGCGGCCCCGCGCCGCGCTGAACGCCCACGTGCGGCGGGAGTTCAACATCCCTGGCGTCACATTTGGTGAACGCTGTGACGCCTCGCCGCTGGTGTTCGGCGAGCCCGCGAGCGCGCCACCCGACCAGGCCAACGAGTACATCCCGACCACGCTGCCCGGGGGGCGCCTGCCGCACTGCTGGCTGGGGGGTGAGGCGTCGCTCTACGACCGGTTGGGGTTCGAGTGGACCGTGCTGGCGCCGGGCTACCTGCGCGGTGCGGCCCACGACCTGGCCGACGCGGGGACCGCCGCAGGGCTGGATGTGCAGGTGCTGGTGCTGCCGCACGACCAGGTGGGTGGGCTGCTGGACGACGGCATGCTGCTCGTGCGGCCCGATCAGGTGATCGCGTGGCGCGGCCAGGTGGCCCAGGATCCCGGCGCCATCTGGGCCACGGTGGCCTGCGCGTCAGCGAAGCCTTGAGCCCACCGAAGCGCGAGGCACTTCAAGCCGCACCGTCGGGCGGTCCTGCGTCCTCATAGCGCTGGCCCAGCGCCAGCAGCTGCGGCGTTTCAATCACCGCATTCAACCCGTCGAAGTCCAGCATGCGGTCCTGCCATGGCCGCGTGGTCTGGTTCGCCTGCAGACTGGCGTAGTAGCCCTGCAAGGTGTGCAACACGGCCCGCGCAGTGCCGCCCGGAAAGATCACGATCCTGAACCCGCGCTCGCCGAGTTCGGCCGCGCTTTGCACCGGCGTCTTGCCCCCCTCGACCATGTTGGCCAGCAGCGGCACACGTTGCGCGAACTGCGCACAGGCGCGGTTCATCTGTTCGTCGGAACGCAGGGCTTCGATGAACAGGGCGTCGACGCCACATTCGAGATACCGCTCTGCCCGCTCCAGAGCCGCGTCCAGCCCCTCAACCGCCACTGCGTCGGTGCGCGCCAGGATCAATGTGTTGGCGTCGTGCCGCGCATCGAGTGCGGCCCGCAGCTTGCCCTGCATCTCGGCCACCGGCACCACACCTTTGCCGTCCAGGTGGCCACAGCGCTTGGGAAAGGTCTGGTCTTCGATCTGGATCATCGCGGCGCCGGCGCGTTCGAAGTCGCGCACGGTGCGCTGCGTGTTGAGCGCGTTGCCGAAACCCGTGTCGGCGTCCACGATGACCGGGATGTCCACCCGGTCGGTGATGTGCGCGAGTGTCTGCGCCACCTCGGTGGCGGTGGTCAGGCCAATGTCGGAGCGGCCGAGTCGGGTGTACGCGATGGAGGCGCCCGACAGGTAGACGGCTTCAAAACCGGCCTGCTGCGCCACCAGTGCGGTCAGGGCGTCGTACACGCCCGGGGCCAGCAAGGCTTTGGGCTGCTGAAGGCGCTGGGCCAGTGTGTGGGGCTGGCTCACGATGCGGCTCTTGGTTGAAGGGCTTGAACGCACTCGGCCGCCGTGTGGGCCGCAATGTGCCCGCCCGCGATGGCACTGAGCAAACCATTGCCCGACAGATAGCCCCAGACCGCGTTGCCCGAGACACCGCGCGCCGCGCCGCCTGCCGCCAGCAGGTTGGGCAAGGGCGTGCCGTCCTGGCGCAGCACGCGGGCCTGCGCGTCGATGTCGAGCCCGCCTTGGGTGTGGAACAAGGCGCCGGTGACCTTGACCGCATGAAACGGTGCCTGAAGCGTCCGTTTGAAGGTGCGGCCGGTGAGCGGATCGCTCCCGGGCTGCACGGCATCCAGCGTGGCCTGCAAGGCGTCCACCGGACAACCGATGACCCGCGCCAGGGCTGCGGCGTTCGCTGCGTGCTGCACCGCGCCCGCGCCCTGCGCGGCCACAAAGTCGGGGAAATCCTGCGCGAAGGCCAGCAAGGTGTCGTCGAACACATTCCAGGCCACGCCACCGGGCTGCGCCAGCACGTGCACCGCCGCCTCCGAGTAGCCTTGGGTCTCGTCGTGAAAGCGCTGGCCCCGGGCATTGATCTGCACGCCACCTTCCATCATCAACGCCCAGGAGATCAGCGCACCCTGCGGCACCGCCCAGGAGCCGTGGCCCTGGTACGCGCCCAGGTCGGCCAGGCGGGCGCCCAACTGCTCGCCCCAATGGATGGCGCTGCCGTCGTTGCCCGCGTGACCGGCGTAGGTGGCCTCGGCCATCTCGGGCAGCAGGTTCTTCACCATGGCCGGGGCACCGCCAAAGCCGTTGCAGGCCAGCACCACCACGTCGCAGCGAAGCCGCTCCACCTCGCCGCCCGGGCGCACGAAACCCACGCCGTGCACCCGCTGTTGATCGTCGGCCCACAGCTCGGTCACCTGCGCCTGGGTGAGCAGCATCACCCCGGCCGCATCGGCAGCGGCCTGCAGGCGGCTCATCAGGGCAGCGCCGGTTTTCTCCGGCACGGCGTGCATGCGGTGGGCGCTGTGGCCGGGGTAGAGAAAGTTGTCGAGCACCTGCCAGGGCAAGCCGTGGTGCGCTTCCAGCGCGTCGAGCGCCGGGCCGATCTGGCTGGCGTACGCCTGCACCAGGTGAGCCGCGGCATCGCCGTACGCCTTGGCCTGGATGTCGCTGGCGAACAGGTCCACGCTGTCGTGGATGCCCTGCGCGGCCTGCGCCCGCGTGAGCGGCGCGGGAATGAAACCCGACGACAAGGCGGTGGAGCCCGCCGGGAACGCATCGCGCTCCAGCACCACACACTCCACCCCCAGGCGATGCAGGGCCAGCGCGGCGGTGAGGCCACCCGCGCCAGCGCCCACGATCACCACCGGCGTGTGGTCTTCGGTCTGCAGTTCGTGGGCAGGCCGGACCTGCGTCAACGGTGTGGTCATGCGCTCAACCCAGTTGCTTCAAGAACGTGGCGCTGTCCATGACTTCGGCCACCGATGCCATGTCGGCCAGGGCGGCCTGGTGCGCCGCTTCGCCAAACGCGGCGCAACCATCGGACAGCACGATCACGTGATAGTCGCGCACATGCGCATCCCGCACCGTGCTGGCCACGCCGCCGTTGGTGACGATGCCGCACACCACCAGCGTGTCCACGCCCGACTTCTTGAGCACCCAGTCGAGCTGGGTGTTGAAGAAGGCCGAGTAAGCCACCTTGAACACCGACACATCCACCAGCGGCGCCAGCAGGTCCACATTGGCCTGGCCCCGGCTGCCGGGCGCAAAGTCGCCCTTGCGCAGGAACGGACGGCGCTCCTTGAGGTGGGCCGAGATCATGGGTTCGCCGTGTGCATCGGGCCACAGCGTGAACAGGCTGGCGGTGACCAGCCCGCCCCGCGCCTTGCGGGCGCGCGCGACCGGGGCCATGCGCGCGGGCAGCTGGAGCGCCTCGGCGCTCTGCGTGTGGCCGCGGGCATAGGCGCCGTCGGGCGCCAGAAAATCGTTCTGCAGGTCGACTATGACCATGCCCAGGCGCGCGTTCTGCAGGTTCATGCGGCGCGCTCCACCAGCAGGTTGCCGAGCTTGTCGACGCGCCCTTCAAAGCCAGGCTCCAGCCACACGGTGGTGTCGGGCTGCTCGAGGATGGCCGGGCCCTGCACCACGGTGCCCACGGGCAGGCTCAGGCGCTCATAGCGCTGCGCGGTCCACCACTGACCCTGGTGGTACACCGGCTGTTCGCCCACCGGTGTGGTGCGGCCTTCGCCCTGGGGTGCGAGCACGGCCAGGTCGAACTTGGGGCGGCGCCCGATGCGCGCGTAGCGCAGGTTCATCACCCGGATCACCGGGCCTTGCAGGATGCGGCCAAAGGCGTGCTGGTATGCCGTCTCGAACGCCGCCAGCAAACCCGCCGCATTCAACTGTTCGCGCCGCACCGGCACCTGCAGGGTGTGGGTCTGACCCATGTAGAGCATGTCGAAGCTGATCACCTCGTCCACGCGCACAAAGTGCACGCCGGCCGAATCCAGGCGCACCTGGCAGGCGTCGGCGAGGTCGTCCACGCGTTGCAGCAGCGCCGGCCAGGCCACGTCGGCCAGGCCCACGTTCAGGGTCTGCACCGCGTCGTGGCGCATGTCGGCCATCACGCAGCCCAGCGCCGAAGTGACGCCCGGGTAACGCGGCACGATGCCGGTGGTCACACCGACCTCGCGCATCATGGCGCACACATGCAGACCGCCGCCGCCACCAAACGGCATGTAGGCGAACTGGCGCGGGTCGTGACCGCGCTCGATCGACACCACGCGGATGGCGCCCGCCATGCGCGCATTGGCCACCGTGAGGATGGCCTCGGCCGCGGCCAGCGCCGACAGCCCCAGGGGCTCGGCCACGTGCTGCTGGATCGCCTGCTCCGACAAGCCCGCGTTGAGCGCTTGCAACAAGCCACCGCCCAGGGGCCGGTCGGCGGCAATGCGGCCGAGCAGCACGTTGGCGTCGGTCACGGTGGGGCGCGTGTTGCCGCGCCCGTAGCAGGCGGGGCCAGGGATGCTGCCCGCCGACTCGGGGCCGACCTGCAGCATGCCGCCCGCATCCACCGAGGCGATGGAGCCGCCACCCGCGCCGATGGTCTCGATCTGGATCATGGGCGAGCGCACCACGAGGCCGAATTCGATCGACGTTTGCGCGGCCAGCGCGGCTTCGCCCGCGGCCACCAGGGACACGTCGAACGAGGTGCCGCCGATGTCGCCGGTGATCACGTTGGCAAAGCCCGAAGCGCGGGCGATTTCGGCGCAGGCCATCACGCCCGCCGCCGGGCCCGAGAGCGCGGTGCGCACCGGCACATCGCAAGCGGTCTGGCGCGACATCACGCCGCCGTTGCTCTGCACGATCAGCAGTTCACCCGCAAAGCCCTGCGCCCGCAGGTCACCGTCCAGGCGCTGCAAGTAGCTGCCCACCACTGGTTGCAGGGCCGCGTTCAGGGTGGCGGTGGAGCAGCGCTCGAACTCGCGAATCTCGGGCAGCACCTCGCTGGCCGCGGTCACGCAGTTGTTCGGCCAGATCTCGCGCACGGTGGCCACCGCCGCCTGTTCGTTCGACGGGTTGGCGTAGGCGTTGATGAAGAACACACACACCGCCTCGCAGCCTTCGGCGAGCAGGGCGCGGGCTTGTGCGCGCACCTGCTCCAGGTCGACCTCGGTGTGCAGCTGGCCGTCGGCCAGCACGCGCTCATCCACCTCCAGGCGCCAGGCGCGCGGCACCACAGGCGTGTAGCTGCCGCGCAGGCCCCAGGTCTGCGGTCGGTCGCGGCGGCGCATTTCCAGCACGTCGCGGAAACCGCGCGTGGTGATGATGCCGGTGCGCGCCACCTTGCGCTCCAGCAGCGCGTTGGTGCCCACGGTCGTGCCGTGCACGATGGTGGCGATGTCTTTGGCGCCTTGTTCGCCGGTGGTGCCCGTGACCTGGGCAATGCCGTTCATGAAGCCGCGGGCTTCTTCGCCCCGCGTCGACGGCACTTTGACAATGCGCGCCTGACCGGTTTTTTCATCGAGCACGAACAGGTCGGTGAACGTGCCACCGACGTCAACGCCGACCACCCAATGCGGCTGGTTCATTGTGGACTCGCTCATGCCTGTTCCTTGGTGTAGCCCAGCGCGGCGTCGCGCTGGCGGTCGTCGATCGATCGGTTGGCTGGCGTTCCCCAACCCCCGCCACCGGGGGTCTGCAGACGCACACGGTCGCCCTTTTTCAGCTGGATGCCCAGCATCTTGGACACCATGGGCGGGGTCTTCCACTCGCCGTTCTGGCGGTACTCGAACACATTGGGCATGGCGGGCTGGCCGCCGTGGATGCCCTTGGGCGCGGACTTGCCGCGCTCGCCGAAGATGAAGGCTTCGGCGCTGTCTTCCAGCAGTTCGATTTCGTAGATCGCACCCAGGCCACCGCGGTGCTCACCATCGCCACCCGAGCCCGGGCGCAAGGCCCACTGCGTGAAGCGCACCGGGTAGGCCGCCTCCAGAATCTCCAGCGGCGGAATCGTCGCGGTGGAGATGGGCGCGTTGCCGTGCGACAGGCCGTCGCCGTCCGAATGGCCGCCGTGCCCGCCGCCGAAGAAGCTGAACATCACCCAGCGCTGGCCCTTGCGCTTGTCGTCGGTGCGGTGCCCGGCGATCGACAGCGCGTTGATGGTGCCGTAGGCATGGGCCACGGCGCGCTGCGGGTCGGCCAGCGCGGTGGCGCTGAAGATCACGTCGATCATGCGCAGGATGGTTTCGGTGTAGCCCCCCACCGGACGCGGACGCGCCGCACTGATCACCAGGCCATCGGGCATGACGAAGTCCACCGCGTCGAGCACGCCGGCGTTGGCGGGCACGTCGGGAAAGATGTGCTTCAAGGCCACATAACAGGCCGCCACGGCCGTGGCGCGCGAGATGTTCACCGGCCCTGCGCATTGCGGCGAGGTGCGCGAGAAGTCCAGCGTGAGCCGGTCACCAACCACGGTCATGTCCAGCGCAATGGTCAGCAGCTCGTCTTTCACGCCGTCGTTGTCCAGCACGTCTTCGAAGCTGTAGCGGCCGTCGGGCAGGCTGGCGATGTGCGAGCGCATCAGGCGCACGGCGCGGGTGCGCAACTCCACCAGGGCCTGCGCCACTGTGGCTTCGGTGTATTCGTCGAGCAAACCGTCGAGCCGGCGTGCACCGAGCTCCAGCGCGGCCAGCTGTCCGTTCAGGTCGCCCCAGAGGCTGTCGGGCAGGCGGGTGTTGGCCCGCAGGATGGCGAGCACGTCGTCGTCGAGCACACCGGCGCGCAGGATGCGCACGGGAGGAATCTGCACCGCCTCCTGCCAGCACTCGGTGGCCGCCGGGTTGTAGTTGCCGGGCACGGCGCCGCCCACGTCGTGCCAATGAGCGGCCGACGCGAGAAAGCAGAACAGCTGTCCGTTGCGGAAGCAGGGGCGCACCAGTTTGAAGTCGTTCGCGTGCGTGCCGCCTTCGTAGGGGTCGTTGAACAACCACACATCACCGGGCTGCATGCCGCCGCGCTCGGCGGCCACGCGCATGGCCGCCCGCACGGCAAAGGCCATGGCGCCCACGAACACCGGCAGGCCCGACTTGCCCTGGATCAGCGTATCGCCAGTGAGCGCGTCGTAGAGGCCGTGGCAGGCGTCGTGGGCCTCGGCAATGATGGGGTTGAACGCGCTGCGGTAGAGCGTGGCATCCATCTCGTCGGCGATCTGCTCCAGCCGGCCGCGCAACACGGCCAGTGTGACCGGGTCCATCGCGGCCGCGGTTGTTGAATCTGAAACCATCGGGTTCATCCTTGCATGCGTTGTTTGAGCACGGGCAGCAAACCGCCCGCATCGACCATGTCCATCAAAAAATCGGGGATCGTGTGGCACGCGAGGCGCTGGCCGTTGGCGCGCACCACCTCGGGGTTCGCACCGTCGAGCTGCAGCGCGATGCGCTCGCCCTCGTCGATCTCACCCGCCTGCGGGCAGGTGAGCAGCAGCAAACCCAGGTTGAAGGCGTTGCGAAAGTAGAGGCCGCTGTAGGACGGCGCGATCACCGCGGCCAGGCCCAGGTGGCGCAGCACGCCGGCGGCCTGCTCACGCGACGAGCCGATGCCGAAATTGGCACCCGCCACCAGCACGTCGCCCGGACGCACGCCGGCTGCAAAGTCGGATCGCAAGGCTTCGAGGCAGTGCAGGCCGATCACGTCCAGGCCGTGCTTCATGTAGGCGCCCGGTGCCAGGGCATCGGTGTCCACGTCGGCGCCCAGGCGCCAGGCGCGGGCCTGCTCGACAGTGCGCCGGGTCATGCCAGGATCTCCCGCGCGTCGCTGATGTGGCCGCGCAGGGCCGACGCCGCCACGGTGTAGGGCGAGGCGAGGTACACGTTGACGCTGGCCGGACCCATGCGGCCCTTGAAGTTGCGGGCGGTGCTGGAGATGACGGTGGCGCCTTCTGGAAACGTGGCGCCGTAACCCGCGCAGGCGCCGCAGCTGTTGGGCAGCAAGGTCGCCCCGGCGTCCAGCAACACCTGCATCACACCCTCGGCCTCGGCCTGCGCTTGTTCGCGTGCGCTGGCTGGCGCCACCAGCAGTTGAACACCGGCGGCAACGCGCCGACCCTGGAGCACCGAGGCCGCGGCCCGCAGGTCTTGCAGCTTGGCACCGGTGCAGGCGCCGATGTAGGCGATGCCGGGTTTCACATCGGCAAACTCGGCCACATCGCGGGTGTTGGCCGGGCTGTGCGGCGCGGCCACCTGCGGGCTGAGTGCCGAGGCGTCAAAGCAATGCTGCTCGAACTCGGCGTCTTCGTCGGTGAACCATTGCTCGGCACCCGCCAGTTGCTCGGCCGGCACGCCCACCGACTCCAGCCAGTCCCGGGTGGTGTCGTCGGCGGCGATCAGGCCGGCCTGCGCGCCCAGCTCGGCACTCATGTTGGACAAGGTCATGCGCTCGGCCATCGACAAGGCCCGCACGCCGCTGCCGGCAAACTCCACCGCCTGGTACTGGCCGCCGTTCATGCCCAGGCGCGCAATCGTGTGCAGCATCATGTCCTTGGCCGACACACCCGGCTGCAAGCGGCCCGCCCAGTGCATGCGCAAGGTGCGCGGCACCTGCACCCAGATCTGACCCGTCACGCACACACCCAGCATCTCGGTGGCGCCGATGCCGAACATATAGCTGCCGAACGCACCGCCGGTGGGCGAATGGGAGTCACCGCCCACGCCGAACATGCCGGGGCGCAGGTGGCCGCGCTCGGGCAGCACCACATGGCAGATGCCTTCGCTGTCGATCACATGGGGCAGCTTCCACTGGCGGGCGGTGTCGCGCGTGAACTGCACGATCTTCTGCGCGTCGGCGTCCTGCGCCGGCACGTAGTGGTCGAGCACCAGCACCACCTTGTTCGTATCCCAGATGGAGGCGCCCAGCTCGTCGAGCATGGGCTTGAGCCGACGCGGGCCGGACGAGTCGTGAAACATGGCGAGGTCCACCTCGCAAGTGACCACTTCACCCACGGCCACCTGGCTGCGGCCGGCGGCGCGGGCGATGAGCTTTTGCGCCAGGGTTTGAGGCAACGGCTTGTGGGTGCTCATGGCGCCTCACATGCCCAGGTAGGCTTTGCGCAGCGTGTCGCTGGCCAGCAGCTCGGCCGGGGTGCCGGTGAAGCGGATGTGGCCGTTCTCCATCACGTAGGCGCGGTCGGCGATGTCGAGCGACTGCCCCACGTTCTGCTCGACCAGCAAGACCGCCAGGCCACCGCTGCGCAGTTGCGAGATCAGGCCGAACATCTCTTCGACAAGCAAAGGCGACAGACCCAGCGAAGGCTCGTCCAGGATCAGCAGACGCGGCTCGGCCATGAGGCCCCGGCCGATGGCCAGCATCTGCTGCTCGCCACCGCTGAGCGTGCCCGCCAGCTGGGCCACCCGTTCTTTCAGGCGCGGGAAGGTGTCGTACACCTTCTCCAGGTTCTCGACGCGTCGCTCACGGCCGCGGGTGAAGGCGCCGAGCTCCAGGTTTTCGTGCACGCTGAGGTTGGGGAACACCTTGCGGCCCTCGGGCACCTGGATCAGGCCGTGCGTGACCACCTTCTGGTAGTGCAGGCCGGTGATGTCTTGCCCGTCGAACTGC
Organism: Hydrogenophaga sp.; assembly: GCA_046314475.1. Taxonomy (GTDB): domain Bacteria; phylum Pseudomonadota; class Gammaproteobacteria; order Burkholderiales; family Burkholderiaceae_C; genus Hydrogenophaga. The sequence continues at coordinate 20,189 of JBKBWW010000002.1, forward strand.
ACCCGCCCGGCCCGGGTGTTCACCAGGCCACTGAGGGTGAGGTTGAGCGTGGTCTTGCCGGCGCCGTTGCTGCCCAGCAGGGCCACGGTCTCGCCGGGCATCACATGCAGGTCCACACCGCGCAGGACTTCGATCGCACCGTAGCCCGACTTGAGCCCCTGCACATTCAACAACGCGGTCATGCCTGGGCTTCCTTGTGGGCTGTTGCGCTGGCCACGCTTTTTTGCAAACGCTCGGCCGTGCCGTGGCCCAGGTAGGCCTCCACCACCGCGGGGTTGTTCGTCACTTCAGCGGGCGTGCCGTGCGCAATGAGTTGCCCCTGCGCCAGCACCCACACCTCTTGCGCCAGGCTCATCACGGCCTGCATGACGTGTTCGATCATGAGCACCGTGACACCGCTCTGCGCAATGCCCTGCACCACCGGGATCATCTCGGCAATTTCCTGCGGGTTCAGGCCCGCCAGCACCTCGTCGAGCAGCAACAGGCGCGGCCGGGTGGCCAGGGCACGCGCGAGCTCCAGCCGCTTGCGCCCGGCCACGGTGAGGTCGCTGGCCAGTTTGTCGAGCTGCGCGGTGAGCCCCACCTGCTGCGCCACCGACTCGGCCTGCGCCAGCGCCTGCGCGCGCCCGGGCACATGCAGGTGCGCGCCCACGGCAATGTTTTCGCGCACGGTTTGCGCGGCAAAGGGCTGAACGATCTGGAACGTGCGCGTCATGCCCATGCGGGCATTGAGGTGCGGCGCCTGACCGGTGATGTCACGCCCCGCAAAACTCACGCGACCGGTGTCGGGCTTGATGAAGCCCGACATCAGCGCAAACAGCGTGGTCTTTCCCGCGCCGTTGGGGCCGATGAGTGCACTCAGGCGCCCCTCGGTCACCGACAGGCTGACGTTCTGCACCGCCTTGAGGCCACCAAAGGATTTGCCGACACCGTCGATCTGCAACAGGGCGCTCATGGCCGGTCTCCGTCGGAAGATTTGTTGCCACGCAGCCATTGCAGAGGCGTGATCGTGCCCAGACCGGCGATGCCGCGCGGCAGGAACATCACGATGACGACCAGCACCACGCCGTAAATGACCATGTTGATACCCGGCAGCTGGCCAAACAGGTTGCGCGTGAGGTCGGCCAGGATGTGCAGACCGACAGCACCCAGCAGCGGGCCCCACAGCGTGCCCAACCCACCCACGATGGCGCCCACCAGCGCCTCGACCGAGGTGTGTGAACCGAACGCGATGGACGGGTCGATGTACTGGAACACCTGCACATAAAACGCGCCGCCAGCGCCCATGAGGCCGCCTGAGATCACGGTGGCCGCCAGCTTGACGCTGAACGGATTCACGCCTATGGCGCGCGCCGCGTCTTCGTTGTCCCGCACCGCCTGCAGGTAGGCGCCAAAACGGGAGTGGCGCAACCAGGCGGTGATGCACAGTGCCAGCGTGACCAGACCCAACATGAGCCAGATGAAGCCCGAGCGGTTCACGAACTGCATGTTGGCGGTGGAGGCGTTGAGCGGCAGCATCAGGCCCACACCCGCGCCGGTGAACGGCACCGAAGTGGCCAGGATGCGGAACACCTCGGCGAACGCCAGCGTGACCAGCGCGAAATACGACCCCTTGAGGCCATAGCGAAACGACGCCGCGCCCACAAAGGCCCCCACCGAGGCGGCAAACGCCATGGCCAGCGGCAGGGCCACCCAGGGGCTCAGGCCCCACTGCATCTGCGCGATGGCCTGCACATAGGCACCGGTGCCGAAGAACAGCGCGTGGCCAAACGAGAACTGGCCGCCAAAACCGCCCAGCACGTTCCACGCTTGCGAGAGCAGGCAGGCGTACAGCGCGGTCATGACGAAGTTGAGGATCACGCCCGACTCGGTGAAGAGCGGCACCGCCCCGACCAGCAGCACGAACAGCGCAATGTTGCGAACGTCTTTCATGCCTTGGCTCCAAAGAATCCTTGGGGCCTGAGCATGAGCACCGCAATGAAGATGACAAAAATGCCGACCTGGCCCAGCGACTCGCCCAGCACCAGACCCCCCACCGACTCCACCACACCGATCAGCAAGCCACCCAGCAGCGCACCGGCAAAACTGCCCATGCCGCCCAGCACCACGATGGTGAAGGCCACCAGCACGAAACCGTTGCCCACCGTCGGGTTGACGTAGTAGGCCGGCATGAGGAAACAGGCGGCTGCGCCCAGGCTGGCCAGCCCCAGACCAAAGCACATGGCGTAGACGTGGTCCACATCGATGCCCATGAGGCGGGCACCCTGCTTTTCCTTGGACACCGCGCGGATGGCGCGGCCCAGGTCGGTTTTCTGAACGATCAACAGCAAGACCGCCGACACCACCAGCGCACCGCCAAACGCCACCAGCTTGGGCAGCGCGATGAAAGCGGGGCCGATCTCCACCGTGGTCAGCGTGTAGGCGGTCTCGATGGTGCGGGTGTCGGACTTGAAGAACAGCAGGGCGAGGTTTTCGAGCACGATGGACACGCCCAGCGTGACCAGCAGGATGTTTTCATCCCGGCCATGGCTGGCGCGGTTGATCACGCCGCGCTGCAGCGCGTAGCCGAGCACGAACATGGCGGGCACCATGATCGGCAATGCGAGGTAAGGATCCACCCCGAGCTTTTCCTTGAGCATGTACACGCCGTACAGCGCCACCATCAAGGCCGCGCCGTGCGCGAAATTGATGATGTGCAGCACGCCGTAGATCAACGTCAGGCCCAGCGCAATCAGCGCATACACGGCACCGGTGGTGATGCCGTTGAGCACCGACGGAAACAGGATGTTCAGGTCGAGCATCGGGGGACCCTGGCCATCAGGCCTTGAGCGGGAAGATCGGTTCCACTTCGCGGAAATCGCGCGGCACGATCACCTTGATGTCGCCCTTCTGCACCTGCGTCATCAGCGGACGCGCACCCATGTTCTGGCCATTCACGAACTGCGTCGGGCCGTACGGCATGATGTGATCGGCAAACTTGCTGGTGGTCAGCGCTTCGATGATGGCGGCGCGATCGGACGACTTGGCGCGCTCGATGGCATCGGCCAGCAGCTTCATGGCCGTGTAGGTCATGAACACCTCGTAGCTGAAGAACTGGCCCTGCGCTTCAACACGCTTGCGCAGGTCGGCCGAACGTTTGTCTTTCGGGTTGAACCAGTGGTTGCAGTCGATGATGCCGTTGGCTGCGTCCGGAAATTCCTTGACGAACTTGTAGCTCGACGCGGCGCCACCGAGCACCGAATAGATCGCCTTGGGCGTGATCTTCTGCTGCTGCAGCGTGCGCACCAGCAAGGCGTATTCGTTGTAGTAGTTGGCCGGGATCAGGATGTCCGGGTTGACCTGCTTGATGCGCAGCGCGATGTTGTTGAAGTCGCGCGTGGGGTTGGCGTGCTTGATGATCTCCTTCACTTCGTAGCCATAGCCGGGCAGCTCGGAGGCCAGCAGGTTGGCGGTGCCGGTGCCGAACAGCGACTCTTCGTGCACGATCATCACGGTGCGCGCGGGCTTGCCTGCGGCGGTGTTCAGTGCGTGCAGGCTGGCCACGGCGGTCTGCGCGCACATCTTGTAGCCCGGGCCGAAGCGGAAGGTGTTTTTCAGGCCGCGCTCGACGATCTGGTCGGCCACGCCCACGTCGACCACGTGCGGCAGGTTGTACTTGGCGGCCGCCTGCGTGGTGGCCAGGCAAATGGCCGAAGCAAATGCGCCCACCACGGCGCTCACGCCGGCTTCGTTCATCTTCTCGATCTCGGCCGTGCCGGCTTGCGGGTTCGACTGCGCGTCACCCAGCATGGCCTCGAGCTTGGCGCCGCCCAGCGACTTGATGCCGCCCGCGTTGTTGATGTCCTCGATGGCCAGCATCGCGCCCAGGCGACACTGCTGACCCGAATAGGCCAGCGCGCCCGTCACTGGGTGCAAGACACCGACCTTGATGGGCCTGGGCTGCGCGCCACTGACCAAAGGAAATGCGAGTGCCGAGGCCGCAGCGGCGGACTGGCTCATGAAGTGGCGACGTGTGCTCATCGGTACATCCTTGTTGAAAGTCAATGAAAGTTGGCAGACAGCTCTCGGCTTACCCACACCTTGGCGTCGATGTCGCCAACGCGGGATAACTGCATCTGGTATTCGTACCGGTCTGGTCGGTACAGCCCATGCAGCCATTGGACGGGACGTTCGTCCTCGTCATAAATCAGGCGCCGCACCGCCAGCAAGGCGGATCCGACGGCAACATCGAGGTGACGGGCCATGCTGACGTCGGCCAGCCGAGCCGAAATGGTCTGCTCGGCGCGGCCCACCTTCACGCCCGACTCCTCCAGCAGCACCAGAATGGGTTTTTGCGCGAGTTCGCGTTTGCCGAAACTGGACGAGATCGAGTCGGGCACCCAGGTGGTGATGTGCGACAAGGGACCGTCGGCCGTGCTGCGCACGCGCTCGGCCTTTTGCACCAGATCGTTGCGCTGCAGCCTGAGTGCCTCGGCCACATCCGGCGGGGCGCGCATGCGCTCAACCGACAGCACCTTGACCTTGGTGCGCATGCCCATGGCCACCAGGTTTTCGAGCAGACCCGTCAACCGCGCCTGTTTGCCCGAGGCCAGGGTCGAGGCCTGCATCTGCGCCTCTTGCCCGCGCGCAACAACGGGCCGCGTGCCGCGACCAGGCTCGCGCAGGATCAGGCCTTCATCGGCCAGTTGCATCAAGGCGCGCCGCACCGTGACACGGGCCACCCCGAACTGTTCCATCAAGGCCAGTTCCCCCGGCAACCCGGCATCAAACCGGCCATCGCGCAACTGCTGGCGCAGCACCAGATAGATCTGGTGGTACTTGGGCAGTGGCAGTTGTGCGTCCATGCCTCTATCGTGAGACCGTCGGAATGTTCCGTCAATAGAACATTCAGGTCTTATCAATAGGACATTTGATCGGGAGATTCCCTGAGTCCAGGTTTGCCTTCAAGAAGGCGGCTCGGCCCGCTCCTCACTCCACCGTGACGCTCTTGGCCAGGTTGCGCGGCTTGTCCACATCCGTGCCCTTCGCCAGCGCCGTGTGGTACGCCAGCATCTGCAGCGGCACCACGTGCAGGATGGGCGAGAGCGCACCGTAGTGCTCGGGCATGCGGATCACATGGATGCCTTCGCTGCTGGTGATGCGGGTGTCGGCGTCGGCCAGCACATACAGCACGCCACCGCGCGCGCGCACTTCCTGCATGTTGCTCTTGAGCTTTTCCAGCAGGGTGTCGTTGGGCGCCACCGTCACCACCGGCATGGCCGCGGTCACCAGCGCAAGTGGGCCGTGTTTGAGTTCACCGGCCGGGTAGGCCTCGGCGTGGATGTAGCTGATTTCCTTGAGCTTCAAGGCGCCTTCGAGCGCAATCGGGTAATGCAGGCCACGGCCGAGGAAGAGCGCGTTGTCCATGCGCGCGAAGTCTTCGGCCCAGCTGATGACTTGCGGCTCCAGCGCCAGCACGGCTTGCAGCGCCACGGGCAAATGGCGCATGGCCTTAAGGTGGCCGGCTTCGTCTTCGTCGCTCAAATGGCCGCGCACCTGGGCGAGTGCGAGCGTGAGTAAAAACAGGCCTGCGAGCTGGGTGGTGAAGGCCTTGGTGGAAGCCACGCCGATCTCCACACCGGCGCGGGTGATGTAGGCCAGTTCGCATTCGCGCACCATGGCGGATGTAGCTACGTTGCAGATGGTCAGCGTGTGTTTCATGCCCAGCCCCTGCGCGTGGCGCAGCGCGGCCAGGGTGTCGGCGGTCTCGCCGCTTTGCGTGATGGTCACCACCAGGGTGCGCGGATTGGGCACGCTGGTGCGGTAGCGGTATTCGCTGGCCACTTCCACCTGCGTGGGGATCTTCGCAATGCTCTCCAGCCAATACTTGGCGGTGCAGCCGCTGTAATAGCTGGTGCCGCAGGCCAGGATCAGCACGTTGTCGATGTCTTTGAAGATGCGGAACGCGCCGTCGCCGAAGAGTTCGGGTGTGATGCCTTCCAGGCCTTCGAGCGTGTCGCCGATGGCGCGCGGCTGTTCGAAGATTTCCTTTTGCATGTAGTGGCGGTAGGGGCCGAGTTCGGCCGCGCCGCTGTGGGCCTGCACGGTCTTCACCGGGCGCTTGGTCGCGTCGAGCGCCCGGCCCTGGGCGTCCAGCACCCAGTAGCGGCCGAGCTGCAGATCCACCAGGTCGCCCTCTTCCAGGTAGACGATCTGGTCGGTCACGCCGGCCAGGGCCATGGCGTCGCTGGCGAGAAAGTGCTCTGCGCCCAACACGCCGTCGACCGTGCCCACTCCCAGCACCAGCGGCGAGCCGGCGCGCGCGCCCACCACACGGTGGGGTTCGTCTTTGTGGAACACAGCCAGCGCATACGCACCGTGAAGTTGCACCACAGCGGCCTGCAGCGCAGCGAACACGTCGCCTTCGTACAGCGAATCGATCAGGTGGGCGATGACCTCGGTGTCGGTCTGGCTCTCGAACACATAGCCCTTGGCCTGCAGCGCCGCGCGCAGTTCGTCGTGGTTTTCAATGATGCCGTTGTGCACCAGCGCGACCCGGCCCGCGGGGCCCGCCGTGGCGCCCGGGCCGTGGCTGAAGTGGGGGTGGGCGTTGTGCACCACGGGCGCACCGTGCGTGGCCCAGCGGGTGTGGGCGATGCCGGTGCCGCTGGCAATGCCGTCGGCCTGCACCTGCTGTGCGAGCTCGGCCACCCGGGCCGTGCTGCGCGCGCGCTGCAGGCCGCCGGTGTGCACCGCCACGCCGCAGGAGTCGTAGCCGCGGTACTCCAGCCGCTGCAAACCCTGAACCAGCACGGGCACCACATTGCGCCCCGAAACCCCTGCGACGATGCCACACATGCTGCTCTCCGAAAAATGTTGGAACGCCGATGCTAGTGACTGCGATATGAAATAAAAGATCAAAATGTCACGATTGATATCGAAAAATTTCCCATTCGATAAATCGAGTCCATTACGATCACAAAGATGAACAATGTGGAAGAAATCGTCATCGACGAAGCCGATCTCCGCCTGCTCGACCTGCTGCAGACCGACGCCGCCCGGAGCAACCAGACGCTGGCCGAGCTGGCCCACCTCTCGCCGCCCACCAGCCTGCGGCGCACCAAACGGCTGCGCCAGCTCGGGCTGATCGAGCGCGAAGTGGCCATCCTGAGCGCCGACCGCCTGGCGCCGGTGCTGGGCCACGGACTCACGGCCCTGGTGGAAATCACGCTGGAGCGCCAGGGAGCCGAACTGCTCGACGCGTTCGAAGCGCGTGTGCTGCCCGTGACGCAGGTGCAACAGTGCTACCGCGTCAGTCCGGGCCCGGATTTCGTGCTGGTGGTGCATTGCCACGACATGCCGGACTACCTGGCACTCGCACAACGCCTGTTCACCAGCGACGCCAACGTGCGCAACATCAAGGCCTTCTTCAGTCTCAAACGCGCCAAATTCGACCCACGCCTGACCTTGCCGCTGAAGTTGTCGGCGTGACTCGAATGCACCACATTGGTACTCAGGCCGACGAAGAAAATTGATACATAACGCACACTTGGCGCGCTTCTTGCCACTCTCGTGAGTTGACGAGACGTACTTTATGTAACAACCTTCATCCTTGGCCGAAGTCACAACAGCGGCCTGCACTCAGGAGGTATTGATGAACACGACATGGATTGCTGTGCTGGGGGCGCTCGCCGTGCTGGGCCTGGTGGCGCTGGCCATCTGGCGCTTGCGCGCCACCCGCGAGTCGTCGGGCCGGGAGGACCGCTACAGCCCGGAGCGTCTGATGACGCCCGAGCAAGCCCAGATGCTGGACTACTTGCAGGACACCTTCCCTGGTCAGGTGGTGCTGCCCAACCTGCTGCTCAGAGACCTGCTCTCGGTGCGCCGCGCCAGCAACCGCAAACGCGCCGAAGACCGGCTGAACAAGCAGAAGGTGGACTTTGTGGTGTGTGGCGACGACGGCAAACCCACCTTCGCCTTCGACATCGAGCAGCACCCGCTGAGCAACGCCCGGCACAAGGCCCACATGGTGAAGCTGAAAAACCGCATCCTCAAGAGCGCCGGTGTCCGCTTCGTTTTCCTCAAGAACGGCCTGCACCGCATGCCGTCACCGGCCGACTTTCGCAAGCAGCTCAACCTGGCCGAGTTGCCCAAACCGGTGGTGAAGGAAAAAGAAGATCCCAAGGACAGCCGCCGCCAGCAGCTGGAGAGCCAGTTCTCGGAGTTCGATTCGCTCAACACCAACACCGCGTTCCGCGATTCCGAAGTCATGGGTCTGAGCGGGCTGATGGACCTGAACCAGGAAAGCCGCCGTGGTGGTTTCAGCAGCGCCTACAACAACACCGGCTTCAACCCGCCGCGCTCCAGGAGCAGCGGCCCCAACAGCAAGTCGCCGGGCGAAAGCAGGTTCGACTCCATGGACGTGCGCGGCGGCCGCTGAACCGGCCACCGCACCACACGACAGGCTCCTCAGGGAGCCTGTTTCTTTTTCTGCGGCCGCTGCCAGTTGGCAATGCCGACTTGCTTGCCGCGCGCCACCGACAGCGCACCGGGCGCCGTGTCCTTGGTGATGGTCGAGCCACCACCCACCGTGCCGCCCGCGCCAATGGTGACCGGCGCCACCAGCACGCAGTTGCTGCCCACGTGCACATCGGCTTCGATCACTGTGCGGTGCTTGTTCGCGCCGTCGTAGTTGGCGGTGATGCTGCCCGCGCCATAGTTCACCCGCTCGCCCACGGTGGCGTCGCCCAGGTAGGCCAGGTGGTTGGCTTTGGCGCCCGCGGCCAGGGTGCTGTTTTTCACCTCCACGAAGTTTCCGATGTGCACCTCGGCGCCCAGGTCCGCACCAGGCCGCAGCCGCGCAAACGGACCCACCAAAGCGCCGGGACCCACCTTCACGCCGAGCTTTTCGCCGTCGATGTGCGTGAACGGGTGAATCACCGCGCCAGCCTCGATCACGGCGTTGGCCACCACGCAGTTCGCACCGATGCGCACACCGTCGCCCAGCCGCACAAGGCCTTCGAACACGCAGTTCACGTCGATCTCCACGTCCTGGCCACACACCAGTTCGCCCCGCACATCCAGCCGCGCTGGATCGGCCATGCGTGTGCCCTGCTCCATCAAGGCATCGGCCACGCGCCGCTGGTAGGCACGTTCCAGCTCGGCCAGTTGCACCGGGCTGTTGACGCCGGCCACCTGCACCGCATCGGCAATGCGGTGCGCGGCCACGCTCAGGCCGTCGGCCACGGCGAACTTCACCACGTCGGTGAGGTAGTACTCGCCCTGGGCGTTGCGGTTGTCCAGCCGCGCCAGCCAGCTGCGCAGCAGCTTCGTGGGCACGGCCATGATGCCGCTGTAGATCTCGGTGATGGCGCGCTGCGCGTCGCTGGCGTCCTTGTGCTCCACGATGGCCTGCACCGACGCGTCGGCCGCCCGAACGATGCGCCCGTAGCCGGTGGGGTCGGGCATGTCCAGCGTGAGCAGGGCCAGGCGGTTGCCGCCGCACAGATCCAGCAGCGCCTGCAGGGTCTTGGGCCGGGTCAGGGGCACGTCGCCCGACAGCACCAGGGTCACGCCGTCGTCGGGCAGCACCGGCGCGGCCTGCTGCACCGCGTGGCCGGTGCCGAGCTGTGGCTCCTGGCGCACGAAGCGCAGCGCCGTGGCGGCGGGCGCCTGCAGGCCGGCTTCCACCTGCTCGGCGCCGTGGCCGGTGATCACCACCACCGAACGCGCCGATAACCGCGCGGCACAGTCGATCACGTGCTGGGCCAGTGCGCGCCCGCCCAATCGGTGCAACACTTTGGGCCGCTGACTTTTCATGCGCGTGCCCTTGCCGGCCGCCATCACCACCACATCCACTGGGAACGACATGAACACCTCTTTCGGGGAATCGTTGCGCGGCGTTCTTGCCGGGCCTCACGTGCGCCGGATTATCGCCCTCAGGGTGGGCAAGGTCTGTGCGCTGGTGATCATGGCCGCCGCCCTCACGGCCTGCACCGCCACGCGCCTGGCCTACAACCAGGCACACAACGCCGCCTATTGGTGGCTCGACAGCCACGTCGACTTCAACAACGGCCAGTCGACCCCGGTGCGCGGCGACATCAACGCCTTCTTTCAGTGGCACCGCGCCAACGAACTGCCGGTGTACGCCGGGCTGCTGCAGCGCTGGCAGACGATGGCGTCGCAAGACATGACGGGTGCGCAGGTGTGCGCCGAGTTCGACGTGATCCGCCAGCGCATCGACCGCGCGGCCGATGCCAGCGTGTTGCCCATGGCGCGCCTGGCGCTGCAGCTCGACGCGGCCCAGCTGGAGCACCTCAAGAGCCGTCAGGCCAAGAGCAACACGGAGTTTGAAGACGACTTCCTTCAAGCCTCTGAAGACGCGCGCACCGAGAAGCGCTTTGACCGCGCGCTGAGCCGCAGCGAGATGCTCTACGGCTCGCTGAGCGCTGCTCAAAAGGAGCTGCTGCGCAACAACATCAAGGCCTCGCCGTTCGACCCGCAACGCACCCAGGCCGAGCGCTTGCGCCGCCAGGCCGATCTGCTGAAAACGGTGAAGGACGCACAGGCCGCACCCGACACCGCCGCCGAGCGCGTGCGTGGCCACATGGCGCGCATCACCCAGTCGCCCGCGCCGGGCTACAAGGCCTATGCGGACGAACTGGTTCGAGTGGGATGTGCCCAGTTCGCCCAGTTGCACAACAGCACCACGCCCGAGCAGCGCGCCAACGCCGTGCGCGTGCTCAAAGGCTACGAAGACGACCTTCGGGTGCTCAGCGCCCAACGCTGAAACGCGCGCGGCCCGGCCGCACCAAAACCACGCCGCTGCCCTTCCTGACGCCGCACCTCTTGGTGCAGCGCCGGGCTTTTGACCATCTGTGCGCACGCGGCTGGTGCATCAATCTTGCATACAAGCCTGGTATGGCCATGGCACGGAACTCGCATGGTGTGGAGCCCAAAGGTTCCCCATGGTCAGCTCCACCGACATCGCCCAACGCATCATCGAAGCCGTGCTGGCCCAGCGCCTGGCACCGGGCACCCGTCTGGGTGAACAAAGCCTCTCGATCCTGTTTGACTGCAGCCGCACGCTGGTGCGCGAAGCGCTCGTGCGCCTGGCCGCGCGCGGCATCGTCACGGTGAGCTCGCGCCGCGGCTGGTATGTGGTGCAGCCCTCGCACGACGAAGCGCGCGAGGCCTTCGAGGCACGCCGCGTGATCGAGACCGGCCTCATCCGCAGCACGCAAGGCATGGACAAGAACGCATTCAAGCGCCTGCGCCAGCACCTCAAACAAGAGCAAGCCGCGCTCAAGGGCGATGACGTGGGCCAGCGCAGTTATTTGCTGGGCGACTTTCATGTGTGCCTGGCCGAATGCCTGGGCAACCAGCTGCTGGCCGACACGCTGCGCGACTTCACCGCGCGCACCACGCTCATTGCCATGCTCTACCAGAGCAACCACGACGCGGTGCAGTCGTGCCAGGACCATGTGGACATCGTCGCGGCGCTGGAGCGCGGCGACACCGCCACCGCCGAGCGCCTGATGGAAGCCCACATCGGCCAGGTGCAGGCCGCCCTGCGCCTGGGCACGCTCAGCGACCCGCTGGCCGACCTGCGCGAGGCGCTCGCGCCGGTGCGCGAAGCCAGGGAGGGCGTGGCACCCAGCCGCAAGCGCAAGTCAAGAACCGAAACCCCAACCACCCCCAACGACACCTACCTAGGAGCCCTGCTATGACCTCGACGAAACGCGCCTTTCTCACCTCCACCATCGCCCTGGCCGCCGCGCTGGGCCTGGGCCAAGCCCATGCGCAAACCGCGCTCGACGGCGTGATGAAAACCAAGTTGATCAAGATCGCCGTGCCCACCGACTTTCCGCCCTACGGCTTCGTCGGCATCGACCTCAAGCCCCAGGGCCTGGACGTCGACACCGCCAACCTCATTGCCGCCAAGCTGGGCGTGAAAGTGGAGCTGGTGCCCGTGACCAGCGCCAACCGCATCGCGTACCTGCAAACCAAAAAGGCCGACCTCGTGATCTCCACGCTGGGCAAGAACCCCGAGCGCGAAAAGGTAATCGACTTCACCGCCGCCTACTCGCCGTTCTTCCAGGCCGTGTACGGCCCCAAGGGTGCGGCGCTGGCCGACTTCAACGCCCTCGGTGGCAAGTCCATCGCGGTCACGCGCGGCGCCATCGAAGACCAGGAACTCACCAAGGTGGCACCGGCCAACACCGACATCAAACGTTTTGAGGACAACAACGCCACCGTCTCGGCCTTCGTCTCGGGCCAGACCCAGTTCGTCGCCACCGGCGTCTCGGTGGCCGACAACATGATCAAGCGCAACCCTGCGCTGGGTGCCGAATACAAGCTGCTGCTCAAGGACAGCCCCAACTTCATCGGCGTGGCCAAGGGTGAGGATGCCTTGCGCGCCAAGGTCAGCGAGATCATCGTCGCCGCCAAGAAAGCCGGTGAGCTGGATGCCATGGCGAAGAAGTGGCTCGGCCGTCCTGCTGGCACCCTGCCTGAGTGATGAAGCCCCCACGCTCCACCGCTGCGCGGGTCGCTGCCCCCCGAGGGGGCTTGGCCTGCCTTGGGGGCGGCCCAGCGGCTGGCCCGTTCTTTCCCCCTGTCTGAGGGTTCCACCATGGGCATCGAACTCGACTTCCCGGCCGTGCTCGCGCAGTGGCCGCTGCTGGCCACAGGCGTGCTCTGGACGCTGGGCCTGACCGCCATCTCGGCCGTGATCGGCCTGCTGGTGGGCACGGCCTGCGCCTGGGCGCGCAGCAACGGACCGGTGGCGCTGCGCTGGATCGCGGGCACCTATGTGGAGCTGATCCGCAACACGCCCTTCATCGTGCAGCTGTTCTTCGTGTTCTTCGGCCTGCCGGCCGCGGGTGTGAAGCTTTCGCCCGAGACCGCCTCGGTGATTGCCATGGTGATCAACCTCGGGGCGTATGCGGCCGAGATCATCCGAGCCGGCATCGAGGCAACGCCCAAAGGCCAGTTCGAGGCCGCGGCCAGCCTGGCGCTCTCGCGCGTGCAGACCTTCCTGCACGTGGTGCTGCCACCGGCGCTCAAGAAGGTGTGGCCTGCGCTCACCAGCCAGATCATCATCGTCATGCTCGGCTCGGCCGTGTGCGGGCAGATCTCCACGCAGGAACTCAGCTACGCCGCCAACCTGATCCAGAGCCGCAACTTCCGCGCGTTTGAAGCCTTCATCGTCGCCACCGGCATTTACCTGGTGCTGTCGATCGGCGTTCGTTCACTCCTCAACTGGGTCGGCCCGCGCTACCTGTTCGGAGGCCGCCGTGGTTGATTTTTCTCTCTGGGACATCGTGCGCAACCTGCTGCTGGCCGCGCGTTGGACAGTGGCGCTCTCGCTGATCGCCTTCATCGGCGGCGGACTGGTGGGCCTCGCGCTGCTGGTGGCGCGCACCGCCAAATGGCCCGGCGCCGAAACCTTCGTGGCCGGCTACGTGCAACTCTTCCAGGGCACGCCACTGCTGATGCAGCTCTTCCTGTCGTACTTCGGCCTGGCCTTGTTCGGGTTCGAGACCTCGGCGTGGACGGCGGCGTCGGTCGCACTCACGCTCTACACCAGCGCGTTTCTGGTCGAGATCTGGCGCGGCTGCGTGGCGGCCGTGCCCAAAGGGCAGTGGGAAGCGGCGCAGAGCCTGGCGCTGAACTTCGGCGAACAACTGCGCTATGTGGTGCTGCCGCAGGCCACGCGCATCGCGATCGCGCCCACGGTGGGCTTTCTGGTGCAGGTGGTCAAGGGCACCGCGCTGGCGTCGGTGATCGGTTTCGTCGAGCTCACCAAGGCTGGCACCATGATCACCAACGCGACCTTCGCACCCTTCCTGGTCTACAGCTGCGTGGCCCTGATGTATTTCGCGCTGTGCTTCCCCGTGAGCCTGTACGCGCGCACCCTCGAGAGGAAACTCAATGCAAGCCGCTGAAGCTCCCGTGACCACCGATGTCCGCACCATCGTCAACATCCAGCAGCTGCGCAAGTCCTACGGCAGCAACGAGGTGCTCAAAGGCATCGACCTGCAGGTGAAAGCTGGCGAGGTGATTGCCATCATCGGCAAGAGCGGCTCGGGCAAGAGCACGCTGCTGCGCTGCATCAACGGGCTGGAGGTGTTCCAGGCCGGCTCGCTCAGCGTGGACGACAAGCCCCTGCTGCACAAGGACGCCGCCGCCATGCGCGAGCTGCGCCAGCGCGTGGGCATGATCTTTCAAAACTTCAACCTCTTCCCGCACCTGAGCGTGGGCCGCAACGTGATGCTCGCGCCCAGCCTGGTGAAGAAGACCGCCACCGCCGAGGGCGCGGAGATCGCGCGCCAGTTGCTGCACCGCGTGGGCCTGGGCGAGAAGTTCGATGCCTTCCCCGACCAGCTCTCGGGTGGTCAGCAGCAGCGCGTGGCGATTGCGCGCGCGCTGGCCATGCAGCCCAGCGTGCTGCTGTGCGACGAAATCACGTCTGCCCTCGACCCCGAACTGGTGGGCGAGGTGCTGCGCGTGGTGGAGTCGCTGGCCGACGAAGGCATGACGCTGCTGATGGTGACGCACGAGATGAGCTTCGCGCGCAAGGTGAGCGACCGCGTGATCTTCATGCACCAGGGACGTGTGCACGAGATGGGGCCGCCTGCGAAGTTGTTTGGCTCACCCGAGACGCCGGAACTGCAGCAGTTCCTGTCCTCCATTCACGACTGAGGTTGCCCCCACGCTCCGCCGCTGCGCGGGTCGCTGCCCCCCAAGGGGGCTGATCCGCCTTGGGGCGGCCCGGCGGCGGATCGTCAACCAAACCTCATCCAGCCCCACACCAGGGCGAGCGTGGCCAACGTCACCGGGATGCCGGTGACCGCATGGCGCTTCCAGTCGATCTCGATGCCCTGCTGGCGCGCGAGGTCGGCCACGATCAGGTTGGCGATCGAGCCCACCAGCAGCAGGTTGCCGGCAAACGTCGTCACCAACGCCAGCATCACGCCGGCTTGTTCACCGCTGCCGCCCAGGTGCGGCAACAACAGCATCACGGCCGGCACGTTCGACACCAGGTTGGAGAGCAGCGCGCTGGCCACCAGCAGCGGCCCGGGGTCGGCGAGCACCACACCTTGCGCGCCCAACCAGGCCACGGCCTGCGCGGCCAGGCCGGTGGATTCAAACGCGTGGTTGACCACAAACAGGCCCATGAACAGGATCAGCAACGGCCAGTCGACCAGCCCCATGAAATGCGAGGTGTGCAGGCGCCGGCTCAGAAGCAGCACGCCAGCCCCCACCAGCGCGGCCACGTCGCGCGGCCAGTCGGTGAAGAGAAAGATCAGCATGAGCGCACCAGCGACCACGAGGCCTTTGGCGGTTTGCCAGAGGTCGAACGAGGGCTCGGTATTCACTCCCTCTCCCTCTGGGAGAGGGCAGGGGTGAGGGCTCCCCGCCCCCGCCTTCGCCCCCGGCCCAAACGCCAACCACCCCCACAACAACACCAGCCCGATCACCACCGGCGGCAAGGCCTGCCGCACGTAACCACCGAAGGGCAGTTGCAGCACCGAGCCGATCAGCATGTTCTGCGGATTGCCGATCAGCGTGGCGGCCGAGCCGATGTTGGCCGCGCAGGCCAGGCCGATCAGGAAGGGCAACGGGTTGATGCCACGCTGCAGGCACAGCCGCGCCACCACCGGCGTCATGGCGAGGCACACCACGTCGTTGGAGAACACCGCCGACAGTGCGCCTGAGACCACGATCAGCGCCGCCAGCAGGCCGTTGCGCGACAGCGGCATGGCGCCCACGCGGCGCGTCACCGCGCCATAAAACCCACCCAGCCGCATCTGCGCCGACACCACCATGAAGGCGAACAGCAGCACGATGGTCGGCAGATCGATGGCGCGCGCTGCGTCTTCCACCGGCAAGCCGGCCAGCGCAATGACCGCAATGGCGCCCAGCAGCGCCACACCCGAACGGTCCAGCTTCAGGCGCGGCAGACCGCCGAGGAACATGCCGAGGTAGACGGTGGCGAAGACGGCGACGATGCCCCAGTCGGTGGCGGAGTGGTGCAGGACGGTGGTGGGCATGGGCGGCAAGGATGAACGCAGCGGATCGTAGCCTGTCGCAAAAGAAAAGCCGCCCGAAGGCGGCTTGCTCTGCCGTGGGCTGCGGGCTCAGGCCTGCAACGCGCTCCACATCTCCTGGTCCCGCTCAGCCGTCCAGATGCGCGGGTTCTTGATGCCCTTGGCTTCGTCATAAGCGCGGCTCACATCGAACGGCAGGCAGTGTTCGTAGATGAACACGTGGCCGAACACCGGGTCCATGCTCTTGCGGGTGTGGGCCATCGCGGTTTTGAGGTCCATGCCGGCGGCGGCGGCTTCCTTGCCGGCCTGGAACAGCGTGGTCACCCAGCGGTGGGTGTAATCCAGCGCCTTGTTCACGTCGGCGTTGCCCTTCATGGCTTCGCCCCGGCCCGGCACGATGTACTCGGCCTTGAGCGCACGCAGCGCTTCGAGCGTGGCGGGCCATTCTTCCAACTGGGCGTCGCCTGTGTAGACGCCGGCTTCGTACTCCACCAGGTCGCCGCTGAACAGCACCTTCTCTTCTTCCACCCAGGCGATGGTGTCGCCACGCGTGTGGCCCGGGCCCGGGTGCCAGATGCTGACCTTCACACCGCCCAGGTCCACTTCCAGGCTGCCCTGGCGGCCGGGTTTGCCGTCGCCGATGACGAGCGTGGGCCAGGTGAGTCCGGGCACGCTGTCGGCGCCGCGGAACAGGCGCGGGAAGCGCTCCATCTCGCTCTGCATGTCCTGTGCGCCGCGCTCCACGATCAGTTCATACGTGCCACGGCTGGCGATCACTTCGGTGGCGCCCTCGGCCACATAGGCGCTCGCGCCCAGCACACGCACCGCGTGGTAGTGGGTCAGCAGCACGTACTTGATCGGCTTGTCGGAGACCGTGCGGATGTGTTTGATCAGGTCCTGCGCCATGGCCGGGGTGGCGGTGGCGTCGCTGACCATGATGAACTTCTCGCCAATGATCACGCCCGAGTTCGGGTCGCCTTCGGCGGTGTAGGCCCAGCAGTGCGGGCTGAGTTGTTCAAAGGTGGTTTTCTTGTCGTCCAGGTCGGCCTGGGAGGCGAATGCTTTGCTCATGGCGGTCTCCGTGTAGGGAAGTGGCGAATTTTACCTAAACGAAATCCGTTTCGCATAGGTGAACGGTTTTCAACCCTGGATGGGACCCGCCAGACCGCGTTCCATCATGGTGACCACCTCGTCGGCAAAGGCGCTGTAGCTCATGGGGCCACCCGGGCGCAGCCAGGTGAAGGTCCAGTTGATCATGCCGAACAGCATCATGGTCAGCGCGGTCTGGTTGGCCGGCGTCACGCGCTCGGGGTAAGCGCGTTTGAGAAAACGGGTGAAGGCGGCCACCACATCGCGCTGCCGGTTCAGGATGAGCTCGCGCTGCAGCTCGCCGAGGAATTTGGTGTCGGACACCAGGGCCACGTGGCGCGTGGCCGAGGTTTCGTACTCGGCCAGGAAGGCACGCACCAGTTCGCTCAAGGCGTCGCGCTCGTTCAGGTTCTTGCGTTGCGCGCGCGCCTCCGATTCACCGATGAGCGCGAGCAGGCGCTGGGTGTAGCGGTCGAGCAGGTCGAACAGGATCGCTTCCTTGCTCTCGTAGTAGTGGTAGAGCCGCGCCTTGCTGGTGCCGCAGGCCGCGGCAATGTCGTTCATGCTGGCGGCGGGGAAGCTCTGGCGCGCGAAACAGTTGGCTGCGACGTCGAGGATTTCGTCGCGTTTGAGATCGTGGGAAGCGGATTTGGGTCGAGCCATCGGCGCATTCTGCCGGACAAGGCTTCTAAGATGACGCCATGGTCAAACCGGTCGATCCCTTTGCGCTGCACGCCTGCGAGCTGCTCTCGGGCGTGGGGCTGTGCGTGGCCAAGCGCATGTTCGGCGGCTGGGGCATCTCCACCGATGGCATGAACATCGCGATCATTGCGCGGGACACGCTGTTCCTCAAGACCAACGCCGAGACCGAGCCGCGTTGGCTCGCTGCCGGTGGGCGGCCTTTCGTCTACGAGGCCAATGGCAAGTCGATGAAGCTGAACTACTTCACGCCGCCCGACGAAGCGCTCGAATCGCCGGCGCTGATGCTGCCTTGGGCAAGGCTTGCACTGGAAGCTGCGGTGGCCGCGCGCAAGCCGAAACGGCGAACGCGCGGCTAGTGAAGCTCAAGGCGGGTTGGACTCGAACGGCGTGAGCACGCGACCACGGCCTGCGACCAGGTATTCGCTGTAGCCGAACAGCCCACGCACCAGGCGCGCGAACGCCAGACCGGCCTGTCCCAGCGCGACACCGAGTTCGCGCGACGGTGTCACGACCTCGCGGCCAAACCGGCTGGCCTGCTCCCGTGCGCGGACCTCGGGCTCGGCGCACCAGTCAAAACGCACCGGGCCGGCGCCGGGCTGCCACGGCTCCATGACCAGTCGCGCACCGGCCGGCACCGCGAGGCTTTCGCCTGCGTTCAGCACCAGGTCGCCCGACTCGTTGCCCGCACCCTCGTGCACCTGGCCCAGCGTCACCCACGCACGGCCCTGGGTGATGTGCAGGCGGCTGGGCACCTGCGGGCGCAGGCTCATCGCACGGCGCGCATCGAGCCGCCAGCCACGGGCGGGCATGCAGCTGTTGAGGGCGGGGACGTTGTGGGCTGAGAGGGTGTTCATGGCGGGACTCCTGAGAAGGGATGAAGCTCATCCTGGGGTCCAATGCTCGGGCTTCGGCCCTGTGCCGTCCAATGAAAGCGCGCTAAGCTATTGATTCGATAACCGCATCAATGCCCGGAGCCCAGCCATGCAGCTCACCAGCAGCCACCCCCGCACCCGGCCGATTGCCGCCGGCCACCTGCGCGCCTTTGAAGCGGTGGCGCGCCACCTCAACTTCCGCGCGGCCGCCGAAGAACTTTCGCTGACGCAGAGCGCGGTGAGCCGACAAATCCAGGCGCTGGAAGACGAGGTCGGCACCGCCCTCTTCCTGCGCCACACCCGCGCGGTGGAACTCACCAGCGCAGGCTCACAGCTGTTGCGCGCGGCGGCCTCCGCGCTGGAGCGCATTGATGCGAGCGTGCGCCAGATTCGCCAGAGCGCCGGGCGCAAGAGCGTGGCCATCACCACCTGGGCATCGTTTGCTTCCATGTGGCTGATTCCGCGCCTGGAAGCCTTTCAGCGCGACCACCCCGACATCGACATCCGCATCGATGCCACCGACAACGCGGTGGACCTGGCCACCTCCGACGTGGACCTCGCGCTTCGCTATGCCGTGCCGCAGGGCATACCGGCCAGCGCACAGCGGCTGTTTGGCGAACAACTCACACCCGTGGCCAGCCCCTGGCTGCTCAAGGCCCATCCGATCAAGAGCATTGAAGACCTCTCCAAATGTGCCCTCATCGAGGCCGGCGACGCGCACCGCACGCGCCACCTCGAATGGCTCACCTGGCAACGCTGGCTCGACACCTTCGGCGCACAGCCGGTGGCGGCCTCGGGCAAACGCACCCGCGCCAGCGCGCAACCCGCCAAGCTCTCGCCTCAGCGCTGGATGTACTTCAACTACGCCAACCAGATCGTCCAGGCCGCGCTCACCGGCCAGGGCGTGGCGCTGGCACGCCTGCCGCTGGTGGCCGAGAGCCTGGCCAGCGGCGCGCTGGTGGAGCCGCTGCCCCACACCCGGCTGGACTCGCCGCTGGTGTACTGGCTCATGGTGGCGCCACGCAGCGCGCAGCGGCCCGAGGTCAAGGCGTTTTGCGACTGGCTGCTGGTGCAGGCCGCGGCCACACGCGAGGCCATTGGTGATGTGCCCGATCCGGACACCGTGGACCAGATGGACTGAGGCCGTGTCGACCGCTCGCCACCTCGCCGCCGGCAACCTGCGCAGCATCGTTTTCATGCTCGTCGCCGTGGGCTTCTTCGCGCTCATGGACGCGGTGCTCAAAACGCTGTCTGCGCGTTACCCGGTGCTGCAGATCGCCGCGCTGCGCGGCATGACGGCCATGCCTTTGGTGCTGCTTTACATCGCGTGGCGCGGCGCGTGGCACACCGTCTTCAAGGTCCGTTGGCCCCTGCACCTGCTGCGCGGCGTGCTCGGCATCGCCATGCTCTCGCTGTTCACGCTGGGTGTGCGCGAGCTGCCGCTGTCGGCCGCCTACACGCTGTTCTTCATTTCGCCGCTGCTCATCACCATGCTCTCGGTGCCGGTGCTCAAGGAGCGCGTGCCCGCCGCGCACTGGTGGCTGATCGGGGTCGGGTTTGTCGGTGTGCTGATTGCCCTGCGGCCCAGCGGTGACGACCTGCAGAGCGGCTTCGTCACCGTGGGTGGCCTGGCCACGCTGGGCGCCGCACTCTGCTACGCGGTGGCCGCCGTCACCGGCCGCCTGGCCAGCCGCACCGACAGCAGCGAAAGCATGGTGCTGTGGATGATGGTGCTGATGTCGCTGGGCGCCGGCGCGCTGGCCTGGCCCGACTGGGTGGCCATCCAGCGCAGCGACGCCCCCTTGCTGCTGGCCCTGGCCATCACCGGCTTCTGCGGCCAGCTCGCCATCACCGAAGCCTTCCGCCACGGCCAGGCCTCAGCGGTCGCGCCGTTCGAGTACAGCGCGCTGGCCTGGGGCCTGGGGCTGGACTGGCTGATCTGGCAGACCCTGCCGGCCTCACACACCTGGCTGGGCGCGGCCATCATCGTGGGCAGCGGGCTCTACCTGGTGCGGCGCGAGAAGCGCATCACCGAAGTGCACGCGAACGCGGAACATCCCTGATCAGCGTTCGGGCCACATCACACCCGTGTCGGAAAGGATCGCATCCAGAGGCACGTCGTGAGCCTCGGGCTGCAAGTGAGGCAGGTAGGCAAAGTCGTATCCCAAGCCGACCGTGAACGGTTTGGGCTGCAGACTGGCCAAGGTGCGGTCGTAGAAGCCCCCGCCGTAACCGAGCCGAAAGCCCCCCGGGCCGTAACCCACACAAGGCACGAAGATCAAGGTGGGCACGACGATTTCGGTGTCCTTGGGCTTGGGAATGCCGTAGGCGTCTTCCTCCATCGGGCAGCCTGGGTACCAGGTGTAGAAGGTCAGCGTCTTGTCGACCTTGTTGACCACCGGCAGGCCGATGCGCCGGTGTCTTTGAGCGCCTTGCGCATCTTCTTCCAGGCCCGCTTCCTGCCAGCGAAACAGCGCCGGCAGGGGATCAAACTCCCCCTTGATGGGCCAATAGGCACCGATCACCGCGTCGGGCCGTTCGATCAGCCACACCCGCATGACCCGCTGCAGCATGTCGTTGCGAAAACCGCGATCGGCCAGGCCCAGGCGCTTCTCGATCAAGGCCTTGCGCCATTCGGTTTTCAGGTCCGCCGCCGTTGATCCTTCGGCCTGTTTCCTGTGGGGTGGAGGGGCATTCTGGCCGTCTTTGGTGTCCATAATCAACGCATGAAACAGGTTGGTGTGAAACAGGGATCAAGAGCGCAAAACACAACGGACATGCGGGGCATGCACCGGTGGGTTCTGCGGTTCATTATGGCCGTGCTGGTGTTGCCGGGACTGGCGCATGCACAAAGCAGCGCCGGGGGTGACGCCACCTTGCTCGACATGCGCGAAGCCTTCCGCCGCAGCAACACCACCCAGCTCGCGAACCTGCTGCCCGCAGTGCGTGGCCACGCGCTGGAGCCGCTGGCGATCTACTGGGACATGAAGGCCCGGCTGGAAACGGCGAGCCCGGGCGAGATCCGCGCCGCCATGGACCGCATGGCCGGCACCTACTGGGAAGACCGGCTGCGCAACGACTGGCTGCTGCTGCTGGGCCGTGCGCGTGACTGGCCCAACTTCTCCGCCGAGTTGCCGCGCTTTCGCATGAACGACGACCGGCAGGTGAGTTGTTACGCCCTGATGATCGACGCAGCCGGTGGCCGCATGCCGCCCGAGCTGGCCGCCGAGCGCGTGCGATCGTTGTGGCATGCACAGCGCGAGGTTGACGATGGCTGCGCCACGGCCGCGCAGTCGTTGTTGAGCAGCCGCCATCTCAAACCCGAAGCCGCCTGGCAGCGCGCGCGCCTGGCCATGGACGCCAACCGCCCGCGTGTGGCCAGCCAGGCCGTGGGGCTGATCGATCCCGACTGGGCCACCATGGTGGACACCGTGGCCAAAGACCCCGCCAAGTACCTGGATGAGAAGGTCACCGCCATCCGCCCCCGCACCAAGGAACTGGTGACCCTGGCCATCATCCGGCTGGCCTCCAACGACCCGGGCGCGGCCGCGCTGGAGATGGACCGCACCCGCTGGAAAGCGCAGCTCACCACCGAAGAACGCAGTTGGGTCTGGGGCGTGATCGGCAAGCGCTCGGCGCAGAAACTGGAACCGCAGGCGCTGGCTTACTTCGTCAACGGCGAAGACCGCCACATGCACGACGACCACCTGGAATGGAAGGCGCGCGCCGGCATGCGGGCCGGTGCCTGGGGGCATGTGCGCGATGCCATCGCCGCCATGACGGAGTCGCATCAAAACCTGCCCGACTGGATCTACTGGAAAGCGCGCGCCTTGCAGGCGCTCAAGCTGCCCGACGCGCCCACGGCAGCCACGCAGGCCCGCACGCTGCTCGAATCCATCGCCTCCGAGCGCGGCTTCTACGAACAGCTCGCGCTCGAAGATCTCGGCCGCCAGATCACCACGCCTGCAGCCCCCGCGCCGCTCACCGCCGAAGAGCTCTCGGCTGCACAGCGCAACCCCGGGCTGCGCCGCGCTTTGATCGCCATGCGGCTGGGCCTGCGCAGCGAAGGCGTGCGCGAGTGGAACTACACCGTCGGCCTGCACGATGCCGGCGGCATGGGCGAGCGTGAACTGCTTGCCGCTGCGGCCCTGGCCTGCGAAGCCGAGCTCTGGGACCGCTGCATCAACACCAGCTTGCGCACGCCCGCCGCACAAGACCATGCCCAGCGTTTTCCCACGCCGCACCGCTCGGCCGTGGTGAGCCGCTCGCGCGAGATCGGCCTGGACCCGGCCTACGTGTACGGCCTGATCCGCCAGGAAAGTCGCTTCGTCACCGACGCACGCTCGGGCGTGGGCGCCTCCGGCCTCATGCAGGTGATGCCCGCCACCGCGCGCTGGACAGCGCGCAAGATCGGCCTGACCGGTTTCCAGCCCGCGCAGATCACCGAGCGCGACACCAACATCCTCATCGGCACGGCCTACCTCAAACTCGCGCTCGACGACTTCGAGGGTTCACTGCCCATGGCCGCAGCCGCCTACAACGCCGGGCCCGGGCGTCCGCGCAGCTGGCGCAACGGACCGGTGCTGCCGGGCGAAATCTGGGCCGAGAACATCCCGTTTGAAGAAACGCGCGACTACGTCAAGAAGGTGCTCGCCAACACCACCAGCTACGCCGCGCTGATCACGGGTCAACCGCAGTCCTTGCGCGCGCGCCTGGGCACCGTGGGCCCACGCCTGAGCGGCGAAGCCACCATCAACAAAGACCTTCCCTGAGCCCATGAAAAACATCCTCGTCCTCGGCGGCACCGGTTTTGTCGGTCGCCATGTCTGCGAAAAACTGCACCGCCAGGGGTGGCGCATCACCGTGCCCACGCGCCGCGCCATCAACGCCGCCGCCGTGCAACACCTGCCACGCGTGACCGTGATCGAGGCCGACGTGCACGACCCGGCCCAGCTGCTGGCGCTGGTGACGGGCCACGACGCGGTGGTCAACCTGATCGCCATCCTGCACGGCACCGAGGACGCCTTCGAGCGTGTGCACGTGGAACTGCCACTCGCCCTGTCGGAAGCCTGCGTGGCCGACGGGGTGCGCCGCCTGGTGCACGTCAGCGCACTGGGCGTGAGCCTGGACGGGCCTTCTCGCTACCAGCGCAGCAAGGCGCGCGGTGAAGAGCTGTTGCGAGCCGCCGGGCTGGACCTCACCGTGCTGCGCCCCAGCGTGATCTTTGGTGCCGGCGATCGCTTCCTCAACGTGTTTGCCGGCCTGCAATCGATCTTTCCCGTGGTGCCGCTGGCCAGCGCGGGCGCCCGCTTCCAGCCGGTGTGGGTGGAAGACGTGGCCACCGCCGTGGCGGTCTGCCTGGCCGACCAGGGCCTGCCCCAAAGCACGGTCGGTCAGACCTTCGAATGCGCCGGTCCCGACGTGCTGACGCTGGCCCAACTCGTCGGTATCGCCGGGCAATACGGCAGCCACAAACGCCCGGTGTTGCCACTGCCCGCCGCGCTGGCGCGGCTGCAGGCCAGGGTGATGGAACTCATGCCCGGTGAACCGCTGATGAGCCGCGACAACCTGGACGCCATGTCGGTCGACAACGTGGCCACGCAACAGTGGCCCGG
Source organism: Hydrogenophaga sp. (assembly GCA_046314475.1). Classification (GTDB taxonomy): domain Bacteria; phylum Pseudomonadota; class Gammaproteobacteria; order Burkholderiales; family Burkholderiaceae_C; genus Hydrogenophaga. Next base: position 44,501 of record JBKBWW010000002.1, read on the forward strand.
CCTTTCCTCACTGGGCATCGTGCCCGCCAGCGTGCACACCGTTGCGCCCACCTACCTGGGTCAGCGCGGTGGCCGCAGCAAGCTGCTGGGGTTCCGCCAAGGCGGGCGGCCACCGGCGGCCTGACAGACGCGCGAATCGTGACTTTTGGGTGATAAAAGCATCCACAAATAACACCAAGGTGTCATTTTTCAGGGTGTTTTTCGGGTTTACATTAAACCGTACACAGTACAACTCCAACCCGAGGAACTCCCATGAACGACTCCAGCGTGAAGCCTGCTGTCCGCCGCACAACCCCCGCCACCACCAGCCCGGGGTACCGCACCGAACACCAGCGCGATGTGATCAACCGTCTCAAACGCATCGAAGGCCAGGTGCGCGGCCTGATCGACATGGTTGAAGACGGCCGCTCTTGCGAAGATGTGGCTCAACAAATGGCGGCCGCGCGCAAGGCGATGGACAAGGCCTTCTACCGGATGATGGCCACCTCGGTGATGGAAGCCGTGTCGTCCTCCGAATCGGAGGTGCACACCTTCCGCGAGGTCGAGCGATCCACCCGCATCCTCGAAAAATACGCCTGATCTCCCAAACGCCCGATCCGCGGCCGACACAGATCAATCCAGGGCGTTTTCGGCATCAATCCGTCCAACCGAAGTCCGTACCATGGGGGCTCTTTCAGGAGGTCCCCATGGCACTGCAGCTTTACGTCGGCAACAAGAATTACTCGTCCTGGTCCATGCGGCCCTGGGTGCTCCTGACACAGGCGGGCATCCCGTTCGAGGAGGTCATGGTCCGCTTCGACTCGTTCGATGTGGACTCGGTGTTCAAGCAGCGCCTGCGCGCCGTCAATCCACTGGGCAAGGTGCCGGTGCTGGTGGACGAAGGATTCGCCATCTGGGACACGCTGGCGATTGCCGAATACCTCGCCGAGCGCTTCCCCGAGAAACAGTTGTGGCCTGCCGATGCGCGCGCCCGGGCCCGTGCTCGCAGCGTCTGCGCCGAGATGCACAGTGGCTTCAGCGCGCTGCGCAAGCACTGCCCCATGAACATCGAAGCCTCGCTGCCCGAGATTGGCCGACTGATCTGGCGCGACAAACCGGCCGTGCGCGCCGACATGGCGCGCCTGGGTGGTCTGTGGAGCGAACTGCTCGCAGCGCAACCCGCCGGCGCCCTGCTGTTCGGCGCGTTCACCATCGCTGACGCGTACTTCGCGCCGGTCTGCATGCGCATCAAAACCTACGAACTGCCGCTGCCGGCCGATCTGCTGGCGTATGTCGATCGTGTGTGTGCACTGCCAGGCGTCAAAGCCTGGATCGACGAGGCGCTGGCCGAGCACGACTTCATCGACTTCGACGAGCCCTACCGGTTGGGCCGTTGACAAGGAGCCGGGCCTAAACTCGGCGGCATGAAAACCTATCTCGTGGGCGGTGCGGTGCGCGACGCGCTGATGGCGCAAGCCACAAGCACGCCAGAGGCTTCGCACGTCGACCGCGACTGGGTGGTGGTGGGCGCCACGCCCGAGGCCATGGTGCAACAAGGCTTCCTGCCGGTGGGCCGCGACTTCCCCGTCTTTCTGCATCCCGAGACGCGCGAGGAATACGCGCTGGCCCGCACCGAGCGCAAGACCGCACCCGGCTACCGCGGGTTCGTCGTGCACGCCGAACCCGGCGTGACGCTGGAAGCCGATCTGGCGCGCCGCGACCTCACCATCAATGCCATGGCGGTGGCGGCCGATGCGTCGAACGACCCGGCGCGCGCGCAGATCATCGACCCGCACCAAGGTCAGCAAGATCTGCAAAACCGCGTGCTGCGCCACGTGACCGACGCCTTCACTGAAGACCCGGTGCGCATCCTGCGGCTGGCGCGTTTTGCGGCGCGTTTTCCCGATTTTTCCGTGGCGCCCGAGACGCTGACCTTGATGCGGGACATGGTCGCGCACGGCGAGGTTGACCACCTGGTGGCCGAGCGCGTGTGGCAGGAGCTCGCGCGCGGACTCATGGAGCAGCGGCCCAGCCGCATGTTCGGCGTGCTGCGCGACTGCGGCGCCTTGAAGCGCCTGCTGCCCGAGGTGGACCGGCTCTGGGGCGTGCCGCAGCGCGCTGAATACCACCCCGAAATCGACACCGGCGTGCACCTGATGATGGTGCTCGACATGAGCGCGCGACTGGCCGCACCGCTCACCGTGCGCTTCGCCTGCCTGGGCCACGACCTCGGCAAGGGCACCACGCCAACCGACGTGCTGCCGCGCCACATCGGCCACGAAGAGCGCAGCGCGCGCCTGCTCAAGGGCGTGTGCGAGCGGCTGCGGGTGCCGGTGGACTGTCGGGAGTTGGCCGATGTGGTGGCGCGCGAACACGGCAACATCCACCGCAGCGAAGCGCTCGGCGCTGCGGCCCTGGTGCGCCTGCTGGAGCGCTGCGATGCGCTGCGCAAACCGGCTCGTTTTCAAGAGGTGCTGCAGGCCTGCGAATGCGACGCGCGCGGACGGCTGGGGTTGAGCGAGATCACCTACACGCAGCGTGCGCGGCTGGCGCAAGCGCTGGTGTGGGCGCAGTCGGTCGACACGGCCAGCATCGCCGCGCAAGCGCAAGCCGACGGCCTGAGCGGGCCGAAGGTGGGCGAACAGATCCACAGGGCGCGCGTGGCCGCTGTGGCACACGGCCTCGGCGCCGCAGGCCCCGCCGTTGCTGGCGATTGAGCAGCATCGGCATCCGTCAAGCGGGCTGAAAAACTTCGCACCCTGAAGGTGGGGTATGCCGCCGGGCTGGTCATGCGCACGCTTCGCGTGTTACGGTGGCCCGCTGATGAGTACATTGCCCAAGCTGCTGACGCAAGGGTCAGCACTCTTTCTGGACTTCGATGGAACGCTGACTGATCTGGCCCACCGCCCCGATGCGGTGGACGTGCCCGGCGATCTCGCGCGGCTGCTGGACCGGTTGCACGAGCGTTTGAACGGCGCGCTGGCAGTGGTCACCGGCCGCGCCCGTGAAGACATTGAACCCATGCTCTTCCCCTGGCGCTGGCCGGCCGCGTTCGAACACGGGGCCTTGCGCATCTCTGCGCACGGTGACGCGGCTGCCCTGCGACCGCCCGGGCTCGACCGCGCCGTGGCCGCCGCGCAGCACCTGGTCTCGCGCCACACCGGGCTGTTGCTGGAAATCAAACAGACCTCCATGGCGCTGCATTTCCGGCTGGCGCCGTCGCTCGAAGCCCTGTGCGTGCAAACGCTGGCGCGCGCCATCGACAACGCCAGCGGCCTGCAGTTGATGCGCGGCAAGGCGGTGATCGAGGTCAAGTCGGTGGGCGTGAACAAGGGCTTGGCCATTCAAGCCTTCATGAACGAAGCGCCGTTTGCCGGTCGCCTGCCGGTGTTTGCCGGCGATGACGTGACCGACGAGGCCGGCTTTGCTGTGGTGCAGCGGCTGGGCGGTGCCGGCATCAAGGTCGGCGCGGGCACGAGTTGTGCCCTGCACCGGTGCGAGAACCCCGAAGCCCTGCGCGCCTGGCTCGCGGATGCCCTGCAAACCCCTTTGATCCCCACATGACCCTCTCCAACCACGGCTTCGCGCCGCCCGCCGCTCCCTCGCTCTCACTGGGCGTGGTGGGCAACTGCGCTTTCAGCGCGCTGATCGATCCGCACGGCCGTGTGGTCTGGAGCTGCCTGCCGCGCTTCGATGGCGACCCGGTGTTTCACGCGCTGCTCGGCGGCAAGGATGCAGAAGCCGGATCGTGGGCCATCGAGCTCGAAGACATGGTGGAGGCCACCCAGCGCTACGAGCCCAGCACCGCTGTGCTCGTGACCGAGCTGTGGGACAGCCAGGGCCAGGGAATTTCCATCACCGACTTTGCGCCGCGCTTTCTTTCGCGCGGACGTTACTTCCGGCCCACGCAGCTGGTGCGCCGCGTGCGCCTGCTCAAAGGTGCGCCGCGCATCCGCGTGACGCTCACACCGCGCTTCGACTGGGGCGCACAAGCCCCGCGCATCACCTCGGGCAGCCACCACATCCGCTATGTGGGCGACGCGCAAACGCTGCGCCTGCACACCGACGCGTCCATCAGCCACGTGTTGGCGCACGAGCCGTTTCTGCTCACGCAGGAGCTCAACTTCATGTTCGGCCCCGACGAAACACTCGAAGGTGGCATCGGGGACACCGCACGCCACTTCGAGCAGGAAACGCTGGCCTACTGGCGTGGCTGGAGCCAGCGCCTGGCACTGCCGCTGGAATGGCAGGACGCGGTGATCCGCGCAGCCATCACGCTCAAGCTCTCGCTGTTTGAAGACACCGGCGCCATCGTGGCCGCCATGACCACCAGCATCCCCGAAGCCCCGGGCAGCCAGCGCAACTGGGACTACCGCTACTGCTGGCTGCGCGATGCGTTTTTTGTGGTGCGCGCGCTCAACAGCCTGGCCGAGGTCGGCACGCTGGAGGACTACCTGCGCTGGCTCTCCAACGTGGTGGTGGGTGCGAAAGACGGTGACGCGAGTGGCCACATCCAGCCCTTGCACGGCATTGGTCTGGAGCGCGAGCTGCCCGAGCGCATTTGCGAGACGCTGCCGGGCTACCGCGGCATGGGTCCGGTGCGTGTGGGCAACCAGGCGCAGGAGCACTTTCAGCACGACGTGTACGGCAACGTGGTGCTCGCAGCCGCCCAGGCCTTTCACGACAAACGTCTGCTGCACCCGGCCGGCCTGGCCGAGTTCGAGCGGCTGGAAGCGGTGGGCGAGCAAGCGGCCCGTGTGTTCGACCAACCCGACGCCGGCATGTGGGAGCTGCGCACCCGCGCCCGCGTGCACACCAGTTCCGCGCTGATGTGCTGGGCCGCCTGCGACCGCCTGGCCAAGATCGCGGCCACGCTCGATCTGCCCGGCCGCGCCCAGCACTGGGGCGACCGAGCGGCCTCGATGCGCGACCGCATCCTGCGCGACTCGTGGAGCGAAGAACGCCAGGCCTTCGCCGAAAGTTTCGGCGGGCGCGACCTCGATGCCAGCGTGCTGCTCTTGGTGGAGGTGGGCTTCATCGACCCGATGGACGCGCGCTTCGTGGCCACCTTGGCGGCGCTCGAAGAACACCTGTGCGACGGCCCCTACATGCGCCGCTACGAGGCGGCCGACGATTTCGGCAAGCCCGAGACCGCGTTCAACATCTGCACCTTCTGGCGCATCGACGCGCTCGCACGCACCGGCCGCAAGGCCGAGGCGCGCGCCATCTTCGAGACCATGTTGGCCGCGCGCAATCCGCTGGGCATGCTCTCGGAAGACACACACGCCACCACCGGCGAGATGTGGGGCAACTACCCGCAGACCTATTCGATGGTGGGGATCATCAACGCGGCGGTGCGGCTGTCAGCACCTTGGGACTCCGTCATTTGACGGCGAAGAAGATGGGCCGCCTTGTCATCGTCTCCAACCGCGTGGCCGACCCGCGCAAGGCAGCGTCTGGTGGCCTGGCCGTGGCCGTGGGCCAGGCGCTTGAGGCCTCGGGTGGGCTGTGGTTCGGCTGGAGCGGCAAGATCGTCGAAGACGGCACACCGGGCGAAGGCGACCTGCATCTGCACAACGCCGGCAAGGTGCAGCTGGCCACCGTGGACCTGAGCCGCGAAGACCACGACAGTTACTACCTCGGCTACAGCAACGGCGTGCTCTGGCCGGTGTTTCACTACCGCCTGGACCTGGCCGACTTCGACGCCGGCTACATTGGCGGCTACCGGCGTGTGAACCAGATGATGGCGCACAAGCTCGCCGGCCTGCTGCAGCCCGACGACGTGATCTGGGTGCACGACTACCACCTGATCCCGCTGGCCGCCGAGCTGCGCGCCATGGGCTGCCAGCAGCGCATGGGCTTCTTTCTGCACATTCCCCTGCCACCGCCGCTGATCCTGGCCGCCGTGCCCGAACACGACTGGCTGATGCGTTCGCTGTTCGCCTACGACCTGGTGGGTTTCCAGAGCGAGGCCGACGTGGCCCACTTCGCGCGCTACGTGGGTACCGAGACCGGCGCGGACGTGCTGGGCGAGCACGAGTTCCGCGCCTTCGGCAAAACGCTGCAGGTGCAGGCCTTCCCGATCGGTATCGATGTGGACGAGTTCATCGAACTCGGCGAAGCGCCCGAAGCGCAGGAGATGCACACGCAGATGAAGGACGAGTACTCGCGCCGGCGCCTGCTGCTCGGCGTGGAGCGCATGGACTATTCCAAGGGTCTGCCGCAGCGGCTCAAGGCGTTTCGCCAGCTGCTGCGGGCCTACCCGGAGAACCTGGGCAGCGCCACGCTGATCCAGATCGCCGCGCCCAGCCGCGAATCGGTCGACGCTTATGCCGCGCTGCGCCAGGAGCTGGAGAGTCTGTGCGGCTCCATCAACGGTGACTTCGGTGAACTGGACTGGATGCCGGTGCGCTACATCCACCGCAACGTGGCGCGCAAGCGCCTGCCGGGTCTGTACCGCGCGGCCAGTGTGGCGCTGGTCACGCCGCTGCGCGACGGCATGAACCTGGTGGCCAAGGAATTCGTGGCCGCGCAGGACCCGGACGATCCGGGCGTGCTGGTGCTCTCGCGCTTTGCCGGCGCCGCCGAGCAGATGCGCGACGCCTTGCTGGTCAATCCCTACGACACCACCCGCACGGCAGAGACGATGCAGCGCGCCTTGCAGATGCCGCTGGACGAACGCCAGCGCCGCCACCAGGCGCTGCTGGCCGGCATCCGCGAGCACGACGTGCACTGGTGGCGCCAGCGCTTCCTCGACGCGCTGGCCGCCGTTCCCACGCCATGATTGCCCCGCCTGCCGGCAGGGCCGGCAGGGCTGTGCCACCATGCGGCGATCAGGAGCCCACCATGACCGCTCGCAATCCCCTCAACCGCCCCCTGGCCGATGGCATCCAGCGGGTGGGCTTTCGCAAGTGGTACGAACGTGAGCTGCTCTCCAGCCACGCCCACATGGCACTGGCCCTGATCTCGGCGGTGGCCATGATGGCCAGCTTCGAGGCCTTTCGCGGCGCCAGCGCCGGCGAAAAACTCATGAACACCGCCTTCGTGCTGGTGTGCGCGGCCATCGCGCTGTGGTCCATGCGCCGCTACCTCTACCTGCTCATGCACGCCGAAGAAATGGCCAACCAGGCCAACTGCGCCCAGTGCCAGGCTTACGGTCTGCTCAAGCTGCAAGAGGTGGAAGACCGGCGCTTGGCGGCCCAGCGGCTGGTGCCCGTTTGCTGCAAGCGCTGCGGCTTTCAGTGGAATCTTCAAGACGACTGAGGTCACACGCCCCCACGCTCCCCCGCTGCGCGTGGTCCGCTGCCCCCCGAGGGGGCTGGCCCCGCCTTGGGGCGGCCCGGCGGCGGGTCCGCTCTGAACCCTCACCTGCCCCCGCCAGCCAGCGCCGGATAATCGGGGCATGGCACACCTCCTGATCGTGGAAGACGACGAACTCCTGCGCGACGGCCTCAGTGCCCAGCTCATGCAGGCCGGCCACCGCATCACCACGGCCGAGGACGGTCAGATCGCGCTGGACCGGCTGGCCGCCGAGCCGTTCGACGGTGTGGTGCTGGACCTGGGCTTGCCTCGCGTGGATGGGCTGACTGTGCTGCGCACGCTGCGCCAGCGCCTGCCCGCCTTGCCCGTGCTGGTGCTCACCGCGCGCGACGGCGTGGAAGACCGCGTCGCCGGGCTCAACGCGGGCGCCGACGACTACCTGACCAAACCCTTCAGCCTGGACGAACTGCAAGCACGTTTGCAAGCCCTGCTGCGTCGCGCCAACCTGCCCTCGGCGGGCATCAGCGATGCCGGCGACGACCAACACACGCTGCGCCTGGACGCCCAGTTGCAACGCGCCTGGCTGGGCGACGAAGCCATAGACCTCACCCCGCGCGAATGGACGCTGCTCGACCTGCTGGTGCGCCACAGCGGCCGCGTGGTGAGCCGCGACGACGTGCTCAACGCCTGGCAGACCGTGGCAGGCGAGACGGGCGCGCTGGCTTCCAACGCGCTGGAGGTGTACGTGCACCGCCTGCGCCGCAAGCTCACGGGCTCGCCGCTCAACATCCGCAACATCCGCGGTCTGGGCTACCTGCTCGAAAAGACCAGCGAGTAGGCACCGCTTGAGCAAACCCTCGCTCCTGTCGCTGCACCGCCAGTTGATGTTGTGGCTGCTGCTGCCGCAGCTCGTGCTGTGGGCCGGTGGCGGATTGCTCACCTACCGCATCGCGCTGAGTTACGCCGAAAAGGCCATCGACCAGTCGCTCATGCAATCGGTGCGGGCGCTGGCGCGGCAGGTCAAGCCGATCGGCTCAGGCCTGCTGATCGACTTTCCGCGCGCCGCGCAAGACGTGCTGGCGCAGGACCCCTCCGACCCCTTGAGTTACCTGGTCACGTCACCGCCCGGCCAGTTTCTGCTGGGCAACCCGCGCCTGCCCTCTCCGCCCAGAGCGCCCACCCGCTTCGGCGAACCCCTGCAGTACGGCGCCAGCCTCGACGGCCGGCCGATGCGCATCGTGGCCATGGACGTGAGCTATGGCGAAGACAGCGCGCCGCAGACGCTGCGCGTGCAGGTGGGCAAGGGCACGGCCGCGCAGCAGCAGATTGCGCGCGAGCTGGTGGCCGACCTGCTGGTGCCGCTGCTGGGCCTCGGCGTACTGCTGAGCCTGCTGGTCTACGGCGGCATCCGCCGGGGTCTGGCGCCGCTCAAACGGCTCACGGGCCAGCTGGAGAACCGCTCCGTCAACGCACTCTCACCCATCGGCATGACGCAGGCGCCCAGCGAGGTGCACGCGCTGGTCCAGGCGGTGAACGGCCTGCTCGGCGAGGTGGAGCGCAGCGTGGTGCAGGAAAAACGCTTCCTCAACGACGCCGCCCACCAGCTGCGCACGCCGCTGGCCGGGCTCATCAGCCAGGTGGAACTGGCGCAGCGCGAAACGCAAGACCCGGTGCTCGGCGCGCGCCTGACCAAGGTGCTCACCGGCGCCGAACGCAGCGCCCACCTGGTGCACCAGTTGCTCACACTGGCCCGCAATGAAACCCACGCCCGGCGCGAGCCGCTGGACCTGGCCGAACTCGCGCGCGATGTGGCACGCGAATGGACCCCGCGCGCCATGGCCGCGGGCGTTGACCTGGGCTACGAGGGCGTGGAGCACCTGCGGCTGGAAGGTGACGCGTTGCAGCTGCGCGAAGCCCTGGCCAACCTGATCGACAACGCGCTGCGTTACACGCCGCGAGGCAGCAGCGTCACGCTGGCAGTGACCGCGCGCGCCGGCGGCGCCGAACTCGCGGTCGAAGACAACGGCCCGGGCCTCACCGACGAGGAGATGGCCCATGTGTTCCAGCGCTTCTGGCGCGCCAGCGAACTGCCGGGGGGTTGTGGTCTGGGGCTGGCCATCGTGCGGGAAATCGCGCGGCGGCACGGCGGCGAAGCCCGCGTGGAACGGGCCCTGCCCCACGGACTGCGGGTGGTGCTGCGGCTGGGGTGACCGAAGCGCTCAGCCGAAGACCGAGTCGCTCTCGGCGTGTGCACTGCCGACAAAAACACGCAGCACCGAACCTTCCCCGTCCTGCTCCCAGAGGCGGCCCTGCACAGTGAACTGCCGCCCGCCGAGCCGGAACACATCACCGGTCATGGGCGCCACACCGTGGCCGCGCCAGTAGTCGGGCACGGCGAGCGAGGTGCGGCGCATCCAGGTCTGGTCTTCGGGGTTGAACACGAGGGCAATGCGCAAGGTGGTCTGGCTCATGGGGGCTCCTGAGTGGAAGAATTCGAAGGTCGCCCAGCTTAGCGCCGGCTCCGCACTCAGGGCAGGCGTTGTCCAGTGGACGGCTCGAACCAGTTCACGTGCAAGGCCTGCACCTCCAGGCCCACACGGTCGCCGGGCGACACGCGCACCTGCGGCGCGGTGCGCACCGTGACATCACCGGCCTCGGTCTTGATGACCACAAAGGTGTCGGCGCCGGTGGGCTCGACCACGCTGACCTCGCCGCGCCAGGGTGCGCTGTCGGTGAGGGTGATGTGCTCGGGCCGCAAGCCCATGAGCGCCGCGGTGTGGCCGGCGCCTGGGCTGGCCAGTGGCAGGTCGGCCCCGGCGATGCTGAAGCCGCGCCCGGCCTCGGCCACGCTGCGCCCGGGCACCAGGTTCATGGTGGGTGAGCCGATGAAGGTGGCCACGTAAGTGTTGGCTGGTCGGTTGTAGATCTCGTCGGGCGTGCCGAGTTGCTGCAGGATGCCGTCCTTCATCACGGCGATGCGGCTGCCCAGCGTCATGGCCTCGATCTGGTCGTGCGTCACGTACACGCTCGTGATGCCGCTGGCCTGGTGCAGGCGCTTGATCTCGGCGCGCATTTCCACGCGCAGCTTGGCGTCCAGGTTGGAGAGCGGCTCGTCGAACAGAAACAGCTGCGGCTGGCGCGCCAGGGCCCGGCCCATGGCCACGCGCTGGCGCTGGCCACCCGAGAGCTGGCTCGGCCGGCGGTCGAGCAGGTGCTCGATCTGCAGCATGGCGGCCACCTCGGCGATGCGCCGCTGCCGCTCGGGCTTGGGCACCTTGCGCATCTCCAGCGCAAAGCCGATGTTGTCGGCCACGCTCATGGTGGGGTAGAGCGCGTAGCTCTGGAACACCATGGCGATGTCGCGCTGCGCGGGCGCCACGCCCACCACGTCGCGGCCCGCGATGCGGATCGCGCCTTCGGTGGGCTCTTCCAGCCCCGCGATGATGCTCAGCAGCGTGGACTTGCCGCAGCCTGAGGGCCCGACCAGGATGAGGAATTCGCCGGGGGCCACGGCGATGTCGATCTTCTTCAACACCTCCACCGCCTTGTCGCCCTTGCCGAAACACTTGCGCACGCCCTGGATGTCGAGTGCCGATGCCATGGGGGGTCCTTAACCTTTGACGGCGCCGGCCGTGAGGCCACGCACAAAATAACGGCCCGCGAGCACGTAAACCGCCACCGTGGGCAGGGCGGCGATCAGCGCACCGGCCATGTCCACGTTGTAGGCCTTCACGCTGCTGGTGGTGTTGGCCAGGTTGTTCAGGCCGACCGTGACGGGTTTGGAATCGGCGCCGCTGAAGGCCACGCCGAAGAGGAAGTCGTTCCAGATCTGGGTGAACTGCCAGATGAGGGTGACCATGACGATGGGCGTGGACATGGGCACGATGATGCGCAGGAAGATCTGCCAGAAGCCCGCGCCATCGAGCTTGGCGGCCTGCAGCAGTTCGCCCGGCACCGCCGCGTAGTAGTTGCGGAAAAAGAGCGTGGTGCTGGGCAGTCCGGCCAGGCAGTGCACGAGGATCAAGCCGGCAATCGAACTGGACAAGCCCATCCAGCCCAGCACCTGGCTCATGGGCAGCAACACCACCTGGAACGGCATGAACACGCCGAACAGCAGCAGCCCGAAAAAGGTCTCGCTGCCGCGAAACTTCCACAGGCTCAGCACGTAGCCGTTGAGCGCGCCCCAGGTGGTGGAGATGATCACGGCGGGAATCGCCATGAACACCGAGTTCCAGAAGAAGGGTTGCAGGCCGTTGCAGTCCACCCCGGTGCAGGCGCTGGACCACGCCTGGCCCCAGGCCGAGACGTTGAGGCTGCCCGGAAGGCTGAGCAGGTTGCCGTTGCGGATCTCGTCGGCGTCCTTGAACGAGGTGGCCAGCATCACGTAGAGCGGCGCGAGGAAGAACGCGGCGCCCACCAGCAAGGTGGTCATGAGCACGAAGCGGCCCAGCACGTTGCGCTTACCGGTCATGGGGCTTGCTCCGCAGTTCGCTGTAGAGATAAGGCACCACGATGGCGGCCACCGTGGCCAGCATGATGGTGGCGCTGGCGGCGCCCAGGCCGATCTGCCCGCGGCTGAAGCTCATGGCGAACATGAAGGTGGCGGGCACGTCGGTGGCGTAACCCGGGCCACCCGAGGTCAGTGCCATCACCAGGTCGAAGCTCTTGATGGCCAGGTGGGCGAGCACCATGAGCGTGGAGAAAAACACCGGGCTGAGCGCGGGCAGCACGATGCGCAGGTAGATGCGCGGCAACGACGCGCCGTCGATCTGCGCGGCCTTGATGATGCTGTCGTCGATGCCGCGCAGGCCCGCCAGAAACAGCGCCATGGCAAAACCGGCCGACTGCCACACACCCGCGATCACCACGCAGTAGATGGCCATGTCGGACTGCACCAGCCAGTCGAAGCTGAAGCTGGTCCAGCCCATGTCCTGCACCATCTTCTGCAGGCCTTCGCTGGGGTTGAGGATCCATTTCCACGCGGTGCCGGTGACCACAAACGACAGCGCCATCGGGTACAGGTAGACGGTGCGGATGAAACCTTCGCCGCGCACCTTCTGGTCGAGCAGGATCGCCAGAAAAATCCCCAGCGCCATCGACAGGCCGACATAGAGCACGCCGAAGATGGCGAGGTTTTTCAGCGCCACCCACCAGCGGTCCATCTCCCACAGCCGGGCGTATTGCGCCAGGCCCACCAGCTCGTAGTTGGGCAGCATGCGCGAGGCCGTTACCGAGAGCAGGCCGTTCCACGCCATGAAGCCGTAGATGAAAGCCAGCCCCAGCACGAAGGCGGGGGCGAGCACCAGCTTGGGCAGGATGTGGTCGAGGTTGTTCTTCATGGCGCGGCCAGTGCAAGCCCCCGGGGCCTGCACCGGTTTCACGGTCCGGGTTTACTTGGCGGCTGCGGCCTGGGCGATGCGCTTTTGCGCGTCGGCCACGCTGAGCTTGTCGTCGTTCCAGAACTGGGTCACCACATCCTGGATCGCGCCCTGCTTGGCCGGCTCCACCGCCATGCCGTGGGCGATCGAGGGCACCAGACCACCGGACTTGGCGGTGTCCACGAAGTCCTTGGCCGAGAGCTTGGCGCAATCGTCGAACTTGCTCATGTCGTGGCCCAGGCGCACCGGGATGGAACCCTTGTTCTGGTTGAAGACTTCCTGGAACTCCGTGCTCAGGATGGCCGAGGCCAGGTCGGCCTGCGCCTTCTGCGCGGCCTCGTCCTTGAGCTTGAACATGATGAAGGAGTCGACGTTGAAGGTGTAGGCGTTGGCGGTGCCGGGCGCGGCGGCGCACAGGAAACCTTCACCGGGTTTCTGACCCGCGGCGGTGAACTCGCCCTTGGCCCAGTCACCCATGAACTGGAAGCCGGCCTTGCCCTGGATCACGGTGGCGGTGGTCATGTTCCAGTCGCGCCCGGTGGAGGCGGCGTCGGTGTAACCCTTGAGCTTGCGGAAGGTGGTGAGCGCTTTCGTCATGGTGGGGCTGGTCAGCGCGGCCGGGTCGAGCTTCACGAACGCGTCGGTGTAGAACTGCGGGCCACCCACGCCGAGCACGACCGACTCGAAGACGGTGAAGTCCTGCCAGTTCTGGCCACCGTGGGCGAGCGCCACGTTGCCCGATTTCTTGATCTTGTCGGCGGCGACAAAGAACTCGTCCCAGGTCTTGGGCATGCCGTCCACGCCGGCCTTCTTCAGCACCTCGGGGTTGGCCCACATCCAGTTGACGCGGTGCACGTTGACCGGCGCGGCCACGTAGCTGCCGTTGGCCTTCATCACGTCGGCCACCACCTTGGGCAGCAGCTCGTCCCATTTCTCGGCCTGGGCCACGCTGTCGATGCTGGTGAGCATGCCTTCGCTGGCCCATTCCTGAATGGCTGGACCCTTGACCTGGGCGGCGGTGGGCGGGTTGCCGGAAACGGCGCGGCTCTTGAGCACGGTCATGGCGTTCTCGCCACCGCCGCCGGCCACGGCGAAGTCTTTCCACAGGTGGCCTTTGGCTTCCAGCATGGCCTTGAGCTCGGCGGCCGACTTGGCCTCGCCGCCCGAGGTCCAGTAGTGCAGCACCTCCACGGTTTGCTGGGGTGCAGCGGCGGGTGCGGCAGCCGGCGCCGGTGTGGCGGCCACGGGCACGGCCTCCTCTTTTTTGCCGCAAGCGGTGGCGAGCATGGCGGCCACAAGGGCGGCGCCGAGGGTGACTTGGAATTTCATGGATGTCTCCGAAGGTGGGCCTGTGGCCTCGTGGATGGACCCGACACGCCAGGTCGTCACGAACGACCGCGTCTGTCGGGGTCGTTCATTTTTCATTAATTAATGAAAAGCAGCATCCGGGGAAACCCCGGCATGCGCCGACTCAGCGCAAACCGGACAGCGCCCGCGCGGCACCCAGCAGCGCCGGCGACTGGCTCGACGTGATCACCCACACGGGAATGTCTCTCAGGTAGCCCTGAAAACGGCCCTTGGCCTCGAAGCGCTCGCGAAACGGCGAGGTGTCGAACCAGCTGCCCAGGCGCGGCACGATGCCGCCGCCGATGTACACCCCGCCGCGCGCGCCCAGCGTGAGCGCCAGGTTGCCGGCCACCGAGCCGAGCAGGGCGCACAGCAGGTTGAGGGCTTCCAGCGCCTGGGGCTGGCGGGCCTTCAAGGCCGCGTCGGTCACGGCGGCGGCCGAGCTCAGTCCACTCAGGGCCACACCGTCGGCCTCGCAGAGCAATGTGAAGGTGTCGACGAGGCCCTGGCCGCTGCACAGGCGCTCCGCAGAAGCGCGGCCGTACAGGCGCGCAAGGCCGTCCATCACCAGCCGCTCGCGCGCGCTCACGGCTGGCAGCGTCACATGGCCGCCCTCGCCCTCCAGCGGCACCCAGCCGCCCGAACCATCGGGCACCAGGCCCGACACGCCCAGGCCCGTGCCCGCGCCGAGCAAGCCGATGGCCTTGCCGGGGTCGGCCGCACCACCGCCCACCTGGCGCAGCTCGCTGGCCGGCAGGTCGGGCAGGGCCAGGGCCAGCGCGGTGAAGTCGTTGAGCAGGCGCAGGTGGGACAACCCGAACTCGGCCTTCACCGCGGCCTGCGAAAAGGCCCAGTGGTGGTTGGTCATGCGGATCTGGTCGCCGGTGATGGGGTTGGCGATGGCGATCGCCGCCATCGCCGGCCGGCCGCGGCCCAGACCGTCGAGGTAGGCGTGCATGGCGGCCTGCAGCGTGGGGAAGTCGGCGCCGGGCAACACGCGCACATCGGTCAGCGGCGCCCCGGCATCGGCCTGCCAGGCAAACCGGGCGTTGGTGCCGCCCACATCGGCCAGCAGGCGGCCGGTCTCGGAAACGTCAGGGGACATGCGGTGGGCCTCCGTGGGTGCGCGGCGCGGGAGCCGGGCAGCGCAAAGCGGCGGATGATAGCCCGGCACCCCGGGCGCGGGCACCGGGTCAACCCGGGCGCTGCGCGCGCGCCCAGCGCACGATGTCGGCCGCGCCCATGGCGCCCGGCTGGCGCGCCACTTCGCGCCCGCCCACGAACAGCGCCAGCGTGGGAATGCTGCGGATCTGCAGCCGAGCGCCCAGCGCCTGCGCTTCTTCGGTGTTCACCTTGGCCAGGCGCATGTGGGGTTCGAGTTCGCGCGCGGCGGCTTCAAACTGCGGCGCCATCGCGCGGCAAGGGCCGCACCACGGCGCCCAGAAATCGACCAGCACCGGCACCTGCGAGCGGGCAATGTGTTTGTCGAACGCGGCCTCGTCCAGCGCCACCGGGTGACCGGTGAACAGCGGCCGGTGGCATTTGCCGCAGTCGGGCGCTTGCGAGAGGCTGGCGTGCGCCACGCGGTTGGTGGTGTGGCAGTGCGGGCAGACGATGTGCAGGGGTTCGGTGCTCATGGCCGTTCAGATGGCGATCTCTGCGCCGATTGCAAGCGCCTCAGACCAGGTGGCTGATGAGGCTGGCCAGCATGCTCAGCACGATGGTGGTGGCGAACGGCAGGTTCCAGTCGCGCCCGAAGGCCTTGAAGCGCACGTCACCCGGCAGCCGGCCAAAGCCCAGGCGGCGCAGCATCGGCGTGAACCAGCTGATGAGCAGCAGGGCCAGGAAGATGACGATCATCCAGCGGATCATGCTCAGAGCCGGTGTGTGCGGTCGCCCGCGCTGAAGCCCAGCGGCACCCAGCCCTGCGCGCTGGCGGCGGGGGCCAGCGCGATCACCTTGAACAGCTCGCCCATTTCGTGCTCGTTGAGCAGCTTCTGCATCATGGCGTTCTGGCGCGTGTCGGCGGCCTGGGCCAGCGTCAACAGTCCAGCGTTCAACAGAAACCGGCCCTGGCTGGTGTAGCCCAGCACTTGCATGCCTGCGTCCTGCGCGGCCAGGGCGATGCCGGTGAAGTTCACGTGTGCGGTGATGTCCTTCTGCCCCACGTCGGCCAGCGGATTGCTGTCGCTGCGGTGCGCGCGGTGGCAGATCAGCGTGCCCATGTGGCGCTGCGGGTGGAAGTACTCGGCCTCGGGAAAACCGTAATCCAGAAAAAACGCCGCGCCGCGCTGCAGCCGGTCGGCCAGGGTGCGCACAAAGGCCTCGGCCTGCGGGTGGATCTCGGTCAGGTAGTCGTGTTCACCGGGCACCTCCAGCGGCGGGCGCAGATCGGTGGGGCGGTCGGCACAGGCCAGCTGGTTGTCGTGCCAAGCAACGCCCCGCTCGAACCACACGCCGCCCACACGCGCCAGCAGTTGCACCGGCATGGCGTCCAGCACCTCGTTGCCCAGCACCACGCCCTCCATGCGCTCGGGCAGCGCATCGACCCAGCGCACCACGTCCGCGTGCGCGGCCAGCGTGGCGCGCTGGCGCTCGCGCAGGCTGCCCGAGAGATCGACGATGGTGTAGCGGCGCAGCGGGCGGCCCAGCTCGGCCAGGGCTTCAATGACCTGCAAGGCAAGTGCGCCGGTGCCGGCACCGAACTCCCAGACGGCGTCGGTGCCGGTGGCGTCCAGCGCCTGGGCCACCTGGCGGGCCAGGGTGTGGCCAAAAAGCGGGGTGAGCTCGGGTGCGGTCACGAAGTCGCTGCCGCCTTGTGGCGTGTGGCCGAACTTGGCGGACGTGTTGGCGTAGTAGCCCAGGCCAGGCTCGTACAAGGCCATGGCCATGAAGCGGTCGAACGGCAACCAACCCCCGGCCTGTGCGATGGCCCCGACCACCCGCACAAGGAGGTCGCTCGTTAAACTCACCGGTTCTGTTGCCATGGGGGTCTGCACCCCCGGATTGTCGCCCAATGCCCTCCCCTGACCCCTCCGCCACCGCGGCAACGCGCACCGTGCTCGTGACCGGCGCGGGCAAGCGCCTGGGCCGCGAGATCGCGCTCACGCTGGCGCGCGCCGGCTGGAACGTGGCCGTGCACCACCGCCACTCCGCCACCGACGCGCAGCAAACCGCCACCGATTGCAGCGCCCTCACCGGCCGCGCGAACAGCGCAGCGCCCTTCTTCGCCGACCTGGCCGATGAAGCCAGCGTGCGCGCGTTGCTGCCCGCCGTGGTGGCGCATTTCGGGCAGATCGACGCAGTGGTCAACAGCGCCTCCACGTTCGAGAACGACAGCGCACAGAGCTTTGGCTTCGCGGCTATGGAAACCCACCTGCGCGCCAACACCGGTGCGGCCGTGCTGCTGGCGCAGGCGCTGCACGCACACCTGAGCGCGCGCGATGCACGCGGCGCCGTGGTCAACCTGCTCGACCAGAAGCTCTGGAACATGAACCCGGACTTCTTCAGCTACACGCTCTCCAAGGCCGCGCTGGAAGCCGCCAACACCATGCTGGCGCTGGCACTCGCCCCGCGCGTGCGGGTGGTGGGTGTCGCGCCCGGCCTCACGCTCACCAGCCACCTGCTGAGCGACGAGCAGTTCGCAGCACTCCACCAGCAGTCCCCGCTGGGTCGCTCGTCAACACCCGACGACGTGGCCGCCACCGTGGCCTTCGCGCTGAACAACCAGTCCATCACCGGCACCACGCTGCTGGTGGACGGTGGCCAGCACCTCATGCGCTTCGAGCGCGATTTTTCGCTCATGTAACCCGGACCGACGCCCATGACCGCCACCTACGCCGGCACCCAGATCCTCACGCTCAGCGGTTTGCGCTTCAACGCCAGCCTGGGCATCCTCGACCATGAAAAGTCGGCCCCGCAGCCGATCCAGGTGGACGCCGAACTCAACCAGGGCACGCAGCCGCTGCTGCCGCACGACGACGACATCGGCCACGTGCTCGACTACCGCAAGGTGCGCCAGATCATCATCGACGAGTGCACCGCCGAACACGTGAACCTGCTGGAGAGCCTGATCGGCAAACTCACGCGCCGGCTGATGCAGATGCCCGGCGTGATCGGCGTGCGCGTGAAGATCGCGAAGCTGGAAATTTTTGACGACTGCGAGGTCGCGATCCGGATGGAAAGCGGCCAGTGGTGAGAACGCCCATGAACACCGAACACGAAAACCACAAACTCGAAAAGCGCCTGTGCCGCGAGGTCGGCCGCGCGATCGTGGACTTCAACATGATCGAGGAAGGCGACCGTGTGATGGTCTGCCTCTCGGGCGGCAAAGACAGCTACGCCATGCTCGACATCCTGCAGAAACTGCAGGCGCGCGCGCCGATCAACTTCGAAATGATCGTGGTCAACCTCGACCAGAAGCAGCCCGGCTTTCCGGCCGACATCTTGCCGGCGTACCTCACGAAACTGGGCGTGAAGTTCCACATCGAGAACCAGGACACGTATTCCATCGTCAAGCGCGTGATCCCTGAAGGCAAGACGATGTGCAGCCTGTGCAGCCGGTTGCGCCGGGGCATCCTGTACCGCGTGGCCAGCGAGCTGGGCGCGACCAAGATCGCGCTGGGCCACCACCGCGACGACATCCTGCAGACGCTGCTGCTCAACATGTTCTTCGGCGCCAAGCTCAAAGGCATGCCCCCCAAACTGGTGAGCGACGACGGGCAGCATGTGGTGATCCGCCCCATGGCCTACGTGGCCGAGAAAGACCTCACCCGCTGGGCCGAGGTGCGCGAGTTCCCCATCATTCCCTGCACCCTGTGCGGCAGCCAGGAAAACCTGCAGCGCAAGCAGGTGGGCCAGATGTTGAAAGACTGGGAAAAGCGCTTTCCCGGCCGTGTGGAGAACATGTTTTCTGCCTTGCAGAACCTCGTGCCCAGCCACTTGATGGACCGCACGCTGTTCCCGTTTCAAACCATCCGCGCCACCGGTGAGGCGAGCGAGGACGGTGACAAGGCGTTTGATGACGAACCGCTGCCCACGGTTGCGCCAGCCCTCCTGTCCGAAGATCCGGTCGATGCGGGGAACGCAAGCAGCGCGCGAACGGTCATACCGATTTCGACAGCGCACCACTGAAGGCTTCGGGCCTGGCGCGCTCTGCTCTCCCTGGAGGCTTCATGACAACCCCGACTCCCCTTCGCCCTTGGGCCAGCCTGTTCAAGATGGCCGTCGCTGCGGGTGCGCTGCTCGCGCTCAGCGGCTGCGCCAGCGTGTTCCTGGTGGACAACCAGGTGCAGAGCTACGCGCGCTGGTCCGATCGGCCCACGCCGTCTGGCACGGCCACAGCCATTCCCCAGGCGCCGCAGGTCTACCGCTTCGACCGCTTGCCCTCGCAGCAAGACAACCGCTCGGGCGCCGGCCAGGACGAACTGGAGAAGCTGGCGGCCATTTCCCTGGCCAAGGTGGGCTGGACACCGGCCGCCGCGGGCGTGACGGCGCCGTGGACGGTGGAAGTCAGCGGCGGCACGCTGCGCCTGCCGCGTGCGCCGTGGGAAAGCCCGTACGACGGTTACTGGGGCGGTGGCTTCGGGCCGGGCTTCGGCTTTCCGGGACGCGACTACGTGGTGACCGGCTCCGGTCAGGTCATTTACGCCCCGCTCTTCCTGCGCATGGAAACCCCGTACTACAAGCGCGAGGTGTCGGTCATCATCCGCCACGCCGCCAGCGGGCGCGTGGTGTACGAGACCCGCGCGGCACACGACGGCCGCTGGAACAGCTCCAACCCCTTGTGGATCGCGATGCTGGATGCCGCCTTGCGCGATTTTCCGAGCCCACCCGCCGGACCGCGACAGGTCAACATCGAACTGCCTCGCTGAACGGGGCCACGCACCACCGGGGTTTCAGGCAGCACGTTCCAGCAGCTCGCGGATGGCCTCGCCCAGCGCATCCATGCTGTCCTGTTTGCCCATGACCTCGCTCACGCCGGCCGCGGCGGCGTCGTTGAGCAACTGGTCGCTCACGTGGCCGGAGATGATGGCGATCTTCAGCCCAGGCCGCAGGCGGCGGATCTCGATCGCGGTCTCCACGCCCGAGAGGCCTGGCATGTTGTGGTCGCTCACCACCAGATCAACCGGCACCTCGGGGTGGGCGCGCATCCAGTCGAGCGCGGCCTCGCCGGACTCGAAGGTCGTGGCCGAGTGGCCCTGCTTGCGCAACAGGCGCCCGACCAAAAACACCAGGGCTTCGTAGTCGTCGATGTAGACCACGTGTTTGCCCGCCAGCGCGGGCACAGGCGCCGCAGGCGGCGTGGGGGACACCGCGCCGGACACATCACCGGCCGGACCCGCCGCGGCCAGCGGCAGGTACACGTCAAAACGCGTGCCCTCGCCGGGCCTGGAATGCAGGTCGATGACGCCGCGGTGGGCTTTGACGATGCCGTGCACCACGGCCAGGCCCAGGCCGGTGCCGGTGCCAGGGGCCTTGGTGGTGAAAAAGGGCTCGAAAATGCGCCGCTGCGTCTCGATGTCCATGCCCGGGCCGTTGTCGGCCACGCTGAGGCAGGCGTAGGCGCCGCTGGCCAGGCCACCCAGCTGCAAGGCCTGCGAGGCATCCATCCGCACCTCGCTCAGCGCCACCGTGATGTCACCCGAGCCGCCCTCCATGGACTGCCAGGCGTTGGTGCAGAGGTTCATGAGCACCTGCTGCATCTGCGTGGCATCGGCGAGCACCTGCAGGACCGTTGAGGGCAGGCGCGTGACCAGCTTGAGGCCTGCGGGCAGCAACGAACGCATGAGGCCCAGGGCTTCTTCCACCAGGGGCTTGAGCGGCTGGCGCTGCATCTCCTCGGTCTGGCGGCGGCTGAAGGTCAAGATCTGCTGCACCAGCTGGCGCGCGCGGATCGCCGCGCGGTTGATCTCCGCCAGGCTCTCCTGCGCCGGGTGGTGGGGCCCCACATCTTCGCGCGCCAGCACCAGGTTGCCCAGGATGGCGGCGAGCAGGTTGTTGAAGTCGTGCGCCACGCCGCCCGCCAGCGTGCCGATGGCTTCCATCTTCTGCGACTCGCGCAGCTGCACTTCGAGCGCGTGCTGCTGCGCCTCGGCTTCCTTGAGCTCGGTGATGTCGGTGTGGGTGCCCACCATGCGCAGGGGCTGGTCGTTGTCGTCGCGGGCAATCACCACCCCGCGCGACAGCACCCACTTCCAGCGCCCGTCCTTACAGCGGATGCGGTGTTCGTTGCGGTAGACCGGCACGAGCCTGTCGAAATGTGCCTGCCGATCCAGCCGCATCTGAGCGACATCGTCGGGGTGGGTGCGGTCGTCGAGCTCTTCCGACAGGTTCTCGATGTCCTCGTCGGCGTAGCCGAACATGGCCTTGATGCTGGTGGAGAAAAACTCCTCCCCGGTGCGGATGTTCCAGTCCCACACGCCGTCGCCAGCGCTCTCCAGCGCGAGCTTCCAGAGCGTTTCGCTGGCGTGCAGCGCGGCTTCGGCTTCCTTGCGGTCGGTGATGTCGAACAGCACGCCCACTCGCAGGAAACCGTTCTCGTCGGAAGACACCGCGCAGGAGCGGTTGCAGACCCACTTGATGCGCCCGTCGGGCAGCACCACGCGAAACTCGGTGTCGAGGTTCGACGCGCCCGCCACGATGGCCTCGCGGCCTCGCTCCAGCACGTCCTTGTCTTCCGGGTGAAAGTACCGCGTCAGCAGCGATGGGTCGCGCATCAGGGTGTCGGCATCAAAACCGTACAGCTCCCGGATGCCGGCGCTCAGAAAACGGTACTCGCGTTCGCCGTTGTGCCGCACGTACACGGAGAACACCGCACCCGGCATCTGGGCCGTGATCAAGCGCAGCTGCTCTTCGCTGTCGCGCAGCGCCTTCTGGTCGTGCATGCGGGCGGTGATGTCTTCCACCGTGCCTTCGTAGTACAGCAGCACGCCCGAATCGTCGCGCACGCCGTGCGCGTTCTCGCTGACCCAGACCTTTTCGCGGGTGCGGTGGCGGTGGATCTCCGAGACAAAGCCGCGCACGAAACCGTCCCGCTCAAGCTGTCGCTGGAACTCGACCCGGCGCGCCGGGTCGACATACCACTCCATGGCGATGTCCTTGACCGCCGCCAGCATCACGGCTTCCGAGGCGTAGCCGTTGAGCTCCACCAGCGCGCGGTTGGCGCGCAGCATCTGCCCCTCGGGGGAGCTGCGGTAGGCCCCGATGGGAAGGAAGTTGAACAGGGAGGAAAAGTCCCCGTCGGATGGAGAACGCGGCAGCGCCATGCTCTGGATTGTGTCGCAATCCCCGGTTTTTCAAGCGTTACGCGCCGGGGGTGTGGACGCGCCGGTACAGTGGCTGTCTCCCGCCCGAGTTCAAGGATCTGTTTTGCACATCACTCGCATCCTCGCCATCCGCCATGGCGAAACCGCCTGGAACCGCGACACGCGCATCCAGGGGCACACCGACATCGAGCTCAACGACCACGGTCGCTGGCAGGCGGCCCAGTTGGCCGAAGCACTGCGCGACGAACCCATCGCCGCCGTCTATGCCAGCGACCTGCTGCGGGCCCATGAGACCGCCCAGGCCGTGGCCCGCACCCGGGGCCTGACGGTGACCAGCCACCTCGGCTTGCGCGAGCGTTGCTTCGGCCGGTTTGAGGGGCACACCTGGACCGAACTGGAGCAGCAGTTTCCTGAAGAGTCGATGGCCTGGCGCAAACGTGTGCCCGACTTCGCGCCACCCGGAGGTGAGTCACTGCTGCAGCTCGAAGCGCGTGTGGTACCGGCCGTGGAAGAACTCGCGGCGCGACACCCGGGTGAACAGATCCTGATGGTGGCGCACGGCGGTGTGCTCGACATCCTCTACCGCGCCGCCACGCGCCTGGGCCTGCAGGCCCCGCGCAGTTGGGAGCTGACCAACACCGCCATCAACCGCCTGCTGTGGTCGCCCGAAGGCCTGAGCCTGGTGGGCTGGGCCGACACCAGCCACCTGCAGACCCGCCCAACCCCGGTTCTGGACGAACGCCATGCATGACACGGCAACCACAGCGCGCTGGCAGCGCGCGCAGGCCGGCATTGGCCATGGTGTGGACACCATCGACACCCCCTCGCTGGTGATCGACCTTGACGCCATGGAGCGCAACCTGGCGCGCATGGCGGCCTTTGCCAGCGAACACGGCGTGCGACTTCGCCCGCACGCCAAGATGCACAAGAGCGCCGAACTCGCGCGGCTGCAGATGAACCACGGTGCCATGGGCGTGTGTGTGCAAAAGACCGACGAAGCGCTGGCGCTGGCGCATGCGGGTGTGCGCGACATCTACATCAGCAACGAGGTGATCGCACCGGCCAAACTGCTGCGGCTGGCGCATGCGGTGCGCGATCTGCCAACGAAGTTCTCCATCGCGGTCGACAGCGCGCTGGGTGTGACGCGTTTGGCTCAAGCCTTGCACACGGCCGGTGTGGAGGCTCATGCGACCCTGGACGTGCTGGTGGAAATCGATGTGGGGCAAGGCCGCTGCGGCGTGGCGCCTGGCGCTCCGGCGGTGGCGCTTGTGCAGGCCATCGCGGCCCACGCGGCGTTGCGCTTTGCCGGGCTGCAGGCGTACCACGGTGGCGCACAACACCGCCGCACGGCCGCCGAGCGCGCCGAGGCCATGGCCGCGGCCACCAGCGCCGTGCAGGCCACTCGGGATGCCTTGAAGACAGCAGGCTTTCACGTGCCCCTGGTCACCGGCGCGGGCACCGGCACCTTTTCACTGGAGGCCAGCAGCGGTGTGTGGGGCGAGCTGCAGGCGGGCTCCTACCTGTTCATGGACGCCGACTACGCCAGCAACGAAGCCACGCCGCACGCGCCTGTGTTCGAGCACGCGCTGTTCGTGAAAAGCCAGGTGATGAGCCGGCAGTCCTCGCACGCGGTGTGCGACGCGGGCCACAAGAGCCACGCCATCGACAGCGGCATGCCCAGCGTGTGGTTTCCCTCCGGCCTGAGCTACACCAGCGGTGGCGACGAACACGGCGTGTTGCGCGCTGAAGCCGGCCATCCACTGCCGGAACTGGGCGAGATGGTGTGGCTGGTGCCGGGACACTGCGACCCCACCGTCAATCTGCACGACTTCATGGTCGGCGTGCGGGGTGGCCTGGCGGCCGGGGTGGTGGAGCGCGTGATCCGGGTGGACGCGCGCGGCTGTCTGGGCTGAAGCGACCCCGACCACGCGGGTCAGGGTCAACGCATTCAGGACTCGACAGTGGCCTTGGCGTAGTGGCCGATCAGGGCCAACAACTCGTCTTCGGCGTAGGGCTTGCCCAGGTAGTGGTCCACACCCAGTTCGCGTGCATGTTCGCGGTGTTTTTCCGCGATGCGCGATGTGATCATGATCACCGGCAGATCGGACAGGCGGGCATCGCTGCGGATGTTGCGCACCAGATCGAAGCCGTCCATGCGAGGCATCTCGATGTCGGACAGCACCACCGTGGGCCGCTCGGCCTGCAGCTTCTCCAGCGCCTGCAGACCATCGGCCGCCAGCGTGACCCGGTAGCCTTCGCGCTGCAGCAGTCGCTGCGTCACGCGGCGCACGGTGATCGAGTCGTCGACCACCAGCACCAGCGGCACCGCATTGGCCGCCAGGTCCATCGGCATCGGCGCATCGGCCGGCATGTCCTTGGCCAGCTTCTGCTGCGAGGCCACCCAGGCGCGCACCTGCTCGCCATACACCGCCGCCAGCGCCACCGGGTTGTAGATCAACGCCACGGCACCCGAGGCCAGCACCGACATGCCCGCCAGACCCGGCAGCCGCGAGAGCTGCGTGCCGAGGTTCTTCACCACGACTTCCTGGTTGCCCAGCACTTCGTCCACGTGCATGGCCACCCTTTGCGCAGCGCTTCGGAAGATGATGACCGGCAAGGTGCGGCCTTTGGATTCGAGCGATTGCACGGACGACTGCAGCAAGGCACCGGTCCAGAAAAACGGCACAGCCTCACCCGCCACCGTGAGCGAGCCGCTGGCATACGCCTTGGCCAACTCGTCGGCGCTGACACGGCGCACCAGTTCCACCAGGTTGGACGGCACACCCAGGGTCAGTGCCCCTGCGCGCAGCATCACCACCTGCGTCACGGCCGTGGTCAAGGGCAGCACCAGCTTGAAGTTGGTGCCCTGCCCGGCCTGCGTCGCCGTCTCGATGCGGCCGCCCAGGGCCACCACGTCGTTGCGAACCACGTCCATGCCGATGCCCCGACCTGCCAGCTCGGACACTTCACGTGCCGTGCTGATGCCGGGTTCAAACACCAGTTGTGCCGCTTCGGCGTCGCTGATGTTCGCATCGGGTGCGATCAATCCTTGCGCGCTGGCTTTCTCGCGCAGGCGGGGCAGGTCCAACCCGCCGCCATCGTCGGCGAACACCACCGACACGTCGTTGAGTTCCTGCGCCAGCGTGATCTCGATCTGACCTTCGGCCGGCTTGCCGGCGCTCAGGCGGTTCTCGGGCGATTCGATGCCGTGCACCACGCTGTTGCGCAGCAGGTGTTCAAATGCCGCCGTCATCCGGTCCAGCACGCCCCGGTCCATCTCGATGTTGCCGCCGGTGATGTCCAGACGCACCTGCTTGCCGGTTTCCTTGGACGCCTGGCGCACCACGCGGTACAGACGTTCGGAGATGCCTTCAAATTCCACCATGCGCGTGCGCAGCAGGTCGCGCTGGAGTTCGCGCGTCTGCCGGCCCTGGGCGACCAGACTGTCTTCGGTCGATTCCACCGCGCGCTGCAGGTTGCGCTGCACGGTGGCCACGTCGTTCACCGACTCGGCCATCATGCGGGTGAGTTCCTGCACACGTGTGAAGCGGTCAAATTCCAACGGATCGAACGACTGGTCGGCATCGCGGGCCTGCGCCAGCCGCGACTGCATCTGTGTCTCGGCCTGCAGCTCGATGTCGCGCAGCTGGCCGCGCAAACGGTCCAGGTTGCCCGTGAGGTCTTTGAGCGAGCCGCGCAACGTCACCAGTTCGGACTCCATGCGCGCGCGGGTGGTCATCACCTCACCGGCCTGGTTCACCAAGCGGTCCAGCAGCTCGGGTCGCACGCGAACGGCAGCACCTGCGCGGGCTTGCGCCGCGGTGGGCGCCACCGGCAAGGTGAGCCCGTCCATGCTGCGGGTTGCGCTCGTCTGGGGCGCAGCCTCGGCTTGCGCATCAACGATGACCGGCGCAACCAAAGGCACCGGCTCGAACACCACCTCCTCGGGCGCCGTCTGCACCACATCACTCGATTCGGGATCGCGGCTGCGCAAGACCTCAAAGCGCGCGCTGATGTCGTCAAAAGCCGATTGCAGCGGCTCCAGATCCGCACCACGCTGCACGTCGGAACCGAGGCGCTCCGCCGTGGTTTCCATGCGGTGCACCATTTCACCCAGGCGCAAGGCGCCGGCCAGGCGGGCGCTGCCCTTGAGGGTGTGGAGATTGCGCAAGACTTCCGAGCGGGCGCTGCCGTTGTCGGGGCGTGCCACCCACTGGCGCAAGGCACCTTCGAGCTGCGGCAGCAGTTCCTGCGCTTCTTCGGCAAAGATCGGGAACAGGTCGACGTCGATCGTGTCCAGCGCGTCGATGTCGTCATCGATGTCCTGCACATGGCCGTGGTCCACCCGGTGGCTGTCGGCATGGGGAGCCACAAAGTCGATCGAGGGTTCGGCGAGTGACGGCAAGTCAAAGCTTGTCAGCGGAGCAAAGCTCGACGCGGGTGCTTCCGGCCGTGTGAAGGCGGGCTCTTCATGCGCCAGTTCTTCGGGCGGTGCCACCTCGGTCGCGGCTTCTGCGGTCACCAGCTCTTCGCCCACCGGTTCTTCGACCACCGGCGATGCGTCATCCCGTGTCACCTCGGTCTGCGAAACAGGCTCTTCGGGCACCGGGTCGTGGACCACGCGGTAGAGCGCCTCCATCAGCTGAGGATCGGGGTCCTTGAGGAAGCCAGCTGCAAACTGGTGCAGCAGGCGGCGAATGTCTTCCGAGGCATCCACAAACAACTGGGCCTGATCGGCCGTGGCGTGAGCGCCAGCCTGTTGGTGGTGGCTCACCGAACCCAGGGCGTGCTCCAGTGCACGGGCAATGTCGGACAGCGACTGGAAGCCCACGGTGGCTGAACTGCCCGCCAGCGAATGCGCCAGGGCCTCGGTCTGCTCCGGCACGGGCTCGTGGCGTTCCAGGGCCCATTCGGCCAGACCGGTGCACAGGCGACGCGACCATTCGTCCGCCTCGTTGAGGTACACGTTGTACAGCTTGAGGCCAATGCGCAGCGAGCCGATCACCCGGGTCTGCTCGTCGGGCATTTCTTCTTCCGCAGGCGGCGCTGCGGGTGGAGCATCCAACGGTTCGGCCGGTGGCACGGCATCTGCTGCTGGCGCTGTTTCTTTGGAAGAAAACGCTGCCAGGCTACCGAAGTCGATGTCGGCAAACATCTGCCCGCTGTCGGGCATGTTGTCGACAGGCTCTGGCGACGGTTCGAGATCAAGGAAGGCCGTGTCGAACGGAACCTCTTGAGTCTCGGCCGCCAACACAGGCGGCTCATCGACGCCAGGTGCAATCACTTCAACCGGATCAAAAGCGGGCAAGTCCAGCTCGATTGGCTCAACCGATTCCATCGGCGCCACCGTGGGTTCTTCCACCGACAGCGGTTCGGGCAACGAGGTCGCTTCAACCGGCCCGGCCAAGCCTTCCGGCTCGGCCTGCACATCGGCCGCCTGGGCCAGGGGCAGGAAGCGACCCTGGTCGCGCAAGGCCTCGGCGCTGACCTTGAAGGGTTGCGCCTTCCACGCGCTTTCGCGTCGCGCAGAAATGTCGTCCACCCAACGGGCGAACTCGGTCATGGCCTGACCGGTCAACATCAACAGCGGCGGGCTGGCGGGGCGTTGTTCGGCCAGCACGGTGTTGAGCAATTGCTCCATGGACCAAGCGGCCTGGCCGAACTCTTCGAGCCCCACCATGCGCGAGCTGCCCTTGAGGGTGTGGAACGCGCGGCGCAACGTGGTGAGATGTTCGAGATCACCGGGCTGCACCTGGAGATGACCCACGGCATCCAGGCCGTTGCCGACCACCTCGCGGGCTTCTTCCAGAAAGATGTCCAGCAAATCGTCTTCGTCGTTGTCTTCGCCGGACGTGTCGGCCTGTTCCCGCTCGTTCGCAGGCAAGGAGGCCTCGGAAAGACCGACCAGCGCCTGGGCGCCCGCGGCGGCATCGTTGCCCACCACCGCACCGGCAGCTTCGCGCGCTGCCCGGGCCACGCCCGATTGCTCCGCCAACGTCGCCTGCTCCGCCAGCGAGTCGAGCTGCTGGCTCAAGTCCACCAGGTTCATGCCACCCTGGACTTCGCTCACGACCTGCTGCACACCCTCGCTGATGGCGCGGGCTTCGTCGCGCACCGGCGGATGCCGCAGTTCAGCACCAGGTGCACGGCCCATCAACGGCAGCAACTCGCCTTTGTCCTCATCAAAGACAAACAGCTTCTTGGCCAGCGTGGGCTGGTAATTGAGCATGTCCACCAGCAGGCTCATGGCACTGAGGTTGTTGCCCAGTTGCTGGAAGGTACCGGCCTCGCGGGCCAGTGCTTCGTCCACCTCGGTATCAAGAATCTGTTCGACCATGGTGCGCATGCGGGTCACCGCATGCACGGCGTGGTCCAGACCGAGCACCGACAACACACCGCGCATCTGTGCCAGCTGCGACACAGCCACGTGCAAGCCGGCTTTTTCTTGCGGCGTGCGGAAGAACTGGTCGAGCGATTTCTCGACGTCGCCCAGCGACACCTTGAGTTCCCCGACCACGCTGCCCATCGTCTGCCGATCGCTCACCCGGCGGTACAGCTGCTCCATCCAGGTGTCCAGCGGCTGGGCGGGTTGACCCGCCATCACGGCTTCCAGGCGGTCGGCCAAGGCCTGCGTGCGCTCGGTCAGTTCGGGTGCGCTGGGATCAAAGTCTTCAAACGCGGCTTCAAGGTAGAGGGTGGTGGTGGCCACTTCCATGGCCAGCTCCGGGCTCACACCGCCGGGTTCGCGCACCGCATGGTCGGCCGCCTTCACCAGCGCCTGCGCCAGCACCGTGCTGGCCGGATGCAGCTTGAGCAGCGAGTCTCCGATCAGGCCAAACTGATCAGCCACCTGGCGCGCGCGGCTGGCGTCTCCACCGGAGTACAGCGACCAGGCTTCCTTGGCCGAGTTGATGCGCTTGCGCGCTTGCGCCAGCACGGCGGGGTCGTAGCGACCCAGAGTGGCCACGTGGTAGTCCACAGCGGGTGGAATGCCCAGGCCGAACGCCTTGCGCACAGCCGCCAGCTGGGGCGATTTCAGTTCGGAAACGTCGCGGGGCTGCGCACAGAAAAAGAGCAGGTCGTGCAGCAGGGTTTCCGACACCTGCGATTTGCCTTGCGACAAGGTCACAAACTGCATCAAGATGCGCGAAAAGGCACGCTTGACGTACACATCGGCGGGCAGCAGACCTTGCGCAACGGCTTCGAAAAAACCCGAGGCCACGCGCCAGAAGGTTCGCGTGCGGGTGTTGTCGGCACCCACCGACAGACCCGCGCACAGCTTGACGAGTTGTTGCGCGGCCGCCTGGCTGTCGGTCTTGACGACCAGCAGCACCAGACGGTCAAACAGGGAGCGGATCGATGCGTCGCAAGCCAGCGGTGTGCGGTCTGTTGGCGCGTCTACGTCCACGCCGTGGTGATCAAACGGCCACAGGTCCGCCGGGTGCACCCGCTCGGCCGCGGCCAGCTCCTGCACTTCGCGGTACTGGGAGAACAAGGCCACCGGCTGCACCGGCTTGTTGTTCAACACCGCCTCCAGGTATTCGATCAAGGCGAAGCTGGCGCGCTCGACCTTGGCCGCGGCCGCCTCGTTGCACGTCTGCGGACGCTGGACGAAGCGCTGCACGGCGGCTTCCATGGCCCTGAGCACATGGGCCGGCGCGCCGAGCCCGACCATTTCGAGGGCACCCACCGCCTGGTGGAGTTGTTGGCGCGCCTGGCGCAGCGACGACGGGTCCACCGCCTGAAGGTCGTCCAGGCGCGACTGTTCGGTTTCACGAACAAACCGCTTGATGGCCTTGTTGGCGCCATCGAGCGATTTGCGCAGCTCTTCAAACACCCATGCCAACGGACCGAGGTCGGCGACAGGGGGTTCCATCTGCAGACTGTCGGTGGCGGTGTCGAGCATGTTGGTCTTGGAGTAAAGGTCCGACTGGGGCGATCAGGCGATCTTGAATCGCGACACCGACTGGCGAAGTTCTTCGGCCATGGCCGAGAGCTCACGCACCTGCTGCGCCGTGGAGCGGGTGCCCTCACCGGTCTGCTCGGTCACGGCAAAGATGTGCTGGATGTTGCCCGCCACCTCGTTGGCCGAATCGGCTTCGCGGGATGCGGCGTTGGAAATCTGCTCGATCAGCTCGGCCAGGCGGCGCGACACACGATCGATCTCGGACAGCGCAGTACCGGCGTTGTCTGACAGCTTGGCCCCTTCGACCACACCCTGCGTGGATCGCTCCATGGCGGCCACCGCATCTTGCGTGTCGGTCTGAATCGCCTTCACCAGCGCCGAAATCTGGCGCGTCGCATCGGCGGAACGTTCGGCCAGTCGCTGCACCTCTTCGGCAACCACCGAGAAGCCGCGACCGGCTTCACCGGCCGAAGCCGCCTGAATGGCTGCATTCAGCGCCAGCACGTTGGTCTGTTCGGTAATGTCGGAAATCAGCTCGGTGATCTCGCCAATCTCTTGTGACGACTCACCCAGCCGCTTGATGCGCTTGGAAGTTTCCTGGATCTGATCGCGGATCGAGTTCATACCGCCGATGGCGTCCTGCACGGCCTGCAGACCCGACTCGGCAGCTTGCAGCGAAGCGCGTGCCACCGTGGCCGACTCTTGCGCCTGACCCGACACCTGGTTGATTCGCTGCGCCATGTCCAGCACGGACTGGCCGGTCTCGCGAATCTCCCGCAGCTGTTCGGTGGAGGCCGCGAGCAGTTCAGTGGAGGTGCTTTCCACCGCCGACGTGGTTTGCGCCACGCGGGTGGCCGTGGCCTGCACGTTGCCCACCAGCGATCGCAGTTCTTCCACCGTGTAGTTAACCGAGTCGGCGATGGCACCCGTGATGTCCTCGGTCACCGTGGCTTCCTGAGTCAGATCGCCTTCAGCAACCGTCTGCAGTTCGTTCATCAGACGCAAAATGGCGGCCTGGTTGGCGTCGTTCACGCGCTTGGCATCCTGTTCCAGGGATTCGGCCGCCACACGCTGCGATTCGGCGGTGAGTTGGCGCTGGCGACTTTCCTGCAGCTGCACGTAGGCCAGACCACCGGCGCACAGCAGTGCGAACAGCGCCGAGAACAACAGAGCACCGAATTCGCCGCCGCTCAGGCCCGAACGCGAGGTCAACGCCGATTGAAGGTCTTGCAGACCCAGACGAAGCGGCTCGCTGTCCGCAATGATGCTGGACTGGGCTTCACGCGCCGACACCAGGCCTTGCAGGTTGCCCAGAATCGCGCCGGCTTCCACACGGGTTTGCTCGTACAACTTGAGCAAGGCGTTCAGGCGCTCGCGCACCTGTTCGTCCTTGGCGGCGGCCAGACGCAGCTCTTCGCTGCCGCCCAGCAGACCTTCTGAAATTTCCTTGAACGTGTTCAAGTCCTTGCCCAGCAAGAACACCGCTTCCGGACTCACACCCTCGAGCGTCAGGAACTCGTTGGCCGATTTGCCGATGCGTTGGGTCAACATCACGAGCTGACCCGATGCCGAGATCTCGGCAGCGGGGGCGTTTTGCTGCAGCTTCAGCGACGAAATGGTTTCCGCAATCTCCAGCAGGTCGGACGACTGGCGGTTGATGGTGCGCAATGCGTTACCCACTTGGGTAAGGATGGTCTCCTGGGCTAACACGGCAGAAGCGTTGCCTTCGGCCGCGTCGATGCGCGGCAGCAACGCGTCCAACTGGGCCGTGTACTCGGGGCCCAAGGCATCGATGGACATGCTGGTGTCGCCTTGCTTGAGGCCACGCAAGCTTCGGGACAACACGTCCGAACTGTCGCGCACTTCGGGGAACGCCGAAGGGCTGCCGATCAACGCCTGCGAAACACTTTTGGCGAGGCGCTGGGATTGCATGAGGGCCTGGCCGCTGGCGGCCAACTGCTGGCTGACCTTCTCGGTCTGGCTCAACACGAAGAAGGTGACAGCACCCAGCACCACCAGACCAAACGCCAGCAAAACCGCCAGGGTCCGCTGGTGTTGTTCTGCAGGCCGGCGCCCCAGCAGGGGAACCGAAATCAGGCCCGCTTGTTCGACACCCTCTTCGTCTTCGGACAACAGCAGGTTGCCCGAGAAATCGTCTGCCTGAGGATCGGGTGCGAGTCGCGCGGCGGCCAACTCAGCGGCCTCCTCGTCGGACACGGTGGGCAAGTCGCGTTCATCATCGGCTTTTTTCTTGAACAGTCCCTGGAATCGATCAAGCGTGGCCATGTAAACACCTTCCAACAGAAAACAAAAGAGAAAAGACCGTGTCGGTCAAACGTTTGGATCGTCAAGCCGCAATCGCGAGAAACTCGGACTCGCCCACGAGCACCTGCAAGTCCAGCTCTTGCCAGAGCAAGCCCTGGGCATCCACCAACGATCGATTGAAATAGGCCGGCGCGCCATCCGGCTTGGCGCCGAAGCCGCTGAACATGGCGGCACTGCGCAGACCGAGCAGGCGGTCGATCCAGATCACGGCATTCACACCGAGCGCGGTGTGCAGGCTGACAAGACGGGATTCAGACGTGATCCGATCACCCTGAACACGATCCAGAACGCTGGAAGATGGGGAGGCAGCAGACTCCACGAGTGCGGCCAGATCGATCACGCCGTGCAGGCCGCCCCGGAGACTGGCCACGCCCACAAACCAGGGCTTGGTGTAGGGGACACGCTGCACAGAAGACCACGGGAAAATTTCACCCGACTGAACCAATGGCAACAGGTACCGGTTGCCATGGGACTCCACCGCCAGCCAAGCCGCTGTCACGGCTTCCGTTTTGGCGACACTCAGTCGCTGAGCCAAACGTTCCTGCAGCTCCTTCAGTGATTGTCGTTTGGCCATGCTGAGTGGGATTCAATTCAAGCTGGGTCAGGCCAAGGCCCGGATTTTGGACAGCAACTCTTCGCCGTTGACAGGCTTGGTCACATAGTCGCGCGCCCCCTGCCGCATTCCCCAAACCCGATCCGTCTCCAGATTCTTGCTGGTGCACATCACGATCGGAATGTTCGAGTACTGAGGATCGCGGGTGATGGCACGCGTCAACTGAAATCCATTTTGACCGGGCATCACAACGTCCATCAGGATCAGGTCGGGCTTTTCCTCTCCTAGGCGACGGAAGGCCTCGTCCGCATTCTCAGCGGTGCGCACGCTGTAGCCGTTTTTACTCAGCAAATCGGACAGCACCATGAGTTCGGTTTTTGAATCATCGACAACGAGGATTTTCTGGATGGCCATCATGCAGCTCCGGCTAGGTTGGCGCCGAACTGCTGCACGGCATGCAGCAGTTGGTCTTTGGTGAAAGGTTTGGTGAGGTAGTCCTGCGATCCGACCATGCGCCCACGTGCTTTATCGAAGACGCCGTCCTTGGACGACAGCATGACCACGGGAATGTTGGCGAACCGGACATTGCGTTTGATGATGGCGCAGGTCTGGTAACCGTCCAGACGCGGCATCAGGATGTCGCAGAACACGAGGTCGGGCTGGTAATCGTTGATCTTCGCCAGCGCATCGAATCCATCGTCGGCCAGCAGGACTTCATGACCACCCTGCTTGAGGAAGATCTCGGCGCTGCGCCGGATGGTGTTGCTGTCGTCGACGACCAGAACTTTCAAGGGGGGTGTTGTGCTCACGGTTCACAGGCTCCAGAGGATGGGTCGGGAAGTGGGACGCAAGTGACTTGAATGCCGTCGCTGTGTCTGGCGTCAGCGGGAGCCGGTGATCAGATTTGCACCATCTCGAAATCTTCCTTGCGCGCACCGCATTCGGGGCAGGTCCAGTTCATCGGCACCTGCGCCCAGAGGGTTCCGGCCGGCACGCCGTGCTCGGGAGCACCTTGCGCTTCGTCGTAAATCCAGCCACAAATCAGGCACATCCAAGTCTTGGTTTCGGTCATGGTTATAGGGGGCCTTGTCATAGAATGCAAGCATTGTATCGAGCGAGGTACAGCCCGCTGGAAGCCGATTCTGGCCTCTGTCCAATGCCTTGTTTGAAGCGCCAGGATCATTCTGCGGGCATCTTCCACACGAATCCGATCCCTCTCTCAACCCATGCCCGATACACCCGAAAAAACAACACCCGCAGCGCTCGCACCACCGGGCGAGGAGGCTTTGCCGTGCGTGATGGTGTTCAACGCCAACGACCCCAGCGGCGCGGGTGGCCTGAGCGCCGACATCACCGCCATGTCGAGCGCTTCCGTGCACGTGCTCGCGGTCGTCACCGGCGCCTACGTGCGCGACACGTCCGACATTCACGATCACTTTGCCTTTGACGAAGAGGCGGTGGCCGACCAGGCGCGCTGCGCACTGGAAGACATGCCGGTGCAGGCCTTCAAGGTCGGCTTCGTGGGAAACCCCGAGAACCTCAGCGTGGTGGCCGAGATCACGGCCGACTACGCCGATGTGCCCGTGATCGCGTACATGCCCGACCTGTCCTGGTGGGACGAGCTCGCGATCGAAACCTACCTGGATGCGAGTGCCGAGCTCCTGTTGCCACAAACCACCGTGCTGGTCGGCAACCACAGCACGCTGTGCCGCTGGCTGCTGCCCGAGTGGGAAGGCGATCGTCCGCCGAGCCCGCGCGACGTGGCCCGCGCGGCCGCCGTGCACGGCGTGCCGTACACGCTGGTCACGGGCTTCAACGCGGCCGATCAGTACCTGGAGAGCCACCTCGCCTCGCCCGAAGCGGTGCTGGCCACAGCGCGCTACGAGCGCTTCGAGGCCACCTTCACCGGCGCAGGCGACACGCTCTCGGCAGCCTTGTGCGCGCTGATCGCGGGCGGCAGCGATCTCCAGGCCGCCTGCGCCGAGGCGCTCACCTATCTAGACCAATGCCTCGATGCGGGCTTTCAACCCGGCATGGGCCACGCCGTGCCTGACCGGCTGTTCTGGGCGCACGAAGACGATGAAGAAGGCGAAGACGGCGCGGCCGAGTCGGCTTCCGACAGCACGCTCGACGCGGACGACTTTCCGCTCGACACCACCCGACATTGAACATCCTGTGCGCAGCGCAAGCTTGCGCAAGTTTTCCCACCAACGCAGCTCTGCCCCATGACCACTGTCGATCGCAACCAGCAACTGTTTGACCGCGCCAAGGCCTTGATTCCCGGCGGCGTGAATTCACCGGTGCGCGCATTCCGCGCGGTGGGTGGCACGCCACGCTTCGTGCAGCGGGCGCAAGGCGCCTACTTCTGGGACGCGAACGGCCAGCGCTACATCGACTACATCGGTTCGTGGGGCCCGATGATCCTGGGCCACGGACACCCGGCCGTGGTGGAAGCGGTGCAGAAGGCGGTGCTCGAAGGCTTCTCTTACGGCGCACCCACCGAGCGCGAGGTGGAGCTGGCCGAAGAGATCATCAAGCTCGTGCCGAGCATCGACATGGTGCGACTCGTCAGCTCGGGCACCGAGGCCGGCATGAGCACGATCCGGCTGGCGCGCGGCGCGACCGGGCGCAAGAAGATCATCAAGTTCGAAGGCTGTTACCACGGCCATGCCGACGCCCTGCTGGTCAAGGCTGGCTCCGGTCTGGCCACCTTCGGCAACCCCACCAGCGCCGGTGTGCCACCCGAGGTGGTGCAGCACACCATCGTGCTGGAGTACAACAACGTCGAGCAGCTCGAAGCGGCGTTCGTCGAGCACGGCCCCGAAGTGGCCTGCCTGATGATCGAGCCGATCGCGGGCAACATGAACTTCGTGCGCGCCAGCGTGCCGTTCATGAAGCGCTGCCGCGAGCTGTGCACCCAATACGGCGCCTTGCTGGCCTTCGACGAGGTGATGACCGGTTTCCGTGTGGCGCTGGGCGGCGCGCAAAGTGTCTACGCGAAACTCATCCCGGGCTTCGAGCCCGACATGACGGTGATGGGCAAGGTCATCGGTGGCGGCATGCCGCTGGCCGCCTTTGGCGCCAAGCGCGCGGTGATGGAACAGCTCGCCCCGCTGGGCGGCGTGTACCAGGCGGGCACGCTCTCGGGCAACCCAGTGGCCACGGCCTGTGGCCTGGCCACGCTGCGCGAAATTCAGAAGCCGGGTTTCTTCGAAAACCTGTCGGCCACCACCCGCTCGCTGGTGGACGGCCTGACCGCTGCTGCGCACGCAGAAGGCGTGACGATGTGTGGCGACAGCCAGGGCGGCATGTTCGGCTTCTTCCTGTTCGATGAGTTGCCGCAGAACTACGCCAAGGTGATGACCACCGACGGCCCCACCTTCAACCAACTCTTCCACGGCCTGCTGGACCGCGGCGTGTACATCGCGCCAGCCTTGTACGAAGCCGGCTTCGTGAGTGCCGCGCACACGGCGCAGGACATTGCGGACACGGTGGCGGTTGCGCGCGAGGTGTTCAAAGAGCTGCCGCGCTGAAACGTTGCGAAGCCCCAAGAAAAAGGCCGCTGTGAACAGCGGCCTTTTTCTTGGGGCAGACACCTTCAGTGTCGGAAGTGTCGAACGCCCGAATACACCATGACCACGCCACGCTCATCCGCCGCATCGATCACTTCCTGATCGCGCATCGAGCCACCGGGCTGGATCACGCAACTCGCGCCCGCGTCGACCACGACGTCCAGCCCGTCGCGGAACGGGAAGAAGGCGTCGCTGGCCACGGCCGTTCCCTGCAGCGAGAGCTTGGCGTGGCCCGCCTTGATGCTGGCGATGCGCGCCGAGTCGAGGCGGCTCATCTGGCCTGCGCCCACCCCCATGGTCATGCCGTCCTTGCAGAACACGATGGCGTTGGACTTGACGAACTTGGCCACCGTCCAGGCGAACATGAGGTCGTTGAGCTGCTGTTCGGTGGGTTGCAGCTTCGTCACCACCTTGAGGTCGGCGCGGGTGAGCACGTGGTTGTCGGCCGACTGCATGAGCAGGCCCGAGCCGACGCGCTTGATGTCGGTGAGGTTCAGGCCTTTGTCCCAGGCGGTGGGGCCGCCGGGTGGCAGCGCGATTTCGAGCACGCGCACATTGGCCTTGGCCTTGAACACTTCCAGCGCTTCGGGCGTGTAGCCCGGCGCCATCAACACTTCAACGAACTGTTTGCTGATGGCCAACGCTCCGGCACCGTCGAGCACGCGGTTGAGCGCGATGATGCCGCCGAAGGCGCTGGTGGGGTCGGTCTGGAAGGCCTTGCTGTAGGCCTCCAGCGCATCCTTGCCCACGGCCACACCGCAGGGGTTGGCGTGTTTGACGATCACGCAGGCGGGCACATCAAAGCTCTTCACGCATTCCCATGCCGCGTCGGCGTCGGCGATGTTGTTGTAGCTGAGCTCCTTGCCTTGCAGTTGCTTGGCCGTCACCAGCGAGCCAGGCGCGGGGTGCAGGTCGCGGTAGAAGGCGGCGGTCTGGTGCGGGTTCTCGCCGTAGCGAAGGTCCTGCAGTTTCACGAAGCGGCCATTGGCCTGCACGGGGTATTCGCTTCGCGCAGGCACGGCAGCGCCGGCATCGAACGTGATGCTGGAGAGGTAATCGCTGATGGCGCCGTCGTAGTTGCTGATGCGGTTGAACGCGGCCACCGACAGGGCGAAACGCGTCGCCTCGCTCACCTTGCCGCTGGCCTTGAGTTCGTCGATCACGCCGGCGTACTGCGATGCGTCGGTCAGCACCGCCACGTCCTTCCAATTCTTCGCGGCGCTGCGCACCATGGCCGGGCCGCCGATGTCGATGTTCTCGATGGCGTCATCCAGCGTGCAGCCAGGCTTGGCCACGGTGGCTTCGAACGGGTAGAGGTTGACGATCAGCAGGTCGATGGTATCGATGCCGTGGGTCTCGAGCGCGGCCATGTGCTCGGGCAGATCGCGCCGGGCCAGCAGGCCACCGTGCACCTTCGGGTGCAGCGTTTTCACGCGGCCGTCCAGCATCTCGGGGAAGTTGGCGA
>JBKBWW010000003.1:0-64909 GCA_046314475.1 Hydrogenophaga sp.
CATCAGACGGCCGGTGAACTCGTCGACGATCACGATCTCGCCGTTCTGGTTCACGTAGTGCTGGTCGCGGTGGTAGAGGTGGTGCGCCTTGAGCGAAGTGACCAGGTTGTGCAGCAGCGCGATATTGGCCGGGTCGTAGAGCGACGCACCTTCGGGCAACAGACCCGCCTGGCTGAGCAACTGCTCGGCGTGCTCATGGCCTTGCTCAGTCATATGGATGGCGTGGGCTTTCTCGTCCACCGTGAAGTCGCCCGGCTTGATGACGCCCTCGCCGGTGCGCACATCGGCTTCGCCCTCCTGGCGCACCAAGTGCGGCACCAGCTGTTTGATGGCCATGTAGGTCTGGGTCTGGTCTTCGGCCTGGCCGCTGATGATCAGTGGCGTGCGGGCCTCGTCGATCAGGATCGAGTCCACCTCGTCGACGATGGCGAAGTTCAGGCCACGCTGTACGCGGTCCGCGGCCTCGTAGACCATGTTGTCGCGCAAGTAATCGAAACCGTACTCGTTGTTGGTGCCGTAGGTGATGTCGGAGCGGTAGGCCGCCTGCTTCTCGTCGCGCGGCGCTTGCGGCAGGTTGATGCCCACCGAGAGACCGAGGAAGTTGTAGAGGCGTCCCATCCACTGCGCGTCGCGGCTGGCCAGGTAATCGTTGACCGTGACCACGTGCACACCCTTGCCGGTGAGCGCGTTCAGGTACACCGGCAGCGTGGCCGTCAGGGTCTTGCCCTCGCCGGTGCGCATCTCGGCCACCTTGCCGTGGTGCAGTGCGAGGCCACCCACCAACTGCACGTCGAAGTGGCGCATCTTCATGATGCGCTTGCTGCCCTCGCGCACCACCGCAAAGGCCTCGGGCAACAGCGCATCCAGACTTTCGCCCTGCGCTATGCGCTGTTTGAAGGATTCGGTCTTGCCCCGGAGTTCGTCATCGCTGAGTGTTTCAAACTGCGCCTCCAGACCATTGATGCGCTCCACCGTCTTGCGGTAGGTCTTGAGCAATCGGTCGTTGCGGCTACCAAAGAGTTTGGTGAGGAAGTTTGTGGCCATACATACAGGCTTGCACCAGACACCCAGAAGGCGCCGGGCAGGCAAAAGAGAAGTGGAGAGTTCTTGCGAACCTGGAGGGCGTGCACCCGGCGCCAATGATGTGCCGGCGAACGCGGGGCTTTCAAGAGCAAAGCCGCGATTTTACCTGCCGTGGCAGGCCTGCGTTCAAGGCTTGCGCGGACCCGCCACAGCGGGCTTGGCGGCCGCGATCTTTTCGCCCGCGTCCAGGAAACGCTGGGGGTCTTGCGGCACGCCCGCCACCCAGACTTCAAAGTGCAGATGCGGGCCCGTGGAGCGCCCTGTCGACCCAACGCTGGCAATCTTCTGGCCGCGCTTGACGATGTCGCCCTTCTTCACGAAGGTCTGCGAGGCGTGGGCGTAGCGGGTGATCAGGTCGTTGCCATGATCGATCTCGATCATGTTGCCGTAAGCCGCGTGGTACTCCTGCACCACCACCACGCCGCCGGCGGCGGCGAGGATCGGCGTGCCCACATCAGCCGGGAAATCAAGTCCGGTGTGCAGGGCAGAATGGCCGGTGATGGGATCGATGCGAAAGCCGAAGGAAGAACCCACACGAACCCCGTCCACCGGCTTCTCGGTGGGAATGAGGGTCTGGCGGATTTTCTGGTCGAACAACCGGGACTCCACCACGGTGAGCCAGTCCACCCGCGAGCCGCTGGAGACTTCCACCGTGTCCAGCGCCTGCATCAGTTCCTGCATACTGATGTCATGGCTGGCCACCAGCGAGCCGCCCGACCCCGGCGCGTTCTTGAACTCGGCCGGATTCAAACCCGCCAGACCGGCCACGCGCTCCCCCAGGGAGTCGATCTGCATCATGCGGGCCTGCATCTCGCCCAGCTTGCGCGCCATGGCATCCAGGTTGGCGCGCATGTAGGCGTCCTTGGAGCCTGCGTCGTTCGGATGAACCAGCCTGGCGACCGAAGCAAAGCCGGGCCAGCCCTGGCGAACGCCCTCCAGAAAGAACCAGTGGTAGGTGGCGATGGAGCCCAACATCAGCAGCACCGCTGCCAACGCACCCGCGCCCACCAGCTTGAGACCACTGAGATGCAATGCGCGGCTCTTGGCCAGCCATGCGTCCGTGATAATGATGTGCACTCTGAAACCTTTCCTTGCGGTGAGCAGCGAGCGCCCATCCCGTCGAACCCCATGGCCACCGATCAACGACCCCGAACCGTCTTCAGCCTGGAGCAGGCTGTGGGCGCCGCGCCATCGTTGGCCTTGTTGAGGGAACGCATCCGCGAGTCCCAACATTGCATGGATCAGATACAGCACCTGATACCGCCGGCCATGCGCCAACATGTGGTGGCTGGCCCATTGAACGAACAGGAGTGGTGCCTGTTGGTGGGCAGCGCCGCTGCCTCGACGAAGCTGAGACAGCTGCTGCCTGCGTTTCAACGGGCGTTGACCCAAAGCGGTGCGCAGGTTAACGCAATCCGCATCAAAGTCCAAATGCCGGGACGATGAACGCACCCCGGATGGGGAGTCAATGGCCGGGGTGTGGGTCTTGGTGCCGCTTATCTGACTCGAACAGATGACCTATCGCTTACAAGGCGATTGCTCTACCAACTGAGCTAAAGCGGCCCGCAAAGGCTGCGAGTTTACTTGACACGTTTGAGCTGCGGCCGACCGGACACACGCCCTGGTCCGTCGGACGGGGGCTCCGGCGGCTCGTCGCCATCACCCGGCGTGTCGTCGCCTTTGGCATCACGCTTCACCGAGCGCAGAGGACTGCGAGAGGCAGCCTCAGAGGCGCTGTCCGCCACATCGTCCGACGCAGGCACGCCGTCCGCATCAGTGTCCGATTTGACCGCCGCCAAGGTAGCGGGGGCGGGCGCTGGAAAAGCCATGCCTTGCCCGTTCTCGCGGGCGTAGATGGCCACCACGTGGCTGATGGGCACCACGATCTCGCGGGCCACGCCGCCGAAGCGCGCCTTGAACTCGATGAAATCGTTGCCCAGCCTGAGTGAGCTGGTGGCGTCAATGCCGACGTTGAGCACGATCTCGCCGTTCTTCACGAATTCCATCGGCACCTGCACGGACGCGTCCACCTGCACCGCAATGTAGGGGGAGAACCCGTTGTCCGAACACCATTCATGCAGAGCACGGATCAGGTACGGGCGGGTGGAAGGTATGTCCGTGTCAGCAGGGCTCATGAGGCATCGCCGCAGCGAAAGAAGATCCGACCGAAGCCGGGTCCGACTTCACTTGCGCATCACTTTCTCGGATGGCGTCAGCGCTTCGATGTAGGCCGGGCGCGAGAAGATGCGCTCGGCGTACTTGAGCAAAGGCGCGGCGTTCTTGCTGAGCTCGATGCCGTAGAAGTCTAGGCGCCACAGCAGCGGAGCGATGGCCACGTCCAGCATGGAGAAGTTGTCGCCCAGCATGAACTTGTTCTTGAGGAACACCGGCGCGAGTTGCGTGAGGCGGTCGCGGATGTGGGCGCGCGCTTTTTCGAGCGCCTTTTCGTTGCCTTTGGTCGCACGCGACTCGAGCATGGACACGTGCGTGAACAACTCTTTCTCGAAATTCAACAGAAACAGACGGACACGGGCACGGTCCACGGGATCGCCGGGCATCAACTGAGGATGGGGAAACCGCTCGTCGATGTACTCGTTGATGATGTTCGACTCGTACAGGATCAGGTCGCGCTCGACCAGGATGGGTACCTGACCGTACGGGTTCATCACGCTGATGTCTTCAGGCTTGTTGTAGAGGTCGACATCCCGGATCTCGAAGTCCATGCCTTTTTCGAACAGGACGAAGCGGCAGCGGTGGGAATACGGGCAAGTGGTGCCCGAGTACAAGACCATCATGAGGGTGTCTCCTTAAAGCAAAAAACAGTGGCCTGCGTTCGTGTCATACGGACACTGCAAACCACTGCGAAACAGACAGGCCGGCGGACCACGCCGCCGACCTTGTCGGATGGGATTATTTGATGTCTTTCCAGAACGCGGCATTCAGGCGCCAGGCCACCACTGAGAAGACGGCGAGGAACAACATCACCCACACGCCGATGCGAACCCGGCTGTTCTGGGCGGGCTCGGCCATCCATTGCAGATAGGCCACCAGATCGCCCACGTTGTTGTCGTACTCCGCCGCGCTCAGGGTGCCGGGCTTGACGGTCGTCCAGCCCTTGACGCGGTCCACTTCGTGACCGTGGCTCATCACTTTCTCGTACACCGGGCTCTGCTCACCCTGCAATTCCCACAGAGGGTTGGGCATGCCGATGTTGGGGAAGGCCAGGTTGTTCCAACCGGTGGGCTTGGTGTCGTCGCGGTAATAGGTGCGCAGCAAGGTGTAGACGTAGTCGGCACCGGTACCGGCATGGCTCGAACGCGAACGGGCGATCAAGGTCAGGTCGGGCGGGTTCACGCCGAACCATTGTTTGGCCTGCTTTGGATCGATGGAAGCCTTCATCGTGTCACCGATTTTGTCGGTAGCGAACGTGAGGTTCTCGGCAATCTGCTTGTCGTTCAGGCCGATGTCGCGCAGGCGGTTGTAGCGCATGAAGGCCGCCGAGTGGCAGCTGAGGCAGTAGTTCACAAACAGCTTGGCGCCGTTTTGCAGGGCGGCCATGTCGTTGGTGCGCTGGGGCGCCTTGTCCAGCGGAATGCTTCCGCCGGCGGCCATGGCGGCGCTCGACAGACCCAATGCCAGCGCGAAGCCCAAGAGGATTTTTTTCATTTGCTTGACTCTCTGAATTGGCTCTTCGGGGTTCAGTGGGGCTGGAAAGTGACGCGGTCGGGCACGGGCT
This sequence comes from Hydrogenophaga sp., assembly GCA_046314475.1. Classification (GTDB taxonomy): domain Bacteria; phylum Pseudomonadota; class Gammaproteobacteria; order Burkholderiales; family Burkholderiaceae_C; genus Hydrogenophaga. Next base: position 4,820 of record JBKBWW010000003.1, read on the forward strand.
TGAACTCGCCCAGACGGCTCCACCAAGGCATCAGCAGGAAGAAGCCGAAGTAGAACAAGGTACCGACCTGGGACACGCGCTCGCCAATGGGCGACGGAGGCAACACACCCAGGTAACCCAGGATCAGGAAGTTGATGACGAACACGCCATACAGGTACTTGTTCCAGGTCGGGCGGTAGCGGATCGACTTCACGGGGCTGTGGTCCAGCCAAGGGAGGAAGAACAAAATGATGACGGCGCCGCCCATGGCAACCACACCCCAGAATTTGGCGTCGATGGCCAGCATCAGGGCCACCAGCACCACCGCAGCGATCACGATGCCGCCCTTGATGGCACCGGACACCTTGGCCTTGAGCGCGCCGAGCACCGCAGCAATGACGACGATGGCGACCAAGGCAAACATCATCTCGCTGGTGATAGCGCGCAACATCGAATAGAACGGCGTGAAGTACCAAACCGGCGCGATGTGCAGCGGCGTGACCAGCGGATCGGCCGGGATGAAGTTGTTGTACTCGAGGAAGTAACCGCCGAACTCGGGTGCGAAGAAGATGATCGCCGAGAAGAGCATGAGGAAGACCGACACGCCCAGCACATCGTGCACGGTGTAGTAGGGGTGGAACGGGATGCCGTCCAGCGGAATGCCCTTGGCGTCTTTCTTCGCCTTGATCTCCACGCCATCAGGGTTGTTGGAGCCCACTTCGTGGAGCGCGATGATGTGTGCTACCACCAAACCGAGCAGCACCAGCGGCACAGCAATCACGTGGAAGCTGAAGAAGCGGTTCAGCGTGGCGTCACCCACCACGAAGTCGCCGCGAATCAGCAGCGCCAAGTCGGGGCCGACGAAGGGAATGGCGGCAAACAGGTTCACGATCACCTGCGCGCCCCAGTAGGACATCTGGCCCCAAGGCAGCAGGTAACCCATGAAGGCCTCGGCCATCAGGCACAGGAAGATGGCACATCCGAACACCCACACCAGCTCGCGTGGCTTGCGGTAGCTGCCGTAGATCAGGCCACGGAACATGTGCATGTACACCACCACGAAGAACGCCGAGGCGCCGGTGGAGTGCATGTAGCGGATCAACCAGCCCCAGGGCACGTCGCGCATGATGTATTCGACCGACGCGAAAGCAAGCGCTGCGTCGGGCTTGTAGTGCATCACGAGGAAGATGCCGGTGACGATCTGGATCACGAGCACGAGCAATGCGAGTGAACCGAAGAAGTACCAGAAGTTGAAGTTCTTCGGCGCGTAGTACTCGGCCAGGTGCTCGTTGTAGAGCTTGGAAAGCGGGAACCGGTTGTCGACCCAGTTCAGTGCTTTCTCGGCGATCGGGGCGTTGGGGGAAACTTCTTTGAATTCAGCCATGGGTTGCCTCTGTGTGGCGTTGTCTGATGTCGCTGGGAACCGCTGAGGCTCAGGCCTGCTTCTCTTCACCGACCAGCAGCCGGGTGTCGGACATGTAGTAATGCGGCGGCACTTCCAGGTTGTCGGGCGCTGGCTTGTTCTTAAACACGCGGCCTGCGAGGTCGAAGGTCGAACCGTGGCAAGCGCACAGGAAACCACCTTGCCAATCGTCCGGCAGCGAGGGCTGCGGGCCAGGGGTGAGCCTGTCGCCAGGCGAGCAGCCCAGGTGCGTGCAGATGCCCACGGTCACCAGAATCTCGGGTTTGATCGAGCGGTGGTGGTTCTTCGCGTACTCGGGCGTGGGCACTGCGTTGCGGGCAGACTCGGGGTCGGCAAGCTGGCCAGCGATTTTCTCGAGTTCGGCCAGTTGCTCGGGCGTGCGGCGCATGATCCACACGGGTTTGCCACGCCACTCCACCACGATCTTTTCGCCGGGGAGGATGCCCGAGACGTCCACTTCAACGGCAGCACCGGCGGCCTTGGCACGCTCGGAGGGCTGGAATGTGCTCACGAAAGGCACAGCAACTGCGGCCGCACCCACGCCACCCATGGCGCAGGAGGTGATCAGCCAGGTACGGCGGCTGCTGTTGGCAGGCGCTTGGGCGGTAGCTTCACTCATGGAACTCTTTCAATGAGACTTCAGGACGGTACATCGGGGACAACCCGACATTGTACTGGAGCACACCGCCGCCGCCCTGGCTTGCCGGGGTGCCGGACTGGGCTATTGGGACTTGGCCTGAGGGCCCAAGGGTCTCTTCAACGCCGGGTTGTCGCGCTGGCGGCGACCCTTGTGTGAGAATCGATTTTGCCCACCCCGCAGCCGGGGCGATGGGCGCAAACAACAACCAACCAGCCGAGGGGAAACAGCATGAGCGTGATGCAGGAGTTCAAGGAATTTGCCGTCAAGGGCAATGTCATCGACTTGGCCGTGGGCGTGATCATCGGGGGTGCGTTCGGCAAGATCGTCACCTCGATGGTCGACGACATCATCATGCCCATCGTGGGTTCGATCTTCGGCAACCTCGACTTCACCAACCTCTACGTGGCACTGGGCAAGGTGCCCGAGGGCACGGCGCCCACGCTGGCGGCGCTCAAGGCCGCCGGTGTGCCCACGCTGGCCTACGGCAATTTCATCACCGTGGCCATCAACTTCACCATCCTGGCCTTCATCATCTTCATGATGGTCAAGCAGGTGAACCGCCTCAAGCGCGAAACCCCGGCAGCACCGCCCGCACCTGTGGCCACCCCTGAAGACGTGGTGCTGTTGCGCGAGATCCGCGACAGCCTCAGGAAGTAACCGTTACCGTCAGGGCCGCGTCGATCGCGGCCAGCAGACTGCTGGGGCTGGCGCGCCCGGTGCCCGCGATGTCGAACGCCGTGCCATGGTCGGGACTCGTGCGCACGAAGGGCAGGCCCAGCGTGGTGTTCACGCCGTGGTCCAGGCCCAGCAACTTCACCGGGATCAGCCCCTGGTCGTGGTACATGGCCACGACCACATCAAAACTGCCCTGCCGGGCCCGCATGAACACCGTGTCTGGCGCGTGCGGTCCGCTGGCCTCCATGCCTTCTTGCTGCGCGAGCGCAATGGCTGGCGCTATTGAATCCCGGTCCTCCGATCCGAACAAGCAGCCCTCCCCCGCGTGCGGGTTCAGCCCCGCCACGGCGATGCGTGGCCGAGCCACGCCGATGCGCTGAAAGTGCGCATGGGTGATGCAGATCGTCTGCAGCACCTGCTCGGTGGTCACAGCGTCCAGCGCCTGCCTGAGCGACACGTGGATGCTCACCAGCACCGTGCTCAGGCCCGGGCAACTCAGCATCATGCGCACGGGCAGGTCGGCGACAGACACGCCCAGGTGCGCCGCGCTCAGCGCCTGCAGCAGTTCGGTATGCCCGGGATGTTCAATGCCCGCAGCAGCCAGTGCCTCCTTGTGGATCGGTGCGGTCACCACGGCACGCGCCCGGCCTTGCAGCGCGGCCCGGGCCGCCCACTCGATGCAATCGGCGGCGGCACGACCGGCGATCGCACTGACCCGTCCGATCTCCGCCGGTTGACCAGGCTTGCACGCCTGCACCACCGCCATGCACCCGGGGGGCACCGCCACCAGATCACGGAGCTCGGTGATCTCGGCCACCATCAACGGCGTCGACTCCCTCGCCAGCCCATGCGTCGCCCGGCGCAAGGTCTCCACGTCGCCAGCCACCACGATCTGCCGCAACAGCTCGGGTCGTTCGGCAAAAGCTTTGACGATGATCTCCGGGCCGATGCCGGCCGGGTCTCCCATGGTCAGTACGATGGGACAAGGGCTGTCCGGATGGCGGGCGACAGGTTTCATCGGGACTCAGGCCGGGTTGTCGATGTCGATGAACACGTGCTCCAGCCCGAGTTGGGCCGCCACATGCGCACCCACCGCAGGCGCGCCGTAGCGCTCGGACGCGTGGTGGCCACAGGCGATATAAGCCACGCCGCACTCGCGCGCGTAGTGGGCCTGCGGCTCGGAGATCTCGCCGGTGATGAACACGTCGGCCCCGGCGGCGATGGCAGCTTCAAAGTAACCCTGCGCCCCGCCAGTGCACAACGCCACGTGGCGCACTGGCCGATCGGGTTCGGCCACCAGCGTGACGGCCCGGCCCAACTGCGCGGTCACGTGGTCGGCCAGTTCGGCGGCCGACGCCGACGGTCTGTGCCCCATGAAGCCCAGCGATTGCTCGCCAAAGCGGCCACGCTCATCGGTGTAGAGCGTTACGCCCAGCCGCTGGGCCAGTTGCGCGTTGTTGCCGAGCTCGGCGTGGGCGTCCAGCGGCAGGTGGTAGGCCAACAGATTGATGTCGTGGGCGAGCAGGCGCGACAGGCGCTGCTTCATCCAGCCCGTCACACGCCCGTCCTGGCCGCGCCAGAACAAGCCGTGGTGCACCAGGATGGCATCGGCGCCTTCGGCAATGGCAGCATCAATCAGCGCGCGGCTGGCCGTCACGCCACTCACCAGCTTGCGCACCTCGGCGCGGCCCTCCACCTGCAAGCCGTTGGGGCCGTAGTCTTTGAACAGCGCGGGTTGCAGCAACCGGTCCAGCGCCTGCGTGAGGGCCTCGCGGGAAACCGCAGGCGGTGAAGAATGATCGGTGGGCATGGGACTTTCGGTTTCGCTGGGAGCCACAAAGGCCGTCCATTCTGACACCGCACCCGCGCCATGCCCGGCGGGCTTGAACACCGCATGCCTGCACCCATTTGCAGGACAATGAGCGCTGTATTCAACCCTTTTCCAGCTCCCCCATGAAACGACTCTGGCTCCTGTTCGCCCAAACCGTCACCGTGCTGGTGGCGGCCCTGTTCGTGGTGGCCACCCTGCAGCCGCAGTGGCTCGGGCGCTCCGCGTCCGTGGCCTCCGTGGTACCGGTGCTGGAAGCGCCCTCGCTGGGTGCGGCGCCCGCGGCGGTGGACGGTGCTTCGAGCTTTCGCAGCGCGGCGCGCGCCGCATCGCCTGCGGTGGTGAGCATCAACACCAGCAAGGCGGCGGTCAGTGGCGCCCAGAACGCCGATCCCTGGTTTCGGTTCTTTTTTGGCGATCAGGCCCAGAGTCAGCCACAGACCGGGCTGGGTTCGGGCGTCATCGTGAGCCCGGCAGGCTATGTGTTGACCAACAACCACGTGATCGAAGAAGCCGACGAAATCGAAGTCATCTTGAACGACGGCCGCAAGAGCGCGGCCAAGGTGATCGGCACCGACCCCGAAACCGATCTCGCCATCCTGAAGATCGAGCTGACCGACCTGCCCGTGATCACGCTGGGCAACTCCGACGCCCTGGAAATCGGCGACCAGGTGCTGGCCATCGGCAACCCGTTTGGTGTGGGGCAGACCGTCACCAGCGGCATCGTGAGCGCACTGGGTCGCACGCAACTGGGCATCAACACCTTCGAGAATTTCATCCAGACGGACGCGGCCATCAACCCGGGCAATTCGGGTGGCGCGCTGGTGGATGTGAGCGGGCATCTGATGGGCATCAACACAGCCATCTACTCGCGCTCGGGCGGCTCCATGGGCATCGGTTTTGCCATCCCCACCTCCACCGCGCGCAACGTGCTGGACGCCATCGTGCGCGATGGTCAGGTCACGCGCGGCTGGATCGGTGTGGAGCCTCAAGACCTCACGCCCGAGCTGGCGGAGAGCTTCGGCCTGCAACCAGGCGCGGGCGTGGTCATCACAGGGGTATTGCAAAACGGCCCGGCCGCTCAGGCAGGCATCCGCCCGGGCGATGTGATCACCGCGGTGGGCGGCAAGTCCGTGACCAACGTGCCGCAGTTGCTGTCTGCTGTGGCGGGTCTGCAACCAGGTACAGCGTCGCCACTGGATGTGACGCGCCGCGACGGCAAGGTTCAGGTGCAGGTTACGCCGGGCAAACGGAACATCGCGCGCCAGGCGACTGCGCGCTGAACCTTAGGGAGACGGCTCAGGAAGCCGATTCCTTCTCGGCGGTTTCGGCTTCTGTGGGTGCCGCCGCCTTGATAAACCACTGCGCGCCCCAGATGCCGATCTCGTACAGGATGCACATGGGCACGGCGAGAGCCAGTTGCGAGATCACGTCGGGCGGCGTCACCACCGCTGCGATCACGAACGCCACCACGATGAAGTAGCCGCGAAACTCCTTGAGTTTTTCCACGGTCACCATGTTCATCTTCACCAGAAGCACCACCACGATGGGCACCTGGAACGCCAGGCCAAAGGCAAGGTAGAGCGAGAGGATGGCCTCCACATACGAGGCAATGTCGGGCGTGGCGGCCACGCTGGCGGGCGTGAACTGCTGGATGAAGCCGAACATCTTGTCCAGCACAAAGAACTGCACGAAGGCAATGCCCACGTAGGCCAGCAAGCTGCCCAGCACGATCAACGGGATGGCAAAACGCTTCTCGTGGCTGTAGAGGCCGGGCGCCACGAAGGCCCACACCTGGTACATCCACCACGGCAGCGAGAGCAGCAGCGCCGCCATGGCCAGCACCTTGATGGGCACGAAGAACGGCGAGAACACACCCACCGCGATCAGTTTGGCGTCGGGCGGCATGTGCGCGCGGATCGGCACGGCGATCAGGTCGATCAAGCCGCTGGGGCCAGGCCAGAAGGCCAGCAGGGCCATGCAGATCGCCAGCCCGATGACACCGTAAAGCAGCCGATCCCGCAGCTCCATCAGGTGCTGCACGAACGGTTGCTCGGAACCGGCGAGTTCGTCGGTGGATTTTTCGGTGTCGGACATCAGCGGGGGGCGGAAGAGGAGCGGGGCCGGAAACGGGCCACGCGGGCCGCGCCGGATTGGGTGCGCGTGCGCACCCCGGTGCGGGCCTTGAACCACTGGGGCATGGCTTTCTGCTTGAGCCGCCAGTTCTTTTTGGGGTGCTTGTAAACGGGGGGTTCGAGTGAACCGAGGGTGTCGCTCGAACCGTAGGAAGAGCTGCTGCTGCCATCCAGTCCGGCGGTGGCGTCGGACCACGACTTCTCGAAATCGGTGGCGCCGCTCTGCACCGACTGCTCCACGTCACGCGCGGCACTCGTCACCGAGTCTTTCATCTTCTTGAGCTCTTCGAGCTCCATCGAGCGGCTGACCTCTGACTTCACGTCGGCCACATAACGCTGCGCCTTGCCCAGCAGGGCACCCACGGTGCGCGCCACACGCGGCAGCTTCTCGGGGCCGATGACGATCAACGCCACAGCCCCGATGAGGGCGAGTTTGGAAATGCCCAAATCAATCATGTGTCGGCCATCCTGCGGGCGGTTCGGGCTCGGAACGAGCCTGGGGGTGGGCGCTCAGGCAGCGAGTGGTGTCACCGCAGCGCTCGGGGAAGATCAGCTTTTTTGCTTGGCTTCAACGTCGATGGCGTTTTTGTCGGCGCGGGTTTCCTGGGTCACCTGACCGGCCGGTGCCGATGCGGTGTCTGCAGGGTTCTGGCCGCCTTCCTTGATGCCGTCCTTGAAGCCTTTGACGGCACCGCCCAGATCGGAGCCGATGTTCTTGAGCTTTTTGGTCCCGAACACCATCACCACGATGAGCAGCACGATGAGCCAATGCCAGATAGAAAACGAACCCATGGTTTACTCCAGATATTGAGGTATGGCGCAGTGCGCTGTGGGTGGGATTCTAAGCCCGTGCCGTAGTTCAAGCCCTGTGCACATCCAATTCCAGCACCAGCCGAGTGGGGCGTGGAGCCAGAGACGGCGCAATCAACCGCGCAACCAGGGACGTGGGCCGCCCATCACATGCACATGCAGGTGATGAACCTCTTGCCCGCCCTCGGTGCCGGTGTTGCACACCATGCGAAAACCACCCTCGGGATACGGGTTGCAGCCCTGCTCGGCAGCGAGTTTTGGCGCCAACACCATCAAGCGGCCCATCAGGCGTTCATGCTCGGGCCCGAGCTGAGCCATGGACGCGATGTGCAGCTTGGGCACCAGCAAAAAATGCACCGGTGCCCAGGGGTGGATGTCGTGAAACGCATAGAGGTCTTCGTCCTCGTAGACCTTCTTCGACGGAATCTGGCCAGCGATGATCTTGCAGAAGATGCAGTTGGGGTCGTGTGCGGTCATGTCGGCAGCGGGGAGATGTTCAATCGGGCATGGCCTGGTTGGCGTTCATGCGCACCATGCCTTTGACGATGCGGTAGAGGAACCAGATGGAAATGACGCCCCAGGCGATCCAGCCGGGCAGCACAAAAAGCAGCCACAGCGGCAAGGTCACGAGGTAGAGCACGGCAGCCCAGATCACGGTGCGGATGCGCCAGGAAAAGTGGCTGGCCTGCCAAGTGCCTTCTGCATCGCCTTTTTTCACCAGATCGATCACCAGCGCCACGATCAGCAGGGCCACACCGGGCTGGGTGGCGGGCAACACCGCGCCCACGGCCACGATGAGGTGCAGGATATAGCTGACCCAGCCGATGGTCTTGAGGGATTGGGCCCGCTCGCTGTCGAGCGGCTCTACGTCGATGATGTCGCTCATGGCAGTGTCCTTTCAGTGGGCGTCGGGCTCGGTGCCGGCTTCGCGCGCCAGCACCTTGCGCATGGCTTTTTCTTCCAGGCCGCTCAGACCTTCGCGGCGGACCAGCTCGGCCACCACATCGGCCGGGCCGAGTTGGTAATGCGCCAGCGCGATCATGCAATGGAACCAGAGATCGGCCACCTCATTCACCAGCTTTTGCGGGTCGCCGCCGTGGTCCAGGTCCTTGGCGGCCATCACAGCTTCGGTGGCTTCTTCGCCGATCTTCTTGAGAAAGCTGTCCGGGCCCTTGTGCAGCAGCCGGGCCACGTAACTTTTCTCGGGGTCGCCGCCGTTGGCCACCTTGCGGCTTTCGATCACGGCGGCCAGGCGCGCCAGGTCATCGGTGGTGGACATATTCGTTTATTTGTAGATCGTTTCGGGGTCTTTGAGCACAGGCTCGACCGCCTGCCACTGGTCTTGGTCCAGGCGCTGGAAAAAGCAGCTGTGGCGACCGGTGTGGCAAGCGATGCCGGGCTCGTGGCCGAGCTGGGTGACCTTGAGCAGCACCACGTCGTTGTCGCAGTCCATGCGGATGTCGTGCACCGTCTGCACATGGCCCGATTCTTCGCCCTTGAACCAGAGTTTGTTGCGCGAGCGGCTGAAATACACCGCGCGCCCCAGCTCCGCAGTCTTCTGCAGCGCCTCGCGGTTCATCCACGCGAACATGAGCACATCGCCCGTGGCCGCTTCCTGCGCAATCACAGGCACCAGGCCCTGCGCGTCCCATTTCACATCGTCCAACCAGTTCATCGGGGGAATCTACCATGGGCATTTGTGCCCCCATGTGTCAGTGCAGGCAAAGCCGCTACGATGGGGCCGGTTCTGACAAGACCGATGCCCACCGATCACTTGCCACTGCGCCACGCGCGCACAGGACCCCCCTATGAAAATACGCACCCTCCTCCTCATCCTGTTCATCCTGCTGGTCGCCGGCTTCGTGGCGCTCAACTTCGCCCAGATCCTGCAACCGACCGCCTTGAACTTCGGCTTCACCGAGGTGCAGGCGCCGCTGGGCCTGGTGCTGCTGGGCATGCTGGCGGTGGTGCTGATCGTGTTTCTGGCCGCGCTGGTGTACCAGCAGACCACGCACATGATGGAAGTGCGCCGCGTCACGCGCGAAGCGTCTGAACAACGCACGCTGGCCGACAAGGCCGAAGCATCGCGCTTCACCGAGCTGCGCACCTTCCTGCAAGCCGAAATGCAGGCCACCGCGGCGCGCGAGATCGATCTGGCCGAGAAGCTTCACTTGAAGGTGGACCGCCTGCAAGCCGCCATGACCGAGGTGATCGAGCAGAACGGCAACGGTCTGAGTGCCAGCCTGGGTGAACTGGAAGACCGCCTGGAGCGGCAGTACCAGCTGCGCAGCGACCGGACCTGAAGCCGATCAGAAAAACCGATCAGAGCCGGACCGGGATCCCGCGTTCGGCCATGCGGGCCTTGGCCTGCGCCACGGTGAATTCGCCATAGTGAAAGATGCTGGCGGCCAGCACGGCGTCGGCACCGCCCTGCTGCACGCCGTCGGCCAGGTGGTCGAGCGTGCCCACACCGCCTGAAGCAATCACTGGCACGTCCACCGCGTCGGCCACCGCGCGCGTCAAGGCCAGATCAAAGCCCGATTTCGTGCCGTCGCGGTCCATGCTGGTGAGCAGGATCTCGCCAGCGCCGTGTTCGGCCATCTGGCTCGCCCAGGCAACGGCGTCCAAGCCGGTGTTCTTGCGCCCACCATGGCTGTACACGTCCCAGCCTTCGCCGCGCAGGACCAGGTCTTCGCCTTGGCGGCGCTTGGCGTCGATGGCGACCACGATGCACTGCGCGCCGTACTTGGCCGAGGCATCTCGGATCACCTGCGGGTTGGCCAGCGCCGCTGAATTGAAACTGGTCTTGTCGGCCCCGGCGTTGAGCAAGCGACGCACGTCTTCCACCGTGCGCACGCCGCCACCGACGGTGAGCGGAATGAAAACCTGCGAGGCCACGGCTTCGATGATGTGAAGGATCAGGTCGCGCCCGTCGCTGGTGGCGGTGATGTCCAGAAAGGTCAGCTCGTCAGCGCCCTGTTCGTTGTATCGTGCCGCAATCTCCACCGGGTCGCCAGCGTCGCGCAGTTCAACGAAGTTGACGCCCTTGACGACGCGACCACCGGTCACGTCGAGGCAGGGGATGATGCGTTTGGCGAGCATGCTCAGCCGTTCAACTCATCTGCAAGGTTTTGAGCCGCTTCAAAATCCAGGTCGCCGCTGTAGATCGAGCGACCACAGATCACACCTTCGACGCCTTCGTCTTCCACCGCGCACAGCGCGCGGATGTCTTCGAGGTTGGACAAACCACCCGACGCAATCACTGGAATCGACAGCGCCTGCGCCAGCTTCACCGTGGCCTCGATGTTGATGCCCGAGAGCATGCCGTCGCGGCCGATGTCGGTGTAGATGATGCCTTCGACGCCGTAGTCCTCGAACTTCTTGGCCAGGTCCACCACCTCGTGGCCGGTGAGCTTGCTCCAGCCGTCGGTGGCGACCTTGCCGTCCTTGGCGTCCAGACCCACGATGATGTGACCGCCGAACGCGGTGCAGGCGTCCTGCAGGAAACCGGGGTTCTTCACCGCGGCGGTGCCGATGATCACGTAGCGCAGGCCGGCGTCGAGGTAACGCTCGATGGTGTCGAGGTCGCGGATGCCGCCGCCCAGCTGAACATCCACCTCGGAGCCCACCTCTTTCAGAATGGCGCGAATGGCTTGCTCGTTTTTCGGCTTGCCGGCGAAGGCCCCGTTGAGGTCCACCAGGTGCACGCGGCGCGCGCCCTTGTCGACCCAACTGCGCGCAATAGCCGCCGGGTCTTCACCGAACACGGTGGATTGGTCCATGTCGCCCTGTTTGAGGCGAACGCACTGGCCGTCTTTCAGATCAATGGCAGGAATCAGCAGCATGATGGTGTGGTGAAAGGCCTAGGGGTTCCAGGAGAGGAAGTTGCGGTAAAGCGCCAGCCCCTGGTCGGCACTTTTCTCGGGGTGAAACTGGGTGGCAAAGATGTTGTCGCGGGCGATGGCTGCGGCGAAGCGGCCACCATAGTCGGCTTCGCCCACACAGTGCAAGGCATGGGCAGGCCGAGCATAGAAGCTGTGCACAAAATAGAAATAGGAGCCATCCCGGATACCGGCCCACAGCGGGTGCGCTGGGCGGCCCAGCTCGTGGAACACCGGGTTCCAGCCCATCTGGGGCACCTTGAAGCGGCTGCCATCGGCCTGCAAACGGCCTTCCAAGCGAAAACGAACCACCTCGCCCGGGATCAGGCCCAGCCCGTCGGTCGGGCCTTCTTCGCTGCGATCCAGCAGCATCTGCATGCCCACACAGACGCCGAACAGCGGCTTGTTGGCGGCCGCGTACAGCACGGCGTCTTTCAATCCGGAGGCGGCCAGCTCGTTCATGCAGTCGGCCATGTGGCCCTGACCGGGCAGCACCACACGGTCGGCGTCCAGCACGTCTTGCGCGTTGGACGTGACCAGCACCTCCACATCCTCGGCGCGCGCAACGTGTTGCACGGCCTGCGACACGGAGCGCAGGTTGCCACTGCCGTAGTCCACCACGGCGACTGTCTTGCGTTTCATGGCCGGGAAGGGGTTACAACGAACCTTTGGTCGAGGGAATCACGTCGCCCATGCGCGGGTCGCGCTCCAGCGCCATGCGCACGGCGCGGGCAAATGCCTTGAACACGGTTTCGGCCTGGTGGTGGGCGTTTTCGCCGTGCAGGTTGTCGATGTGCAGGGTGACACCGGCGTGGTTGACGAAACCCTGGAAAAACTCGAAGGCGAGCTGGGTGTCGAAACCGCCGACCATGCCGCTCTTGAACGGCACGCGCATGTGCAGGCCGGGGCGGCCGGAGAAGTCGATGACGACGCGCGAGAGCGCTTCGTCCAGTGGCACATAGGCATGGCCGTAGCGGCGGATGCCCTTTTTGTCGCCCACGGCCTGCGCAAAGGCCTGGCCGAGCGTGATGCCCACGTCTTCCACCGTGTGGTGACCGTCGATGTGCAGGTCGCCCACGGCTTTGATCTCGAGGTCGATCAGCCCGTGGCGGGCGATCTGGTCGAGCATGTGGTCAAAGAAGCCGATGCCGGTGGCCAGCGTGGAGGCACCGGTGCCGTCGAGGTTCACACGCACGCCGATCTGCGTTTCCGAGGTGTTGCGCTGCACGAAGGCCACGCGGTCATGGGTTCCTGCGGGGGCGGATGCGGAAGGCGTGGAAGTCATGGAGTGGTTTGGAGGGCGCGGATCAGCGAGGCGTTTTCCGACGGTGTGCCCACCGTCAGCCGCAGACAGTTCGTCAGCAGTGGGTGCATTTTAGAAACATTCTTCACCAGAATGCCCTGTGCCTTGAGGCTGTCAAAACAACGTTGCGCTTCGGGCACACGCACCAGCACCATGTTGGCTTCACTGGGGAATGGCTCAAAGCCCGGCATCTGGCGCAGGGCGTCGATCAACACGGTGCGTTGTTCGCAGATCTGAGCCGCCTGCTCGGCAAACACGTCGGCGTGCTCCAGCGCAAACAGCGCGCACTCGGCGTTTAGAACGCTCACGTTGTACGGCGGGCGCAGCTTGTCGACTTCCTGCACCAGCGCCTGCGGCCCGAGCATGTAGCCCAGCCGAACGCCGGCCAGGCCGAACTTGGAGAGCGTGCGCATGAGCAGCACGTTGGCGTTGGCCACAGGGTTGGCCCGAATCTCGTCGAGCCAACTGCTGGTGGAGAACGGCTGGTAGGCCTCGTCCATCACCACAAGACCGCCAAAGCCGGCCGCCTCGGCGATCAGTCGGCGGATGGTGTCCGCACTCCACAGGTTGGCCGTGGGGTTGTTGGGGTAGGCGATGTAGGTGATGGCGGGCTGGTGGTCGCGCAGTGCGGCGAGCATGGCGGGCTCGTCCAGCTCGAAGTCCGGCGTGAGCGGGACGCCCACGAACTTCAAACCCTGGAGTTGTGCGCTCATGGCGTACATCACAAAACCCGGTAACGGCGCCAGCACGGTTGCGCCGGGCAGATCACAGGCCAGGGTCAGCAGCGAAATGAGTTCGTCCGAGCCGTTGCCCAGCATCAAGCTGCAACCGGCGGGCAGGTCCACGTAGCGCGCGAGCGCGGCCTTGAGGTCGTCCACGCGTGGGCCGGGGTAACGGTTCACCGCTACCGCGCCCAGGCGCGCACCCAGAGCGGCCTGCAGCTCGGGCGGCAGCGCAAACGGGTTCTCCATCGCGTCGAGCTTGACCATGCCGGCGGCGTCCTGCACAGCGTAGGCGTGCATGGACCGCACGTCCTGGCGAATCATGTTCAGAGGGTTGATGTTCATTTGGAGCCCCTCATCGGTGGCACGTTGTGCAACCGCATCTCGGCCGCACGCGCATGCGCCTGCAGGCCCTCGCCGTAGGCCAGTTCGGCCGCGATCAGGCCCAGGCTCTGCGCGCCGATCTGGCTCACCTCGATCAGGCTGCTGCGCTTCTGGAAGTCGTACACGCCCAATGGCGAGCTGAAACGCGCTGTGCCGCTGGTGGGCAACACATGGTTGGGTCCGGCGCAGTAGTCGCCCAGGCTTTCGCTGGTGAAAGCGCCCAGGAAGATGGCGCCGGCGTGTTTGAGCAAGGGCTCCCATCGGTGCGGCTCGCTGCTGGAGACCTCCAGGTGCTCGGGTGCGATGCGGTTGCTGATGGCGCAGGCCTCTTCCATGCTGCGCGTGTGGATCAACGCGCCGCGGTCGTTCAAGCTTTTGGCGATGATGGCTGCGCGCGGCATGGTGGGCAGCAGGCGGTCGATGGCGGCCTGCACCGCGTCGATGTAGGCGGCGTCGGGGCAGAGCAGGATGCTCTGCGCCAGCTCGTCGTGCTCGGCCTGGCTGAACAGGTCCATGGCCACCCAGTCGGCGAGCGTGCTGCCGTCGGCCAGCACGAGGATTTCGCTCGGGCCGGCGATCATGTCGATGCCCACGGTGCCGAACACGCGCTTCTTGGCGCTGGCCACATAGGCGTTGCCCGGGCCGGTGATCTTGTCGACCTTGGGCACGGTGGCCGTGCCGTAAGCGAGCGCGGCCACGGCCTGCGCTCCACCGATGGTGAAGGCGCGCGATACCCCGGCCACATACGCAGCGGCCAGCACCAGCGGGTTCTTCTCGCCGCGCGGCGTGGGCACCACCATGATGATCTCGGTCACGCCGGCCACGTGGGCTGGGATGGCGTTCATCAACACGCTCGACGGGTAAGCCGCCTTGCCACCGGGCACATAGATGCCCACGCGGTCCAGCGGCGTGACCTTCTGGCCCAGCAGCGTGCCGTCTTCGTCGCGGTAGCTCCAGCTTTCGCCACCGGCCTTTTTCTGCGCTTCGTGGTAGCTGCGCACCCGGCGGGCTGCGGCCTGCAAGGCCTCGCGCTGGGCGTCGGGCAGGCCATCGAAGGCGGCTTTCAATTCCGCCTGGGTGAGCTCGAGCTGGCTCAGGCTGGTCACGTTCAGACCATCAAAGCGCGCGGTGTACTCCAGCACCGCGGCATCACCCCGCGCCCTCACGTCCGCCAGGATGCCGGCCACGCGCTCTTCGATCGCACCGTCGGTCTCGGCCGACCAATGCAGCCGGGCAGCGAAATGCGCCTCGAAATCGGCGGCGGTGGTGGACAGGCGAGCGGGACGGGCGGTGAAGGTCATGCGGGAGTGCCTTGTTCGATGGCTTGGGCGAAGGCGTTGATGATCGGGCGGATGGCAGCTTGCTTGAGCTTGAGCGAGGCCTGGTTGACGACCAGGCGCGCGCTGATGTCCATGATGCGTTCGACCTCGACCAGGTGGTTGGCCTTGAGCGTGTTGCCGGTGGACACGAGATCGACGATGGCGTCGGCCAGCCCGGTGAGCGGCGCGAGCTCCATGCTGCCGTAGAGCTTGATCAGGTCCACGTGCACACCTTTGCTGGCGAAGAACTCGCGTGCGATGTGGGTGTACTTGGTGGCCACCTTCAGGCGCGAGCCCTGGCGCACGGCCGAGGCGTAATCGAAGTCGGCGCGCACGGCCACGCTGACGCGGCAGCGCGAGATGTTCAGGTCCAGCGGTTGGTAAAGGCCCTGGCCGCCGTGCTCGATCAGCGTGTCCTTGCCGGTCACACCCAGATCGGCGCCGCCGTGTTCTACGTAAGTCGGCACATCGCTGGCGCGCACCAGCACCACGCGCACCTGAGGGTTGCTGGTGGCCAGGATCAGCTTGCGCGATTTTTCGGGGTCTTCCAGCACCTCGATGCCGGCGGCCTTGAGCAGCGGCAGGGTCTCGTCGAAGATGCGGCCTTTGGAGAGGGCGAGCGTGATCATGGCGACTCCCGCCGGGCCGCCCCAAGGGAGGCGCGCGCCCCCTCGGGGGGCAGTGAACGGAGTGAACGTGGGGGCTGTTTCATTTGACCCTCTCGATATCCGCGCCAATGCCGCGCAGTTTTTCTTCCATCTGGTCGTAGCCACGGTCCAGGTGGTAGATGCGGTCGACGATGGTTTCACCGTCGGCCACCAGCCCGGCAATCACCAGGCTGGCCGAGGCCCGCAGGTCGGTGGCCATGACGGTGGCGCCCGACAGGCGCGGAATGCCCTCGACCACGGCGATCTTGCCGTCGACCTGGATGTGCGCACCCAGGCGCACCAGCTCGTTGACGTGCATGAAGCGGTTTTCAAAGATGGTTTCTGTGACCTTGCTCGTGCCTTCGGCGATGCAGTTGAGCACCATGAACTGTGCCTGCATGTCGGTGGGAAAGCCCGGGTACTCGGTGGTGCGAAAGCTTTGCGCCTTCAAGCGGCCCGAGGCGCGCACGCGGATGAAATCACCGCCGGCGTCTTTGCCGGCTTCGATTTCGGCACCGGCTTCCAGCAGCTTGTCGATCACCGAGTCGAGGTGATCGGCGCGGCCATGGCGCAGCACCACGTCGCCCCCGGTGGCGGCCACAGCGCACAGGAAAGTGCCGGTCTCGATGCGGTCCGCCACCACCTGGTGGGTGCAGCCGTGCAGGCGATCCACGCCCTGGATGTGGATGCGGCTGGTGCCGTGACCTTCGATCTTCGCGCCCATGGCGATCAGCATCTCGGCCAGGTCGCCGATCTCGGGTTCCTGAGCCGCGTTTTCCAGCAGGGTCTCGCCCTCGGCCAGCGCGGCGGCCATGAGGAAGTTCTCGGTACCGGTGACAGTGACCATGTCGGTGGCGATGCGCGCACCGTGCAGGCGGGTCTTGCCCGCGGGCAACTTGGCGACCATGTAGCCGTGTTCGACCACGATCTCCGCGCCCATGGACTGCATGCCCTTGATGTGCTGATCCACCGGACGCGAGCCGATGGCGCAACCACCCGGCAGCGACACGCGGGCGTGACCAAAACGGGCCAGCAATGGCCCGAGCACCAGCACCGACGCGCGCATGGTCTTGACCAGCTCATAAGGCGCTTCGGCCAGGATCGGGTCGGCTGCCTGCAGCGTGATACCGCCCCGGTCGCCATGCGTCTGCGTCTGCACGCCCATGTTGTCGAGCAGCTGGCGCATGGTGGCCACGTCCCGCAGGCGCGGCACGTTGTTCAGCGTGACCGGGTCGGCAGTGAGCAGCGCTGCGCACAGCTCGGGCAAGGCGGCGTTTTTGGCGCCGGAGATGGTGACTTCGCCTTGCAGCGTGCGGCCACCCGTGATTCGGAGTTTGTCCATGGCTGGCTGGCAGTTCAGGGTTGGGCCGCCCACTCGGCGGGGGTGTAGGTCTTCATCGACAAGGCGTGCACCTCGTCGGTCTGGATGCGCCCGCCCAGCGTGCCGTAAACGGCCTGGTGGCGTTTGATCAGGCGAAGGCCTTCAAAGGCGGGCGACACGATCACCGCAGCCCAGTGGCGGCCGTCACCGGTGACTTCGAGGTGGTCGCACGGCAGGCCGGCGGCGATGAGCGATTGCAGTTGTTCAGCGGTCATGTCAGTGGCGAATTTTGTAGCCGGTCTTGAGCAGGTGCAGCGCGATCGCGCTCACGATGGCGAGCGCCCCACCCACCAGCGCGAGGCTGATCCAGGGCGACACATCGCTCTTGCCGAAGAAGCCATAGCGGAAGCCGTCGATCATGTAGAAAAACGGGTTGAGGTGGCTCACCTTTTGCCAGAACTCGGGCAGGGAGTGGATCGAGTAGAACACGCCCGACAGGAAGGTCATGGGCACGATGATGAAGTTCTGGAAGGCGGCCATCTGGTCAAACTTTTCAGCCCACAAGCCAGCGATCAAGCCGAGCGCGCCCAGCAGCGCCGCGCCCATGAAACCAAAGGCCAGGATCCACAGCGGCGCCACCAGCGAGGGCTGCGCGAACCACCAGGTGACCACCATCACGCCAGCGCCCACGGCCAGCCCGCGCACGATGGACGAGCCCACGTAGGCTACAAACCAGGCGCGGTGCGACAACGGCGTGAGCAGCAGGAACACCAGATTGCCCATGATCTTGCTCTGCACCAGCGACGACGAGCTGTTGGCAAAGGCGTTCTGCAGCACGCTCATCATCACCAGGCCGGGCAACAGAAAGGCGGTGTAGCTCACCGAGTCGTACACCTGCACCCGGTCTTCGAGCACGTGGCCAAAGATCATCAGGTACAGGATGGCGGTGATCACCGGCGCGGCCACGGTCTGGAAACCGACCTTCCAGAAACGCAGCACTTCCTTGTAGAAAAGGGTCTGCCACCCCGTCATGCTGGCACCTCGACAGGATTCGTTGCCCGGGGCTGTGCGCCCGTGAGATCGAGGAAAACGTCTTCCAGATCGGCCTTGCGGATCTCGATGTCCTCAGGCGCCACACCCGCCTCGCGCAGGCGCGCCAGGATGCGCTCCACCGCCAGCGCATCGTTGGCCGGCAGCTGAACCACACGGCCGGTGATGCGGGCCTGAACCGCCAGATCGGTGGGCAGGGTCGCGTCGGTCTTGAATCGCAACACGTTGGACGCGGCGCGCGACAGCAGGGCCGAGGTGGATTCGAGCGCCACCACCCTGCCCTGCTTGAGCATGGCGATGCGGCCGCACAAAGCTTCCGCTTCTTCGAGGTAATGCGTGGTCAGCAGCACGGTGCTGCCCAGCCGTTTGTTGAGGTCGGAGATGAATTGCCACAGGGTCTGGCGCAGCTCCACATCCACACCGGCGGTGGGTTCGTCGAGCACGATCACCGGGGGTTTGTGCACCAGGGCTTGCGCGATCAACACCCGGCGCTTCATGCCGCCCGAGAGCTGGCGCATGTTGGCGTTGGCCTTGTCGGTGAGGCCCAGGCCTTCGAGCAGTTCGTCGATCCAGGCGTCGTTGCGCTGGATGCCAAAGTAACCGGACTGGATGCGCAAGGCCTCGCGCACGTTGAAAAAGGGGTCGAACACCAGCTCTTGCGGCACCACGCCGAGCTGGCGGCGCGCGGCCTGGTAGTCGGCCTGCACATCGCTGCCGTGCACCAGCACGCGGCCCGAAGAGGGGCGGGCCAGACCGGCCAGGATGCTGATCAGCGTGGTCTTGCCGGCGCCGTTGGGGCCGAGCAGGCCGAAAAACTCACCGGCCTCGATGTCAAACGACACCGACTGCAGGGCCTGCACGGTGCCGCGCGAAGACGGGTAACTTTTGGAGACGTCAGAGAAGGAAACGGCGGGCATGCGCGAGGAAACCACGGAGGTCATGGGCCGCGCACAAGGTATCGGGCGGCGGTTGGGGAACCGCGTATTTTAGGCCCGGTGGGGTGCCCGCACGGGACACGGGGCCAGGCCCCACGCCCATGGCGCTCGGCGAACGCTCAGGGAGCGAGCAACTCGCTCACGCCGTACAGGCCCATGAGGCTTTCCAGCCGGCGCGGCCAGTTGCTCACCTGCAGCGTTTTGCCCTGCGCAAGCAACTGGCGGCGCAACTCCAGCAACACGGCCACAGCCGACGAATCGAACACGCGCAACGAAGCGGCGTCGAGCATCACCACCGGGCCGGCCTGCCGGGACAGTGCCTGCTTCAATTCCATCAAGGTCTTGCCGGCGTCTGCCAGCGTGACCTGCGCCGGCAAGGCGGCGTTCGACAAGACGGTGGTCACGGGGATCAGCTGGTCTTGGCCACGTTGGACTTGTTGCGCTGCACCAGCGAAGCGATCAGCCCGTCAATGCCTTTGGCGTTGATTTCCTGCGCGAACTGGGTGCGGTAGGTTTCCACCAGCCACACGCCAAGCACGTTGATGTCGTAAATCTTCCAGCCGTTGGCGGTCTTTTCCATGCGGTAGTCGAGCTGGATCGGGTCGCCCTTGCCGCGCACTTCCGAACGAACCACCACCTCGGTGTCTTCGGGTTTGGAGCGCATGGGCTTGAAGGTCACGGTCTGGTCTTTCACCTCACCGAGTGCCCCGGAGTAGGTGCGCACCAGCAGGATCTTGAACTCGTCCTGCAGCTGTTTTTGCTGCTCGGGCGTGGCTTGGCGCCAGAAGCGGCCCACTGCCGACGACGTCATGCGGGTGAAGTTGACGCTGGGCAGGATCTTGGAGTCCACCAGCGCCACGATGCGGTTCACATCACCGGCCTGGATGGCGGGATCGGCCTTTACCGAGGCCAGCACGTCGCTGGAAATGCGCTTGACCAAGGCATCGGGTGCTTCCTCTTGCGCCAAGGCGGGCAGAGACATCACACCGGCGGCGGTGATCACGAGGGCGGAGAGCCAGGAGCGGCGTTTCATCATGGTTGTTTTCCTTTGAAGGCCAATGGCCCGACTGCAGACAGCGCAGCGTAGTTCATCAGAGCGGCAGAAATATGAAGCAGTTCCACTGCATTCGTTGCGAGACGTATCGGCGCCTCAGTCGTCACGACCACCCATGCCGATGCCTTTGTCGATCATGTCGTCGATCTGACTTTGGCGGCGGTTGAGGTAAAGATCGCGTGTGAAGCTGTATTTGTCGAGCGCAGCCTCCTCCAGCAGCGACGAGGCGCGCAGCAATCCGGCGCGGGTGTCGACCACGCGCAGTGCGGTGAGCGAATTGCGCGCCGACACGTCGTTCATGCCCGAGACCGGGTCAGCGCTCATGTCGACCACCAGGCCAGTGCCGTCGCGCACCGACGACGGTCCAAAGATGGGCAGCACCAGGTATGCGCCCGAGGGCGCGCCCCAGCGGCCCAAGGTCTGGCCAAAGTCCAGGCGGGTGCGCGGAATGCCCATCTCGGTCGCGATGTCCAGCACGCCGGCCAAACCGAGCACGGTGTTCACACTGAAGCGCATGAGGTTTTCAGTGGCCTCGCGTGGGCGCAACTGCAGACCCGCATTGGCCGCCGACCACAGGTCGCCGATGTTGCTGAAGAAGTTGTTCACACCGGTCTGCACCGGGCTGGGCGTGACGTCTTTGTAGACGGTGGCCACCGGTTTGAGCACCGTCGTGTCCACCGCGTCGTTGAAGCGGTAGACGCCGCGGTTGAACGGCTCCAGCGGGTCGCGCGGATTGGCGTCGGGCCCGGTAGCGCAGCCGGTGAGCACGGCGAGTGCCAGGCCAGTGGCCAGCCATGCCGAGGAGCGGCTGGATGTGGTGAACGTGTTTTTCATTGTTGAACCCCCTGGGCGCAATGCCCGAATCGTTGTTGCCGACAGCCTGCATTCTTGTCAGGTTGCAGCGTCTTGTCTGGTTGCTCCGCCAAAAGCCCTGCTGGGCTCACTCGGCGGGTTTGGCATCACCGCCGTCGGCGGCCTTGCTGAAGAGGAACTGGCTGATCAGGTTTTCCAGGATCACCGCCGACTGCGTCTGCGTGATCACCGCGCCAGCAGCGATGTTCTCGGCGTCGCCGCCCGGCTCGATACCGATGTACTGCTCGCCCAGCAGCCCGTTGGTGAGGATCTTGAGCGAGCTGTCCTTGGGGAAGGCGTAGCGGGATTCCAGCGCCAGCGTGATGTTGGCCTGGAAGGTCTTGTCGTCAAACGTGATCGACTCCACCCGACCGACCACCACACCCGCGCTGCGCACAGCCGCCTTCGGCTTGACGCCGCCCGCGTTGTCGAAACGGCCCACCACCTGGTAGGTTTTCTCGAAGTTCAGGCTCAACAGGTTGGCCGACTGCAAGGCCAGGAACAGGATGGCGGCTGCACCGATCAGCACGAACAGGCCGACCCAGATGTCGTTTTTGGAAGTTTGCATGGTGGTCTCCGGAGTGCGCTCAGATGCTGAACATCGTGGCGGTGAGAATGAAATCGAGCGCCAGCACGGCCAGCGAGGCCACCACCACGGTGCGGGTGGTGGCGCGCGACACGCCTTCGGGCGTGGGGTGGGCGCTGAAGCCCTGGAGCAAGGCGACGAAGGTCACGGCAAAGCCGAACACCACGCTCTTGATGACGCCATTGCCCACATCGGCCCACACATCCACGCCGCCCTGCATCTGGCTCCAGAAGGCGCCGCCGTCCAGACCCAGCATGAGCACACCCACCACCCAGCCGCCGATGACACCGACGGCGCTGAAGATCCCGGCCAGCAAAGGCATGACGATCACACCGGCCCAGAAGCGCGGGGCAAGCACGCGGCGCACCGGGTCCACCGCCATCATTTCCATGGCGCTGAG
This sequence comes from Hydrogenophaga sp., assembly GCA_046314475.1. Lineage (GTDB taxonomy): Bacteria > Pseudomonadota > Gammaproteobacteria > Burkholderiales > Burkholderiaceae_C > Hydrogenophaga. The sequence continues at coordinate 26,764 of JBKBWW010000003.1, forward strand.
CTGTTCGCCGGCTTTCATGAGGCCGATCTCGGCGGTGAGCGAGGTGCCGGCACGCCCGGCGAACAGGAGCGCCGTGATGACCGGGCTGAGTTCACGCACCAAGGAGAGCGTGACCAGCAGGCCGAGCGCTTCGGTGGCGCCGTAGATGCGCAGCGTGTAGTAGCCCTGCAGGCCGAGCACGAAGCCGACAAACAAGCCCGAGACGCCGATGAGGGCCAGCGAGTGGTTGCCCAGAAAGTGGATCTGATCGCGCAGCAGCACCGGGCGGCGCAGCGCTGCGCCCAGCAGCAGGATCAGGCGCGCGAGCAGGCGCGTGGCAGTGCCGATGTCGGTGACCTGGCTGCGCACGGCGAAGCCCAGGCGGGCGATCCAGGCCACGGTCATGCCTTCTCCTTGTGGCCGTTGCCGAAATCGTCTTCGAGGCTGGGGCCGGGGTGGTGAAAGCGCACCGGGCCATCGGGCAAGGCGTTGACGAACTGTTTGACCAGCGGGTCTTCGCTGTTGCGCACTTCGTCGGGCGTGCCTTGCGCGGCAATTCTGCCGTTGGCGAGCACGATCACCTGATCGGCGATGTGGAAAGTTTCGTCCAGGTCGTGCGAGACCACGATGCTGGTCAGGCCCATGGCGTCGTTGAGCTGGCGGATCAGCCGGGCGGCGGTGCCCAGCGAAATCGGGTCCAGGCCGGCGAACGGTTCGTCGTACATGACCAGCTCGGGGTCGAGCGCGATGGCGCGGGCCAGCGCCACGCGCCGCGCCATGCCGCCGGACAGTTCGCTGGGCATGAGGTCGCGCGCCCCGCGCAGGCCCACCGCGTTGAGCTTCATGAGCACGATGTCGCGCACCAGGGCTTCGGGCAACTTTGTGTGTTCGTGCAGCGGAAAGGCGACGTTGTCGAACACGCTCATGTCGGTGAACAGCGCACCGAACTGGAACAGCATGCCCATGCGCCGGCGCGCGGCGTACAGGGCTTCGGCCCGCATGACGGTGATGTCTTGTCCGTCAAACAGGGTCTGGCCCTTCTGCGCGCGGAGCTGTCCACCGATCAGTCGCAGCACCGTGGTCTTGCCACCGCCGGACGCACCCATGAGCGCCGTGACCTTGCCACGGGGCACGGTCAGCGTGACGTTGTCGAGAATGGCGCGCGCCCCGTACCCGAAGGTGAGGTTGCGCAGTTCGACCAGAGGGGGTGCGTTTTCGATGGGCATCAAACAAAAACCGGGCAATCGATGCCCGGCCTTTTGAATGATACGGGATTCGGGGTAAACCCCGAGACCCGCTTTGTTTCGTTTGTTTTCAGCGCGGCAGATCAGAAAAACCCATGAGGAACTCGTCGACCGATCGCGCGGCCTGGCGGCCTTCTCGGATGGCCCACACCACCAGACTCTGGCCACGGCGCATGTCGCCGGCGGCGAACACCTTGGGCACGTTGGTGGCGTAACCGCCGGTGAACTCGGTGCTGGCCTTGGCGTTGCCGCGGGCGTCCTTGTCCACGCCGAAGCCGTCCAGGATGCTGGCGACGGGATTCACAAAGCCCATGGCCAGCAGCACCAGGTCGGCCTTGTATTCTTTTTCAGTACCGGGAATCTCGACCAGCTTGCCGTCTTTCATTTCGACATGCACGGTGGTCAGGCCGGTGACCTTGCCTTTTTCGCCCTTGAAGGCCTTGGTGGAGATGGCGAACTCGCGCTGGAGGATGCCCTTCTCGGCGCTTTCGTCGTGGCTGGAGCTGGTGCGCAGCTTGAGCGGCCAGTAAGGCCACACCAGGGGTTTGTCTTCCTGCTCGGGTGGCTGGGGCATCACCTCGAACTGGGTCACGCTCACCGCGCCGTGGCGCGTGCTGGTGCCCACGCAGTCGCTGCCGGTGTCGCCACCGCCGATCACGATCACGTGTTTGCCGTCGGCGCGCAACTGGCCCTTGAACTTGTCGCCCGCGTTGACCTTGTTCTGCATCGGCAGGAACTCCATGGCGAAGTGCACGCCGTCGAGGTCGCGGCCGGGCACCGGCAGGTCGCGGCTTTGTTCGGAGCCGCCGGTGAGCAGCACGGCGTCAAAGTCCTTCTGCAGTTGCTCGGGCGTGATGGTCTCCTGCGCCCAGTTGGTGACCTTGGTGTCCTTGGGCAGCGTGCCGACCATCACACCGGTGCGGAACACCACGCCCTCGGCTTCCATCTGCGCCACGCGGCGGTCGATGTGGGTTTTCTCCATCTTGAAGTCGGGAATGCCGTAGCGCAGCAGGCCGCCCACGCGATCGTTCTTCTCGAACAAGGTCACGTCATGACCGGCGCGCGCGAGCTGCTGGGCAGCGGCCATGCCGGCCGGGCCGGAGCCGACCACGGCCACCTTCTTGCCGGTCTTGTGGCGCGGCGGCTGCGGTTGCACCCAGCCCTCGGCCCAGGCGCGGTCGATGATGGCGTGTTCGATCGACTTGATGCCCACGGCGTCGTCGTTCACGTTGAGCGTGCACGCGGCCTCGCAGGGAGCGGGGCAGATGCGGCCGGTGAACTCGGGGAAGTTGTTGGTGCTGTGCAGCACCGTGATCGCGTTCTTCCAGTCGCCCTGGTACACGAGGTCGTTGAAGTCCGGAATGATGTTGTTGACCGGGCAGCCGCTGTTGCAGAACGGCGTGCCGCAGTCCATGCAGCGCGCGGCCTGCACCTTGGACTGCTGGTCATCCAGCGCAACGACGAATTCCTTGTAGTGCTTCAGGCGCTCGGGCACGGGCTTGTAGCCCTCTTCCAGACGCTCGTATTCCATGAAGCCGGTGACTTTTCCCATGATGCGTGTCCTTCGATTGCGTTGGCTTATTTGGCGGCGACGGTGGCTTTTTTCGCCGTGGCCTGGGCCTTGGTGGTCACTTCGGCGGCGTTCTTGCGGGCATGGATCTCACCCAGTGCGCGCTTGTACTCGTTCGGGAAGACCTTCACGAACTTGTCGCGCGCCTGCGCCCAGGTGTCCAGCAGTTCGCGCGCGCGCTTGCTGCCGGTCCAGCGGTTGTGCTCTTCGAGCAGCTTTTTCAGCTGCGCTTCGTCGCTCAAGCCGCGGTGCCAGATGGCCTTGTCCATGGTGGCTTCCTGCTCGGCGGCGGGCAGCACTTTTTCCATGCTGACCATGGCGGTGTTGCAGCGCTTGGCGAACTGGCCGTCTTCGTCAAACACGTAGGCCACGCCGCCGCTCATGCCGGCGGCGAAGTTGCGCCCGGTCTTGCCCAGCACCACCACGGTGCCGCCGGTCATGTATTCGCAGCCATGGTCGCCCGTGCCTTCCACCACCGCCGTGGCGCCCGAGAGGCGCACCGCGAAGCGTTCGCCGGCCACGCCGCTGAAGAAGGCCTCACCGGTGGTGGCGCCGTACATCACGGTGTTGCCCACGATGATGTTGCGCGCAGCTTCACCACGGAAGTCGATGCTGGGGCGCACCACCACACGGCCGCCCGAAAGGCCTTTGCCGGTGTAGTCGTTGGCGTCGCCAATCAGGTACAGCGTGATGCCGCGTGTGAGGAACGCGCCAAACGACTGGCCACCCGTGCCTTCGAGCTGGATGCGGATGGAGTCATCCGGCAGACCCTCGGGGTGCACCTTGGTGACCGCGCCGGAGAGCATGGCACCCACCGAACGGTTGACGTTGCGCGCCACCTCGATGAACTGCACGCGCTCGCCCTTGTCGATGGCACCGCGCGACTTGGCGATCAGGATGTTGTCCAGCGCCTTGTCCAGACCGTGGTCCTGCGTCTGCGTGTGCAGGCGCGGCACATCGGCCGGCACGTTGGGCAGGGCCAGCAGGCGGCTGAAGTCGAGGCCGCGTGCTTTCCAGTGCTCGATGCCCTGCTTCATGTCGAGCAGGTCGGCACGGCCGATCAGGTCGTCGAACTTGCGAATGCCCAGCTGGGCCATGATCTGGCGCACTTCTTCGGCGATGAAGAAGAAGTAGTTCACCACGTGCTCGGGCTTGCCGCTGAATTTCTTGCGCAGCGCCGGGTCTTGCGTGGCCACGCCCACCGGGCAGGTATTGAGGTGGCACTTGCGCATCATGATGCAGCCCTCGACCACCAGCGGTGCGGTGGCGAAGCCAAACTCGTCGGCACCGAGCAGCGCGCCGATGGCCACGTCGCGGCCGGTCTTCATCTGGCCGTCGGCCTGCACGCGGATGCGGCTGCGCAAGCGGTTGAGCACCAGCGTCTGCTGCGTTTCGGCCAGACCGATTTCCCACGGGCTGCCGGCGTGCTTGATGGACGACCAGGGCGAAGCGCCCGTGCCGCCGTCGTGGCCGGCGATCACCACATGGTCGGCCTTGCACTTGGCCACGCCCGCAGCGATGGTGCCCACACCGATTTCGGACACCAGCTTGACGCTGATGCTGGAATGCGGCGCCACGTTTTTCAGGTCGTGGATCAGCTGGGCCAGGTCTTCGATGGAATAGATGTCGTGGTGCGGCGGCGGGCTGATGAGGCCCACGCCGGGCACGCTGTGGCGCAGCTTGCCGATGTAGTCGCTGACCTTGCCACCGGGCAGCTGGCCGCCTTCGCCGGGCTTGGCGCCCTGGGCCATCTTGATCTGGATCTGGTCGGCGCTGTTGAGGTACTCGGCCGTGACACCGAAGCGGCCCGAGGCCACCTGCTTGATCTTGGAGCGCATCGAATCACCGGCCTGCAGCTCGTAGTCCACTTCAAAGGTGTCCTTGCCCAGCAGGTCGGACATGGTCTGGCCCTGCTTGATCGGGATGCCCTTGAGCTCGTTGCGGTAGCGCAGAGCGTCTTCACCGCCCTCACCCGTGTTGCTCTTGCCACCGATGCGGTTCATGGCCACGGCCAGCGTGGCGTGGGCCTCGGTGGAGATGGAGCCCAGCGACATGGCGCCGGTGGCGAAGCGTTTGACGATTTCTTTCGCCGATTCGACCTCGTCGATCGGGATCGCCTTGGCCGGGTCGATCTTGAACTCGAACAGACCGCGCAAGGTCATGTGGCGACGGCTCTGGTCGTTGATGAGCTGCGCGTATTCCTTGTAGGTGTTCCAGTTGTTGGCGCGCGTGCTGTGCTGCAGCTTGGCGATGGCATCCGGCGTCCACATGTGCTCTTCGCCGCGGGCGCGCCAGGCGTATTCGCCGCCAGCGTCCAGCATGGTGGCGAGCACCGGGTCGTCGCCGAAGGCCGCCTTGTGCATGCGGATGCTCTCTTCGGCGATCTCGAACACACCGATACCGCCCACACGGCTGGCCGTGCCGGTGAAGTACTTCTCCACCGTGGCGCTGTTCAGGCCGATGGCTTCGAACAGCTGCGCGCCGCAGTACGACATGTAGGTCGACACGCCCATCTTGGACATGATCTTGGACAGGCCCTTGCCAATCGCTTTCACGTACTGGTAGATCGCCTTGTCGGCGCTCAGGTCGCCCGGCAGGCCTTTGTGGATCGCGGTGAGCGTTTCCATGGCGAGGTAGGGGTGCACGGCTTCTGCGCCGTAACCCGCGAGTACGGCGAAGTGGTGCACTTCTCGCGCGGTTCCTGTCTCGACCACCAGGCCGGCGGTGGTGCGCAGACCTTCGCGCACCAGGTGCTGGTGGATGGCGGAGAGCGCGAGCAGCGCGGGAATGGCAATCTGCGTGGCGCTGATGGCGCGGTCGCTGATGATCAGGATGTTCTTGCCACCCTTGATCGCGTCCACCGCGCTGGCGCACAGCGAAGCCAGCTTGGCTTCCACGCCGGCACGGCCCCAGTCGGCGGGGTAGGTGATGTCCAGCGTGTGGCTGCGGAACTTGCCCTGCGTGGCCGATTCGATGTCGCGCAGCTTGGCCATGTCGGCGAAGTCCAGCACGGGCTGGCTCACTTCCAGGCGCATCGGCGGGTTGACCTGGTTGATGTCGAGCAGGTTGGGCTTGGGGCCGATGAAGGACACCAGCGACATCACGATCGCCTCGCGGATCGGGTCGATCGGCGGGTTGGTCACCTGCGCGAACAACTGCTTGAAGTAGTTGTAGAGCGGCTTGTTCTTGTCGGAGAGCACGGCCAGCGGGCTGTCGTTGCCCATGGAGCCGATGCCCTCTTCGCCATTGGCAGCCATCGGGCTCATCAGGAACTTGATGTCTTCCTGCGTGTAGCCAAAGGCCTGCTGGCGGTCCAGCAGTTCGGGCGCGACGTTTTCCATACCACCGGTCTGCGGGCTCGATGCGCCAATGCGCTGCTCCAGCGCCGACTCTCCAGCAACGGGCGTGTCTACGTCGTCCAGGCGGATGCGCAGGTTGTCGATCCACTGCTTGTAGGGCTTGTTGTTGGCGAGGTTGGCCTTGAGCTCCTCGTCGTCGATCATGCGGCCCTGCTCCAGGTCGATCAGGAACATCTTGCCGGGCTGCAGGCGCCACTTGCGAACGATCTTGTTTTCGGGCACGGGCAGCACGCCCGACTCGGAGCCCATGATCACGAAGTCGTCATCGGTGATGCAATAACGGGAGGGGCGCAGGCCGTTGCGGTCCAGCGTGGCGCCGATCTGGCGACCATCGGTGAACACGATGGAGGCCGGGCCGTCCCACGGCTCCATCATCGCGGCGTGGTATTCGTAGAAGGCCTTGCGGCGCTCGTCCATGGTGGTGTGCTGCTCCCACGGCTCGGGGATCATCATCATCACGGCCTGGGCCAGCGGGTAACCCGCCATGGTCAACAGCTCCAGGCAGTTGTCGAAGGTGGCGGTGTCGGACTGGCTGGCGAAGCTGATCGGGTAGAGCTTCTGCAGGTCGGCGCCCAGCACCGGCGAGGACATCACGCCCTCGCGCGCCTTCATCCAGTTGTAGTTGCCCTTGACGGTGTTGATCTCGCCGTTGTGCGCCACATAGCGGTAGGGGTGGGCCAGTGGCCACTCGGGGAAGGTGTTGGTGGAGAAACGCTGGTGCACCAAGCCCAGGGCAGAGACACAACGCTCGTCCTGCAGGTCGCGGAAGTAGGTGCCCACCTGATCGGCCAGCAGCAGGCCTTTGTAGACCACAGTGCGGCTGCTCATGCTGACCACGTAATACTCTTTGCTGTGGGTCAGCTTGAGGCGCTGGATGGCGCCGCTGGCCGTTTTGCGAATCACGTACAGCTTGCGCTCCAGCGCGTCCTGCACGATCACATCGTTGCCACGGCCGATGAAGACCTGGCGGATGATGGGTTCCTTCTCGCGCACGGTGGGCGACATGGGCATGTCGCGGTTCACCGGCACATTGCGCCACCCCAGCAGGACCTGGCCTTCGGCGGCGATGGCCCGCTCCATTTCCTGCTCGCAGGCCAGGCGGCTGGCGTGTTCCTTGGGCATGAAGATCATGCCCACGCCGTACTCACCCGCCGGCGGCAGGGTGACGCCTTGCGCCGCCATCTCTTCCCGGTACAAGGCATCGGGCAGCTGGATCAGCAGACCCGCGCCATCGCCCATGAGCTTGTCGGCACCCACCGCACCCCGGTGGTCCAGATTTTCAAGAATCTTCAGGCCCTGCTGCACGATGCCGTGGCTCTTCTCGCCCTTGATGTGCGCCACGAAACCGACGCCACAGGCGTCGTGCTCGTTGGAAGGGTCGTACAGACCGTGTTGCTGGAGGTGCTGTTGTTCGGCTGCCGTGGTCATGGCGCTTCCTTCTCGGTTCGTGGGGCGTTGATGCAAATCGCGACTGCGGAGCATATTGCATTGCAACAACAATGCCAAGCAGATTAAACGGGGTCAGATTCCAATTTCTCGCGCACGATTTTCGGATCGAACTTAATTAGGGACAGATCAAAATCGCCCAAAAACCAGCTGAAATTCGTGGGTGATCAGCGGCCATCCGGGGATGTCCTCGGCGGTCGGCCGGCGCGCGCTTCGATGATGCGACGATGGGTCTGCTTCTGCAGGGTCTCCACAAACTCGGCGTCACCCAGCGCCCAGCCGTGCAGCGTGGCGTGCGTGATCGCGTTTTGTGCATCGGCGGCCAGCCCGGCACGCACCAATTCGGTGTAAGCGGCCTCTCGGGCAAAAGGCGTGTTCCCGAGGCTCCAGACCAAGGGATGGGGCGTGACGCGCCGATCGTTGGTCTGGCCAATGAAGTGGCGGTGGCTCGACCAGACGTATTGCTTGGGATCGTTCACCATGCCGGCGCGCACGGGGTTGAGGTCCAGGTACGCCATGCAGGCGAGCAGATAGCGGTCGGTCTGGATCAGGGTGGACTTGTACCGCCCTTCCCACAACGTGCCGGTGCGCTGATGCAGATCGTTGAAATAGCGCACATAGCGCCGTCCCACCGCCTGCATCATCAGGGGCACGCCCTCGCCTGTTTCGGGCGTGAGCAGCAGGTGGAAATGGTTGTCCATCAGCACGTAGCCGTTGATCGCCACCTGGTGCTTTTTCGCGTTTTCGCCCAACAGGTCGAGCAGCACCTCTCGGTCGGTATCGGTCTTGACGATGGGCTGCCGGTTGTTGCCACGCTGAATGACATGGTGGGTGTAACCGGCAACGGTGAGGCGGGGCAGTCGGGCCATGTGGAGGGGCGTGAAATTGGAATCTGACCCCGATTAAACGCTAAACACCAGCCCGCTGGCGCCAAGCAGCTTGCAGACGGCCCGCCACCAGCAGCCCCAGCAAAGACGAAGCGCCCGTGACCCACCAGGTGGACTGCCAACCTCCTGCCTGGGTGGCGACCCACGCCACCAGCGGTGGGCCGATGAACTGGCCAAGCGCCGAGAACTGCTGCATCCAGCCGACCGTGGTGGACACCGTGTCTTCGCCCGGCGCCAGCACCACCGCCAGGCCGAACAAGGTGCCGGGGATCAGTCCCCCCACACCCGAGAACACCAGGACCGCCAGGTATTGCGCCACGGGATGCCCCGACGCAGCAAACGTGATGACAGAGCCGATCCCCATGGCGCAAAAGCCCCAGGCCAGCAGCACGCCGGGGCGTACACCCCGGGCCAACAAGCGCCCCGCGCCGATGTTGCCCGCCATGTTGATGCCGGCGGCCAGCGCGCTGAGGCCGCCCACCGCCGCCGCGGCATAACCGGCTTGTGCGTAGATGGTCGGCAGAAACCCGACCACCGCCAGCCATTGACCGGAGTAGAGAAAAAACGCCAGCGCCATTCACCAGGGTCCCGGTGCGGTGAGCGTTTTCCGGAGTCGGGGACCCCAGGCGACCGCAGCCAGCCCCGACTTGGCCGCAGCCGATGCCTCATCGGGCGCCACACGGCGCGCGAGGAGCACGGCCGAACCGAGCGAGAGCACCGACAGCGCAACCCAGGTCCCCCGCCAGCCGACCTGATCCATGAGCACGCCGCCCAGCAACAAGGCCAGCGCCGTGCCCAGGGGCATGTAGGCACCCCACCAGCCCAGGGCGCGTGAGAGCGTGGGCGCATGCCGCACACGCCGACGCAACAGGCCCGGCGCGGGCAGCACGGACAGCAAAAACCCCACACCCTCCACCACACGCGACAGCAACAGCACGCCGGTGCCCGGCGCCAGAGCGCCCACCACGCTGCCCAACGCCAGCAGCACAAGGCCGATCAACATGACCTGACGTGGCCCGAGCCGATCGGCTGTGAGCCCGACAGCCAGCCCCAGGGTCATGCCGGCCAACTGCACCAACGACAACAGGAAGCCCGCCTGCACCAGCGTGAGCTGCAAGGCATCGCGCAGCACGGGGATGGCCACCGGCAACTTGCCGATGTGCAGGGCAGAGGTGACGCCCACAGCGAGCACGATGGCGGCGGTGCGCCGGGAAGCCGGGTCGTCGCGGTCGGTCATGGCACGGCGCAGCGCGGCTGACTCACGGGAAGACCACGGTCCCGAAGAGGCGCTCGTGCTCCCGGATCGCGAACCGATCGGTCATGCCGGCGATGTAGTCGGCCACGGCGCGCGCGTGGTGCTGGCTGTGGCCATGCGCTTCGGGCAGTTCCTGGGGCGCATGCAGGTAACGATCGAACAGGTCACTCACCACCTGCCGTGCGCGGCCGGTGGTTTCCATCACTTGGGGGTGGCGGTACAGGTTGCGCAGCAGAAAGGTCTTGAGAACCTGCGAGCGGTCGCGCATGTCGGGAGAAAACCCCACCAGGGGTGGCAGACGGCGCGCTGCATCGGCATCCACCAAACCGTGTTCGGCCAGGCGCAGGCGGGTGTGATCGATCACGTCGTAGACCTGATCGCTGAGCATCAACCGGATCGACTCGAACAGCAGGCGCCTGCCCGCCAGCGTGGGGTGCGCTTGCAGCGCCCGCTGCCGGTAGTGCGCGAACAGGGGCACGTCGTCCAGCTGCTCCAGCGTGAGCAGACCCGAGCGCACACCGTCGTCGATGTCGTGCGCGTTGTAGGCAATCTCGTCGGCCAGGTTGCACAGCTGCGCCTCCAGGCTGGGCGAACCGCCGTTGAGAAAACGGACCGCCACGCCGTTGGGCTCCTGGCGCTCCAGCCGCTGTGCGTGGGCGCGTGAGCAGTGTTTGAGGATGCCTTCGCGGGTCTCGAAGCACAGGTTCAGGCCATCAAAAGACGGGTAACGCTCTTCCAGTTCGTCCACCACGCGCAGGCTCTGCAAGTTGTGCTCGAAGCCACCACCATTCGCGGCCAGGTCGCTCGGTGAAAGGGATTGCATGCAGGCGTTCAGCGCGTCCTGGCCCGCGTGTCCGAACGGCGTGTGGCCCAGGTCGTGCGCCAGCGCGATGGCTTCCACCAGGTCCTCGTTGAGCTGCAGCGATCTGGCGATGCTGCGCCCGAGCTGGGCCACCTCCAGTGAGTGCGTCAGGCGCGTTCGGAACAGGTCGCCTTCGTGGTTCAGGAAGACCTGTGTCTTGTAGACCAGCCGGCGGAACGCCGTGGAGTGGATGACACGATCCCGATCGCGCTGAAACGCGGTTCGCGTGGGCGCTTCGGCTTCGGGGTAGCGGCGTCCCCGGCTGCGTGCGGGGTCGCTGGCGTACGCCGCCAGGCCGTGCACCGTTGGCTGCGGCACCCGCTCCATCAGGCGCGCACGCACTCAGTGATCACCTGCGCCACCAGCGCATCGGGCGCGCTGCGCACCACCGCACTGCCCGGGCGGTCAATCACCACAAACTTGATCTCGCCCGCTTCCGACTTCTTGTCGACCCGCATCAATGCGAGGTAGCGGCCCAGGTTGTCTTGAGCATCCAGCACAGGCGCCACCGTGGGCAGACCTGCCGCTTGCACCAAGCGCGTGAGACGCTCGACAAAGGCCGCGTCCACCCCGCCCAGCAATTGTGAAAGCCGTGCCGCCATCACCATGCCGCATCCCACCGCTTCACCGTGCAACCAGGCGCCGTAACCCATACCGGCCTCGATCGCATGGCCAAAGGTGTGGCCAAAGTTCAGGATGGCGCGCATCCCGGCCTCTCGCTCGTCTTGCCCCACCACCCAGGCCTTGATCTCGCAGCTGCACTTGACTGCGTGGGCCAGGGCGGCGGGCTCGCGTGCGATGAGCGCGTCCATGTTCGCCTCGATCCAGTCGAAGAAAGCCATGTCGGCAATCGGGCCGTACTTGATGACTTCGGCCAGCCCGGCACTGAGTTCGCGTGCTGGCAAGGTGGTGAGCGTGTCCAGGTCGCACAACACAAGCTGGGGCTGATAGAACGCCCCGATCATGTTCTTGCCCAACGGGTGGTTGATGGCCGTCTTGCCACCAACCGATGAGTCCACCTGCGCCAGCAGCGTAGTGGGCACTTGCACGAACGGCACACCGCGCATGTAGCTGGCCGCGGCAAAGCCGGTCATGTCGCCCACGACGCCGCCGCCCAACGCGAACAGCACCGTCTTGCGGTCACAGCCGTGAGACAGCAACGCATCAAAAATCAGGTTCAGGGACTCCCACGTCTTGTGCGCTTCGCCGTCGGGCAGGCACACCGTATGGATCCGCGCATAGCGCGACGCCAGCGCTTGCTCGAGCCGTTGGGCGTACAGCGGCGCGACCGTATCGTTGGTCACGATCAGGGCGCTGTGGGCAACGGGCAGCTGCGTGTAGCTGTCGGCGGCATCGAGCAGACCCGATGCGATGTCGATGCCGTAACTGCGATCACCGAGATCGATGCTCACGCGCTGGCGTTTGGGGGAAATGGCTGGGGGCGTCATGGGCACCGAGTTTATGCCCTGACCAACGCCAACCCGGCTGCGGGGTTCAGGGTGGTGGGGGCGCGCCGCTGGGCGCCACAACGCCAGCGAGCTCCAGTTGCATCACGATCATGCTCACCAGCATGGTCACCGACGGCCGCCCTGTTTCGATCACGAAATGCGCGGCCTCTCGGTACAGGGGGTCGCGCACGGCGTAAAGATCCCGCAGTCGCTGCAGCGGATCGGCCACTTGCAGCAGGGGACGGTTGCGGTCGTACCGCAAGCGGCGAAACACCTCTTCGGGTGTCGAGCGAAGGTAAACAACGGAACCGCGCTGGTGGAGGTGCTCCCGGTTCTCCGCACGCAACACGGAGCCACCACCGGTGGACACCACACAGGCTGGGCCGGCGGTGAGTTCATCCAGGACGGAGGCCTCGATGTCTCGAAAACTGTCCTCCCCTTCCCGCTCGAAGAACTCACGGATCGAACAGCCCAATCGCTGTTCGATCACGTGGTCGGAGTCAAAAAAAGGGAGCGCGATGCGGCGGGACAGTTGTCGACCCACCGTCGACTTGCCCGAGCCGGGCAAGCCGATCAGGAAACAGGACGTGGCGCTCAATTGATCGCGGATCGACCCAGCACGCGCGGTGTGATGAAGATGAGCAGTTCCGACTTGTTGTTGATCCGCTCGCGCGACTTGAACAAATTGCCCAGGCCTGGCAGGTCACCCAGCAGCGGCACCTTGTTCACCTGGTCCCGCTCGGTCTGCTCGAAGATGCCACCGATCACCACCGTACCACCGTTCTCCACCAGCACTTGGGTCTGCACGTGCTTGGTGTTGATGGCGATGCCGTCAGGCGTTGATTCACCACGGCTGTCCTTGTTGATGTCCAAGTCCAGAATGATGTTGCCTTCGGGCGTGATCTGCGGTGTGACTTCCAGCTTCAGATTGGCCTTGCGGAAAGCAATGGCCGTGGCACCGCTGGAGGTGGCTGTCTGGTAAGGGAACTCCGTACCTTGTTCGATCAGCGCCTTGACCTGATCAGCCGTGACCACGCGTGGGCTGGACACGATCCTGCCCTTGCCATCGGATTCCAACGCTGATATTTCGAGGCTCAGGAAGCGTGAAGCGTTCGGGCTGAACAGCGACAAAGCATACGAAGCGGCCAGCGCATTGCTCGGGTTGGCCGGCAGGCTCACGAAAGGCTGCGAGGTCTGGGTCGGGCCCGTGGACACCGCGCCGTAGGTGGAACCGAAGTTGCCCTGTACCGCGTTGCCGTTGACCGAACCCACACCGAATCCACGAACGCCACCGCCCAGGCGCACACCCAGTGATTTGCCGAAACTGTCGTCGGCTTCCACAATGCGCGCCTCGATGATCACCTGGCGAATGGGAATGTCCAGCTTGGCGATCAGATCCTGGACCTGTTGCAGCTTGGACGGGATGTCGGTCACAAACAGCTGGTTGGTCCTGGGTTCGGAAATCACGCTGCCTCGCTCGGACAGGATGCGCGCACTGTTACCAGCGCTGCCGCCACCGCTGCCCGACGCAGTCAATTGCGTGGCGATGTCCACCGCCTTGGCGTAGTTCATCTGGAAACCCTGCGTGCGCAAGGCCTCCAGGCTCTCGGTGGACGCACGCGCCTCAAGGTCCTGCTTCTCTCGCGCAGCAATTTCGTCCTTGGGTGCGATCCACAACACATTGCCCGACTTGCGCATGCCAAGGCCCTTGGCCTGGAGGATGATGTCCAGCGCCTGATCCCACGGCACGTCTTTCAGCCGCAGGGTGACGGAGCCTGTGACCGAGTCGGATGTCACGACGTTGAAGTTGGTGAAGTCGGCAATGACCTGCAACAGCGACCGAACTTCAATGTTCTGGAAGTTGAGCGACAGCTTTTCGCCGTTGTAGCCAGGGCCTTGAGTCAACTTGCTGGAGTCGATCTTCTGCTCTCGAATTTCGAGCACGAACTGGTTGTCACTCTGGTAGGCCGAATGCTCCCAATTGCCCGTGGGCGCCACCACCATGCGAACCCGGTCACCCGCCTGCGAGGTCGTCACGCTTTGAACTGGCGTGCCGAAGTCGCTGACGTCGAGGCGACGGCGCAGGCCTTCTGGCAAAGAGGTCTTGAGAAACTCGACCACCAGATTCTGACCTTGCTGGCGAATGTCGACGCCCACCTGATTGTTGGCCAGCTCCACGACCACGCGACCAGCGTTGCCCACACCGCGGCGGAAGTCGATGTCGCGAAGCGAGGACACATCGCGGTTGCGACTCTCGGAGAAGACGGCCGGAGGTGCGGTGGCCGCGGTGACCACCTCGGAACGCTGAAGCACCACCAGCAGGGAATTGCCTTCGATCTTGGTTTCGTACGAGGCCGCCTGCTTCAGGTTGATCACCACACGGGTACGGTCCCCGGCTTGCACCACATTGGCCGAGCGCAGGTTGCCTTCATTGATGTCGACAGTGCTGCGACCGATGGCATTGGCCACACCGGGAAAGTCCAAAGCAATGCGCGCCGGCGCCTGGATCGTGAAGCCAGTGGGGACGGCCGTGAGCGGCTGTGCCATGTTGATGCGGATGACCTCCACGCCACCTTGTACCCCACCCGTCAGCGATTGGATGGCGTTCTGGGCTTGCGCCCAGACGGTCGTGAATGCCATGCATGCGACGACAGCGCCTTTGAGCAAGCCCCACTGCACGGAAGAAACCACGGTTGCCTTGTTTGGCTTGTTCATTTAGAAGATCCCTCTTGTAACTGCAACGCTGCGGGGCGCTCGGTCCATTCGCCGCCGGAATCCTGCACGATTTCGCGCAGGATCACCTCGGTCTCGGAAATGCGGGTGACCCGTCCATAGTTCTGGCCCAGGTAGTTGCCCGGCCTCACCTGGTACAGCAGGTTGTCCACTTTCACGAGCGCCACCAGTTGACCATCTCGGTTGAGACTGCCGACCAACGACATGGTGTCCAGTGGGTAAGCCTCCAGCGGCTGTTTGCGTCTGTTGAGTTCGGGCGCAATCAGGGCTGCGTTGACCACGGGCGCAGACTGACTGCCCTGCAATACGCTGGTCAGCTTCTCAAGGCTGAACGGAGGCGTTGCCCGCTCGCCCAGGTAGGCCTGAGGTTCAAACTTGGTGGGCGCAGGAATCGGCTGAACAGAAGGCTTGATGCTGTTGCGTTCGCTCTGCATCCAGGACTGCAGTTCGTCCTGACCCGAGGAGGTGCAAGCCGACAACAGGGCGATCGTGGCGACGCTCAAAAGGAGCTTGGTGGGGAAGGAAGACATCACTTCTGGGCTCCCTGTGCCTTCTGTTGAAGGGCAACCTCTTCCTGGTCCAAGTAGCGGAAGGTTTTGGCGATGCAGTCCATGGTGAGGATGCCTTCGCGGTTGGCCACGGGCGTCAACGTCAGGTTGTTGAGCGTCACGATGCGGGAAAGGTTGGCAATGTCGGCAGCGAACAATCCAATGTCATGGTAGGAGCCCGTCACCCGCACCGAGATGGGCAGTTCGGCGTAGTACTCCTTCACGCTGATCTGACCAGGGCGGAACAACTCGAACTGCAAGCTGCGTCCCAGACCTGCCTGGTTGATATCCGAGAGCAAAGCGTCCATCTCGGCCTTGCTGGGCAACTGCTTTTCCAACTGGGTGACGTACTGCTGCACCTGCTCCAGCTGCTTGCGCAACGCGTCCAGGTTCACCGCTTGGATGGCTTTTTTCTTATAGTCCTCACGCAGCAGTTGCTCGCGTGCCTTTTCGGCAATCAACTCTTCGTCTGAATCTTTCAACCACGCGAACCACAAGCCGGCAATGACCGCAACGCAGACCGCGACAAACAGCAGGTTGCGCGGCAATCCGGGCCACTGTGAGGGGTCGTTCGGGTCCAGTCCGGTGAACTGGCTCTTGAGCTTTTCCTGGACTCCCTTGAAGTCCACATTGATGCTGGGCGATTTGGCCATGGATGTGTGCCCTCGGATCAGACCTTGCCCGGCGCGGCGGGTGTGCCGGCTGGACTGGTGGGAGCACCACCGGTGGCGGAAGGGCGTTTGAGCGCGATGCGCATGGAGAAATTGAACACCCTGCGCTGGTCTCGTGCGGTCACTGCGACGCTGGACGACACGATTTCAATCAGTTCCGGCTTGGTCAGCCATGCACTGTTGTTGGCCAGATTGCGCAACAGGTCGGACACCCGCTCCTGCGATTGCGCCACACCGGCCAACAGCACACTCTGGCCCTCTTGCTTCATCGACTTGAGGTAGATGCCATCGGGCAACTGGACCACCAACTCGTCGAGCAGGTGCACCGGAATGTTGCGGTCGCCTTGAAGGTCCTCCACCGCAGTTTGACGGGCCCGCAGCGAAGCAATCTCCCGCTGCAAACCGGCGATGTCCTTGATTTCGGCATCCAGGCGGGTGATTTCAGCCTGCAGGAAGGCGTTGCGATCCTGCTGCGCTGAAATTTGACCTTGGTACCAGGTGAACACAGCGCCACAGATGATGCCGCCGAGCAGCGCGGACAAGCCGAGCTGGGTAAAGAACTGGTCCTTTTGCCGCTTGCGGGCAGCCTCGCGGTGAGGCAGCAAGTTGATCAAGATCATTGGTAGAACCTCCGCAAGGCCAACCCAGTGGAGGTCAGGTAGGAAGGTGCTTCACGCGAAATCTTGCGGGCCTGGATGGAAGATGACATTTCCATGGCATCAAACGGATTGATGACCATGCAGGCAAACGATGTCTGGTGCGTCACCGCCTCGGTCAATCCGGGCAGGGCAGCGCTTCCACCAGCCAACAGGATGTGATCAACCTTGTTGTACGGCGTGCTGGTGAAGAAGAACTGCAATGCGCGGCCCACCTCTTGCGCCATGCTTTCGATGAATGGATCCAGCACTGCGGCGCGGTAGTCATCGGGCAAATCCCCCGAGCGTTTCTTGGCTTCGGCTTCGTCGGCCGAGAACCCGTATTGGCGAACGATCAGCTGGGTCAGCTGCGCACCTCCAAAAGCTTGGTCGCGCTCGTACAACACATCGTCGTTGCGCATGACCTGCATGCTGGTGGTCAGCGCACCCACCTCAAACAACGCCACCAAGGAATCGATGCCCTGGTTGGGCAACGTCTCGATCACGCGGCCAGCGGCCATGCGGGACGCATACGACTCCACATCCATCACCACGGGCTTGAGACCAGCGGCCTCGGCCAGGCCCTGGCGATCCGATACTTTTTCCTTGCGAGAGGCCGCGATCAAGACTTCGACATCGCCCACCGAGTTGGCGCTGGGCCCGATCACGCAGAAGTCCAAACTCACTTCGTCAAGCGAAAAGGGGATGTATTGGTTGGCTTCCGACTCAACCTGAGCTTCCAACTCCTTGTCGGACAGCCCCCCGGGAAGGATAATTTTTTTGGTGATCACAGCCGACGCAGGCAGTGCCAGCGCCACGTTCTTGGTCTTGCTGCCGCTCTTGCGCACCACACGGCGCACAGCCTCAGCCACCTCATCGAATTTTTCGATGTTGCCGTCGGTGATCCAGCCGCGCTCCAGCGGCTCCATGGCGCAGCGCTCCAACACCAGATCGCCAGATCGGTTGCGGGAAAGCTCCACCAGCTTGACGCTGGACGAGCTCACGTCAATGCCCAACATGGGCGCCGGTTCCCGGCTGAATAACGACCCCAATGAGATCAAGATGACCCCCCGATATGATGACGCCTGCCGGCATCAGACTTAAGAATTCACTTGAATGCTAGCAGCAAGCTCTTTGTCCAGCAAAGAAATTTTGCCTTTGAGACAACTGGAAACGTTGCCAAAACCACACGTGGACGAACCGGGTTGTCCGCTTGTCATGAAGCGCTGCGCAGCAGGTTGCACAACAACTCACAATATGCCGACCACACTGGCTCAAGCCGCTGAGCGCCATTTTTATAATCGGGGTTTGAGGCCCTGATCGACTGCATGCCCAACCAAGATACCCCCACCCCTTCGACGACTTCAAAGCCAGTATCTGCGGGCCACACAGCACTGGTCTGGATGGGACGCTTGGTGGTGGCTGTGGCCGGACTGGCGGCGGCAGGTGTTGTAAGCGTGTTGATGGCCGTGGGCATCGCGCTGGCCGTGGCCTACCCGAATCTGCCCGATGTCGCCGGGCTGGCGGACTACCGTCCCAAGCTGCCATTGCGGGTGCTGACGACAGAGGGACAGTTGATCGGCGAGTTCGGCGAAGAGCGCCGCAACCTGCTCACGATCAACGAAATTCCCGAGGTGATGAAGAACGCGGTGCTGGCCATTGAAGATGCGCGCTTCTTTGAACACAACGGCGTGGATTACCGCGGCATGATCCGGGCCGCGTTGGCCAACCTGCGACAAGCCAAGAGCCAGGGCGCCTCGACCATCACCATGCAGGTCGCGCGCAATGTGTACCTGTCGGCCGAGAAGAGCTACACGCGCAAGATCTACGAAGTGCTGCTGACCTTCAAGCTGGAGCACATGCTCACCAAGGAGCAGATCCTCGAGATCTACATGAATCAGATCTTCCTGGGTCAGCGCGCCTACGGATTTTCGTCAGCGGCTCAGGTTTACTTTGGCAAGGCGCTCAAGGACGTGACCATTGCAGAAGCTGCCATGCTCGCCGGCCTGCCGCAAGCGCCGTCAGCGTACAACCCGATCAGAAACCCGCGCCGGGCCCGCGCTCGGCAGTTGCACATCATCGACCGCATGGTGGAGAACAGGTTCATCACGGCCGAACAGGCCGAGGAGGCCAAATCTGAGGAACTCAAGCTGCGTCCCGTGGGCAACGTGGCGCAGGTGCATGCCGAGTTCGTGGCCGAGATGGTTCGCCAGTCCATCGTGACGCAATATGGCGAAGAGGCCTACACACGCGGACTCGTGGTCACCACATCCCTCAAAGCCGCCGAACAGGAAGCTGCTTACCGTGCGGTGCGCCAGGGCGTTCTGGAATACGAGCGTCGCCAGTTCTACCGCGGCCCCGAACTGTTCATAGATCTTCCCAGCGATAAAGCGGCGCTGGACGAGGCAGTTGACGATGCGCTGGCAGAGCGCCCAGACAACGACGACTTGCTCTCGGCCGTGGTGCTGGAAGCTGGGCCAAAGCGGGTGCTGGCCGTGCGGCAAGACGGAGAGCCGTTTGAAATCACCGGCGAGGGACTCAAACCGGTGCAGTCCGGGCTGTCGGACAAGGCGGGGCCCAATGTCAAGATCCGACCCGGAGCGGTGATCCGGGTGGTGCAGACCGCCAACAAGACTTGGCGCATCACACAGTTGCCTGAAGTGGAGTCGGCCTTCGTGGCCATGGACCCGCGCACCGGCAAGGTGATCGCACTGGTGGGAGGCTTTGATTTCCAGAAAAGCAAGTTCAACCACGTGACGCAAGCCTGGCGCCAGCCGGGCTCCAGCTTCAAGCCCTTCATTTACTCGGCGGCCCTTGAGAAGGGACTCACGCCCATGACGATCGTCAACGATGCACCGCTTTTCTACAGTGCGGATGCCACCGGCGGCAAGCCCTGGGAGCCCAAGAACTACGACGGGCAGTTCGAAGGACCGATGTCGGTGCGCCGCGCGTTGGCGAAGTCCAAGAACATGGTATCCATCCGGGTGCTGCAGCTGGTGGGCACGCAAAGTGCACAACAGTGGGTCGGGCGTTTTGGCTTCGACATCGACAAGCATCCGCCTTACCTCACCATGGCCTTGGGCGCGGGCTCGGTGACGCCGATGCAGATGGCGGTGGGTTACGGCGTGTTCGCCAATGGCGGTTATCGCGTTGCGCCCACGCTGATCACGCGGGTTGCCGATCACAAAGGCAAGGTGCTGTTTGAGGCGCCCGAGGCGCAACTGGCCGACGCGCAACGCGCCATCGAGCCGCGCAACGCTTTCATCATGAACAGCCTGCTGCAGGAAATCACCCGTTCGGGCACGGCAGCGCGCGCGCAAGCCACCTTGAAACGAACAGATTTGTTTGGCAAGACCGGCACCACCAACGATTCGGTGGATGCGTGGTTCGTGGGCTATCAGCCCACGCTGGTGGCCGCGGCCTGGGTCGGGTACGACACGCCGCGCAACCTGGGCAGCCGCGAAACCGGTGGCGGCCTGAGTTTGCCGATCTGGATTTCGTTCATGTCTCTGGCGCTCAAGGATGTTCCTGTGTCGCCCTACACGCCCCCTCCTGGCGTGATCAACGTGGGTGGCGAGTGGTACTACGAGGAGTTCGGCCCGGGCAACGGTGTGCACGGGCTGGGGTTGCAGGATCCTTGGCCAGGCGCAGCCGCACCAGTGGTCACGGACCCAGCCAGCGTTCAAGCAACTCCCGCCGCCGCTCCTGCGGTGGACGACAGGCGCGGCATCCTCGATCTGTTCAGGAACTGAAGTCCAGCGCCTGCCCGGATTGTTCGGAGGCGAAACGGGAGAGGTGGGCGAGAAACTCGCCCTGGCCTTTGGTGTCCATCCAGGCCACGCCGTCGTGACGGTAATGGAAACCGCCGGCGCGCGCCGCCAGCCAGACCTCCTGCAGCGGCTTTTGCAGGTTGACGATGATCTGGCTGCCGTTGGCGAATGTCATCGTGATCATGCCGCCCACACGCTGGTTGTCGACATCGGCATCGGTTTGATCGTTGATGCGATCGCAGGCCAGTTCAATCGATCGCAGAAGCGCCTCTGCCAGGTCCTGGTACTCGGTGTCGGTCATTACAATGGGTACATGTTGAGAACGACACGCATTCTAGGCCGCCCCCCTTCACGCACGCGGGGTGTGGGCATGGTGCTCGGCGTGCTGTTGCTGTCGGCTTGTGGCCAGAAAGGTCCGCTGTACCTGCCCACCGGAGCACCGGCGCCAGCCAGCGTGAACACCGTGACGCCGCCGCAGTCCAGCCCAGCGCCGCGCTGAACCACGACGTGGGTCTTGCCGCCGGCCTGTGCATCCCATCCATCTGCTCCTTTTTTCCAGCATGACCACCCTGCCCGGCCAGCCTCCCATGAACTTGCCCCCCTTCATCTCGTACCAGGCGGGTGAACTCGTGATGGAAGGCGTGTCGCTCAAGCAGTTGGCCGAGCAACACGGAACACCGCTGTTCGTCTACAGCCGCGCCGCCATGCTGGACGCGCTGGCCGCCTACCAGCGCGGTCTGGCTGGGCGTTCGCACCAGATCTGTTACGCCATGAAGGCCAACTCCACGCTGGGCATTCTGCAGACGCTGGTGCGCGCAGGCTGTGGTCTGGACATCGTCTCGGGTGGCGAACTCGAACGCGCCCTGGCCGCGGGTGTCGAGCCCGGCAAGGTGATCTTCTCCGGCGTGGGCAAGACGCGCGCCGAGATGCGCCGCGCACTGCAAGCCGGTATCGGTTGCTTCAACGTGGAGAGCCGCGCCGAGCTCGACGTGCTCGACGAAGTGGCCCGCAGCATGGGACAACGCGCGCCGGTGAGCGTGCGCGTGAACCCCAATGTGGACGCCCAGACGCATCCCTACATTTCCACCGGCCTCAAAGGCAACAAGTTCGGCATCGCGCACGAAGACGTGGTGGCCACTTACCAGCACGCGGCCGCGTGCAGCGGTCTGCGCGTGGTCGGCATCGACTGCCACATCGGCTCGCAGATCACGCAGACCGGGCCTTACCTTGATGCCATGGACCGGGTGATCGATCTGGTGCAGAGCATCGAAGCCGCGGGCGTGCCGATCGAGCACATCGACTTTGGCGGTGGCCTGGGCATCGACTACCACGGCGACACGCCACCACAGGCCGATGCGCTCTGGCAGCAGCTCCTGCAGCGCCTGGACGAGCGCGGTTTTGGCGATCGCAAGATCTTCATCGAGCCCGGGCGCTCGCTGGTGGGCAACGCGGGTGTGTGCCTGACCGAGGTGCTGTACCAGAAACCTGGCGAGCAAAAGAACTTTCTGATCGTGGACGCAGCCATGAACGACCTGCCGCGCCCCGCGATGTACCAAGCCTTCCACCGCATCGTTGAGGTGACGCCCCGCGCCGATTCGCCCACCACCTGGGATGTGGTGGGCCCGGTGTGCGAGAGCGGCGACTGGCTGGGCCGCGACCGTGCGCTGGCCGCGCAGGCGGGTGATCTGCTGGCGGTGCTGTCGGCCGGTGCCTACTGCATGAGCATGGCGAGCAACTACAACACGCGGGGTCGGGCTGCCGAGGTGCTGGTGAATGGCACAACGGCCACGCTGATCCGGGCGCGCGAGTCGGCTGCAGATCAACTGCGCCTGGAAAGCCTGCTGCCCACCGTCTGAGGTTTAGCGTCAGGCGATGCGCGGCTTCGAGAGGCGCCGCCAGAGACGCCACCCCAACAACGCGGCAAACAGTGCCGCGTACACCGCGACCTCGGCAAAGTCGTTCTTGCCGCTGCGCATCCAGAAAAAATGCAGCACCGCCAAGCCGGCGATGGCGTACACCGCGCGGTGCAGCATCTGCCAGCGCTGGGCGCCCATGGCGCGGATGGCGCGGTTGAACGAGGTGGCGGCCAGTGCCAGCAAGAGCAGCCAACCCAGAAAACCCACCAGGATGAACGGGCGCTTGATCACGTCGTCCACGATGCCGGGCACGCTGAATTCCATGTCGAACCAAGCGTAAGCCAGCAGGTGCATGCAGGCATAAAAGAACACGAACAGGCCCACCATGCGGCGCAGCCGCGCCAGCGCCACCCAGCCGGTCAGCGTGCGCAGCGGCGTGATGGCCAGCACCAGCACCAGGAAACGGATGGTCCAGTCACCCAGCGAGCGGATCAGCGCCTCGGCCGGGTTGGCACCGAGCTGGTTGGCGAAGGCCGCCCAGACCAGCCAGGCGAACGGCAGCAAGGCCAGCACGAAGCCGATCGGCTTGGCCGCGCGGTGGCCCAGCCAGCGGTTGATGCGCGAACCCGCAGGGCGCGAGCCAGCCGGCAGCCCGGGCGAGCGGATGGCCTCCATCAGAACAACTTGCGCAGGTCCATGCCCGCGTACAGCTGGCCGACCTGGGGCTCGTAGCCGTTGAACATCTGGGTCTGGCGGCGCTTGGCAAACAAGCCCCCCTCTTCGCCGATGCGCCGCTCGGTGGCCTGGCTCCAGCGCGGGTGGGACACCTGAGGATTCACGTTCGAATAGAAGCCGTACTCCTGCGGCGCGGCGCGGTTCCACGCGGTGCGCGGCTCCTTGTCGGTGAAACGGATCTTCACGATCGACTTGCCGCTTTTGAAGCCGTATTTCCACGGCACCACCAGCCGCACCGGCGCGCCGTTCTGGTTGGGCAAGACCTCACCGTACATGCCGAAGGCCAGCAGCGTGAGTGGGTGCATGGCTTCGTCCAGCCGCAGCCCTTCCACGTAGGGCCACTCCAGCACGTTCGCGTTCAAGCCGGGCATCTGCTTGTTGTCGGCCAGCGTCACGAACTCCACGAACTTCGCGCTGCCCTGCGGCTGCACCTGCTTGATCAGTTCGGCCATCGAATAGCCTACCCAAGGCACCACCATCGACCAACCTTCGACACAGCGCAGGCGGTAGATGCGCTCTTCCATTGGGCTGAGCTTGAGCAGCGCGTCCAGGTCGAAAGTGCCGGGCTTGTTCACCAGGCCTTCCACCGCCACCGTCCAGGGACGTGGTTTGAGCGTCTTGGCGGTGACCACCGGGTCCGACTTGTCGGTGCCGAACTCGTAGTAGTTGTTGTAAGTGCTGGCGTCGTCGTACGAGGTCAGCTTCTCCACCGTGGTGGCACCGGGCACGCTGGAGGCCTTGCCCGGCAGCGGCAGCAGCTTGCCCGGTCTGGGCGTGCTGCCGGCGGTCTGCGCCCAGGCATCCGGCGTGGCCAGCGAAGCCACACCGCCCAGCGCAGCAGCGGTGAATGCGCTGCGCTGCAGCCACTGCCGACGGTTCTGGTAGGCCGCCTTGGACGTGATGTCGCTGGGGAAGGGGTGGTTGAAACCGTCTTGGGAAGTGCGGATGAGCATGGGGCGGTCCTGACTGGTACAACGCCCTGCGCAGAAGATGCCGCACAGGACTTGCCGTGAGTCGTCGGACAGCCGCGATTCTTACAAAGTTCCGGGACAGGCCCTACCAGCCTGCCCGCTTGACCCCACCGCAGCGATCAGAGTTCGCCGTAGCTGTGCAGGCCCGACAGGAACATGTTCACGCCGAGGAACGCAAAGGTCGTGACCGCCAGACCCACCAGCGCCCACCAGGCCGCCACGGTACCGCGCAGGCCCTTCATGAGGCGCATGTGCAGCCAGGCCGCGTAGTTCAGCCAGACGATCAGCGCCCAGGTTTCCTTCGGGTCCCAGCTCCAGTAGCCGCCCCAAGCCTCGGCCGCCCACAGGGCACCCAGCACGGTAGCAATGGTGAAGAAGGCAAAGCCCACGGCGATGGCCTTGTACATCACATCGTCCAGCACCTCAAAGCTCGGCAGGCGCTCGGCGATGCGTTTGCGGCCGAACATGATGGTGGCCACGATCAACGCCGACACGCCGAAATAGACGAACCAGTAGCTGCCACCCTTCTCGGCCGCCGACTGGCGGAACACGATGGGCTCCAGGCACAGCACCAGACCCAGGATCCACAGCGGCGCCAGCTTGTACCAGCGGGTTTCGTTGGCGCTCTGCTTGATGAGGTAGGCGAAGGCGAGCATGGCCGCGATGGCGAAGGTGCCATAGCCGATGAAGTTGGCGGGCACATGCAGCTTCATCCACCAGCTTTGGAGCGCCGGCACCAGCGGCTGGATTTCATGCGCTTCGCGAATCACCGTGTACCAGAGCAGGAAGCCCACAGCTGCGCTCACCACCAGCATCACGAACGCGCCCATGCGGCGGGTCTTGTACTGGTCTTCGTAGTACAGGTAAAAGGCGGCGGTCATCCAGCAGAACAACACGAACACCTCGTACAGGTTGCTCACCGGGATGTGGCCGATGTCCGGGCCGATCTGGTGGCTCTCGTACCAGCGCACCATGGTGCCGATGAGTGCCAGCGTCACGGCCACCCAGGCCAGGCGCGAACCCAGCAGCTCGAAGGTGTCGCCGGCGCGGGTGAACATGCCCATCCAGTAAAACGCGGTGCTCATGAAGAACAACATGCTCATCCACAGGATGGCCGACTGGCTGGAGATGAAGTACTTCAGCATGAACATCTGATCGGCACGCGCCAGATCGGCCGTGCCCGCGGGCGTCTGGTACAGCCAGATCGCCAGCAGCGCAAACGCAGCCACGGCCACCGACAAGGCACGCAGCGGCCGCCAGAACCAACCCAACCAGATCAGGGACGGCGCTGTGCCCGCCAGAATGGCCTTCTCGTACCCGTCCATGGCCGAGCCATACAACGCAAACGCGATGGCCGTGCCCGCCACGACCAGCGCGGCAAAGAGCCAGTCCCACACATTGCGGCGGGCAAAGTAACTCGGTTCCAGGCCGTGGCCGCCCCGGTCTTTTTTCAGTTCGATGGTCTGGTTCGCGGTGGCGGTATTCATGCTGGCACCTTCAACAACTGGGTCTTCAAAACTTCAAACTCGCGGTCAGCTTCCATCGTCTTGCGGTTCGACGACAAAGCCATGGTGGCCGTGGACGACTGCTCGGCCGAGGGCGCAAGCCACACCCACAAACGGCGCTCGCGCACGTAGAGCATGGCGAACACGCCCACAATCAACAACAGGCAGCCGAGGTAGACGATGTTCTGACCCGGCGCACGCGCCACCTGAAACACGCTGGCCTGCACATGCGTGAAGTCCTTGAGCTGGAACGTCATGGGTGCGGGATAGAAAAAGGTGTCGCTCAGGCTGATGACGGCCTGCGTCATGAACTGCTGCGTGGCGTCGTTGCGCTCCAGTGGCGGCAGCTTGGCGCTTTCGCGGCTCACCTGCAACAGCTCGAACAGCGTGCCGTTCAAGATGCGCACCAGCACCTCGCTGGCGCGTTCGCGCTCGGCCTGCGGCACGTTGTTCTCCAGAAAATTCGACACGGCCTGCAAGCCGCCCACCACGGGGGGTTTGGTGACAGCACCGTCCGCCACCGGCGTGATCTGCGCAGCAGGCTCGGTCCCGGCAAACAAGGCCAGTGCGCGCGTGGCGGAGGCCACCAGCGCTTCAGCCAGCTCCGGGCGCCCGTCTTCCACCGCCGACACCGCGTAGCGACGCACCGCGAGTTCACGCATCTGCGGATCGTCGAGCGCAGCGCGCAGGCGCACGAAGCCGTCCATGCTGTCGTTCTCGTCCACCGGAATGCGCAGGTAGCGGAAAGGCTCGGACGGCGTCTCGCGCAGACCCAGCAGGTACATGCGCGCGCCTTCGATCTCCATCGGCAGCATGTAGTTGTGGTACTCCACCGCCTGGCCGGCCGCGTCGCGCAGTTTGTAAGTGATGCTCGGTCCCACGTTGCGCAAGGTTTTTTCGGTGCTGGTCTTGTGGCCACTGCCCAGCCGGCTTTCGATCGAGCTGCGCAGGTCGACCTTGCGCACATCCACGCCCGCAGCCGGGTTCATGCCTGCAAAGTTCTCCACGTTGATCGTGCGCAGGCCGGTGTATTCCAGCACCAGCTTGTCGTCGCCGTTGCTCAGAGCGCTCGATCCACCGATGGTGCCTTCGATCTCGAAGGGGCGCGTAGGGCGGTTCAGCGGCACGGCCTGCAGCTTCACGCGC
This sequence comes from Hydrogenophaga sp., assembly GCA_046314475.1. Classification (GTDB taxonomy): domain Bacteria; phylum Pseudomonadota; class Gammaproteobacteria; order Burkholderiales; family Burkholderiaceae_C; genus Hydrogenophaga. Next base: position 53,384 of record JBKBWW010000003.1, read on the forward strand.
GAGCCGCCGTCGTCAAAGCTCGACTGGTAGATGTTGATACCGCGGTGACTCGCCGGGTGGTTCACCTCCACGCGTGCTTCCTTCTTCTCACCCGTCTCGAAGTCGGTAATCACGATGTCGCTGGCGAACAGCTTGGGCATGCCGGTCTCGTAGTACTCGACGATGAACTTCTTGAGCTCGACCGAGAACGGCAGGTCTTGCAGCAACACGCCGTTGGGCTGGGCCAGGATGGCCGTGCTCGCGGTCGTGCCCTCGGTCACCAGCAGGTTGGCGCGGAAGGTCGGGTTGCTGGACGAGAGGCGGTGCTGCGCCGGCACATCGGCGATCAGGCCGCCGCCGGTGAACGCGGACTTGCCGTTGAACCAGGTCTGCGCGCGCACCATCAGGTCGCCGTCAAGCAGGCCACCGATGCACACCAGCACGATGGCGCTGTGCGCCGCGATGTAGCCGATCTTGTTGGCCGCGCCGGTCTTGGCCGCCACCATCCAGCCCTGGCCGTGTGGCGTGTCGCGCGACTGCAGCTTGACCTTCCAGCCCGAGCCCAGCAGCGTCTGGCCGATGCGGTTGGCCGCGGCCTGCGGCGTCTCCACCAGCGTGCTTTCAGCGCGGTGTGGAAACGCCTTCAGACTTTGCTCGCGGATATTTTCCTTGTAGACCTTGAAGTCGGCCAGGATCTTGGGCGTGTTGCGGGCAATGCACAGGCTGGTGCTCACCACCAGAAAAGCGAGGATCAGCAAAAACCACCACGCGCTGTAAACCGAGGTCAGGTTGGCGCTGGCGAACACATCGGCCCAGAACGGCCCGAACTGGTTGACGTAGTTGTTGAAGGGCTCATGCTGCTTCACCACCGTGCCGATCACCGAGGCGATGCAGATGACGGTGAGCAGTGAGATGGAGAACCGCATCGACGACAACAGCTCCACCGTCTCGCTGACGATGCGCGAGCCGGTGCGGATGTGCAGGCCTTGGGTGGAAACGGTCATGGAGCAGTGGGGAGGGGAGAACGGTTCAACAAAAAGGGCGGTTCCAGTGATCCCGGAACGCGCCCTGTTGTGATGTTGTTTTTGGCTGGCGGTTCACCGCCGGAAGGCATTACCGCATTGTGCCGCTAAATATTAACGATTGCTTATATCCCGACAGCCAAGGCGCAGCAGGTCTCAGCGCAGGCCAGCGATGAAGTCAGACACCGCCTTGATTTCGCGGTCGTTCATCTTGGCGGCCACACCCGTCATCTGCACGTTGTTGGCACGCGTGCCGTCGCGGAAATGCTTGAGCTGGGTTTCGGTGTACTCGGCGTGCTGGCCGGACAGGCGGGGGTACTGGGCTGGAATGCCCGCGCCGTTGGGGCTGTGGCAGCCCGCGCAGGCGGCGATCTGGCGATCGGGAATGCCGCCGCGGTAAATGCGCTCGCCCAGGGTCACGAGGTCCTTGTCGGTGGCGGCGCCGGGCGCGGCTTTCTGAGACGCGAGCCAGAAACCGATGTTGCGCATGTCGTCGTCGGACAGGGCTGCCGAGAAGCCCGCCATGATGGCATTGGCGCGTTTGCCGGCCTTGAACTCGTGCAGCTGCTTGACCAGGTATTCGGGGTGTTGCTGCGCCAGTTTGGGGTTCGCCGGGGTGGTGGAGTTGCCGTCGGCTGCGTGGCAAGCCACACAGACCTGACCGTACAACGCTGCGCCTTTGGCCAGATCGGGCTTGACCGACTGCGCCTGAACACTGAACGACAAAGCCACGGCAGCGGCGGCGCAAAGAAGGGAAACAGGCAATTTCATGACGGGACGGGCGTCGCGAGCGACGTGTTCGGGTTGAAGAATTTCGCGATCTGTCTTGTTACAGCCATTCGATTTTACAATGCCCTCTCGGGAAAACCCCCCAATGACCCAGAACCACACTCCAGCCTCCCCCCCTGCTTCCCCGTCCGCGGACGCCAAAAGCCCCCAAGCCCGGACACCCAACGCTGGAAAACCCACCGATCCGCTGAACCCCGATGTGAAGATCGCGCACGGCTGGTTGCACACCGCCCGCTTTCTCACCACCGCCCCGCAGCTCGAACACCTGCCGCCGCTCACCGTGCCCGAGGTGGCCTTTGTCGGCCGCTCCAACGCCGGCAAGTCCACCTGCATCAACACCCTGACGCAGCAAAAGCGCCTGGCCTTCGCTTCCAAGACACCAGGCCGCACGCAGAGCATCAACCTGTTCTCGCTCGGCAAGCAGGGTGTCACCGACGCTGTGCTGGCCGACCTGCCCGGCTACGGCTACGCCGCCGTGCCGCGCGAGGCCAAGCTGCGCTGGCAGCGCGTCATGGGCAACTACCTGCTCACGCGCGAAAACCTCAAGGGCGTGGTACTGCTGATTGACCCGCGCCTGGGCCTGACCGAACTCGACGACATCCTGCTCGAGGTGATCCGCCCGCGCGTGCAGGAAGGTCTGAAGTTCCTGGTGCTGCTCACCAAGTCCGACAAGCTCAACCACGCCGAAGCGCAAAAAGCGCTGTCGATTGCGCGACTGCAGTCGGGTGGTGGCGAGGCGAGACTCTTCTCGGCCCTGAAGAAGAAGGGCCTGGACGAAGTGGCCCAGATGCTATGGCGCTGGACGCACGAAAACGGCCCCGCCGTGGCCGTACCGGCCCCGGTCGAAGAACCCGAAGACGAGCCGCCCGCCCTCGATTGACCGTGCGCGGGCCCAAGGAGACAGCCCGCCATGATCGATACCTTTCAACAAACGCTGCCACACGGCATCACGCTGAGCTGCCGCGCCGCTGGCGAGCGCGGCCGGCCGGTGCTGCTGTTCCTGCATGGCTTTCCCGAAGCTGCGTTTGTGTGGGACGAGCTGCTCATGCATTTCGCAAAGCACGAGCACGGCGGCTACCGCTGCGTGGCGCCCAACCTGCGCGGCTATGAACAGTCGAGTGCACCCGCCGACGTGGCGGCGTACCGCGCCAAGCCGCTGGTGCAAGACCTCACCGCGCTGATCGAGGCCATCACGCAGGACGGCCCCACGCCGGGCCAACTGGCCTGCCTGGTGGCGCACGACTGGGGCGGCGCACTGGCCTGGAGCGTGGCCGCGCAGCATCCGGCGGCCATGCGCCGGCTGGCCATCGTGAACGCGCCCCACCCCGCTACGTTCCAGCGCGAACTGGCGAACTCCCCCACGCAGCAGGCGTCCAGCGCCTACATGAACTTTCTCGCTCGACCGGATGCGCCGGCATTGCTTGCCGAGAACGATTTCGCACGCCTGTGGCCCTTTTTCACCAACATGGCAGCCGACAGCGGGCCCTTGGCCTGGCTGAACGACGCCACCCGCGACCAGTACCGGGCTGTCTGGCGCCAAGGGCTGCACGGCCCTTGCGCTTACTACGCAGCCTCGCCGCTGCGCCCGCCCACCGCCAGCGATCCCGGTGCTGTGGCCGTGCAGTTGCCGCGCGAACGCGTGACGGTGAATGTGCCCACGCTGGTGGTCTGGGGGCTGGGCGACACAGCCTTGCCCGAAGCCTTGCTGGACGGGCTGGAGGGCTTTGCGCCCGATCTGCGCATCGAACGCGTGCCCGGCGCCACGCACTGGATCGTGCACGAACAGCCGCAGCAGGTGGCCGCACTGATCGGCGATTTCCTGAAAGCGTGAGCGGGCGTTGTCAGAGGCCGGCGTAAAAAGAAGCCTCGCCTTCGGGCCGCGTCTTGAAGCGTTTGTGCACCCAGTAGTACTGCTCGGGCGTGGCGCGGATGAAGCCTTCAAGGTACGTGTTCATCGTGGCCGTGTCGGCCGCCACATCGCCCGTGGGGTAGTTGGCCCAGGGCGAATGCACTGTCACCTCGTAGCCCTCTTTCGTCAGGCGGCTGACCACCGGCACCACGCGCGCCCGCGCCATGCGGGCAAACCGCGAAAGCGAGGTGATGGTGGCGGTCTGCACGCCGAAAAAAGGCACGAAGACCGAGTCGCGCGTGCCGTAGTCCATGTCGGGCAGCAGGTACATGGGCAGTCCCTGGCGCAACGCTGCCACCAGCGGCTTGAGGCCCTGGCGCATGGCCACGATGTGGGGTTCGCCAAAACGCTGGCGGCCTTGCGACATCCAGCGGTCCACGTCGGCGTTGAGCTGCTCGGCGTAGATGCCGCAGAAGCGGCGCTCCAGGTGCGCGGTCAACGCGGTCCAGCCGGCGTCCATGCCCACGAAGTGCGGCGCAAACAGCACCGTGGGCTCGTTGCCGGCCAGCGCCTGCAGGTCGCCGGTGAGTTTCAGGCGGCGCCGGATGGTGGCGTCGCTGGCCTCCCACAACCAGCTGCGGTCCAGCCAGGCCTGGGCAAAAAAAACGAAGTGCTGGCGCACCGCACGGTTGCGCTCGGCAGAACCCTGCTCGGGAAAACACAGGCCCCAGTTGGTGAGCGCAATGCGGCGGCGACGCGCGGCCACCAGGTGCAGCGCCTGGCCCAGCATCCAGCCCAAGGCGCGTACCCACGACAACGGCAGGCTCGCGAGCAGGCGCATGAAAAGCACACCCAGCCGGTTGGTGATGCCGCCAGGTGGCAGCTGATGCTCGGAAACGGGAAGAGGCTGGGACATCAGCGAGCGGGCGGTGGGGTCTTGTATCGGTCGTACGACCAGAGGTACTGGGCCGGGCATTCTCGCACCAGCGCCTCCATGGCCCGGTTGATCTGGCCGGCCGCCTGCACCGGGTCGCTGTCCAATGGCCCGAACGCCCGGACGTGCACCCGGTAGCCCCGGCCCCAGCTCAAACGTTCGCCCCAGCTGATCAGCACCTGCGCGTTGCCCGCCTGTGCCAGCCGCGCCGAGAGTGTCATGGTGTAGGCGTCGCGCCCGAAGAACGGCGCCCACACGCCCTGGCCGTCGGGTGGTACCTGGTCGGGCAACAAGCCCACCGCATCGCCGATCTTCAACGCCTTGATGAGCTGCTTCACCCCAGCCAGCGTGGTCGGTGCAGTGTGCAGGCCCGGGCGTTGCCGGGCGCCCGCCACCAGATCGCGCAGCGCGGCCTGGCGCGCCGGGCGGAACAGCACCGTCATGGGATGCCGGGGGCCGAAGCGTTGGGCATAGGCCTGGGCGGTGATTTCAAAACAACCCAGGTGTGGCGTGAGGAACAACACCCCCGCACCACCCGCCTGTGCGGCCTCTATGTGCTCGGCACCTTGCCAGACCACAGGCACCGGCCGGCCCAGCCACAGCCGCGGCAGCTCGGCCACCAGCTTGCCGGCCTCCCCCACCGAACTCAGGGCAAGGCTTGTGGAATACCCAGCCTGTTCAGCGTGGGCGAGCAGGCGGCGCCGGTAGCGGCCCGAGAGCAGAAAGCTGGCCCAACCCAACACCCAGCCCAGTGCGTGCAGCACGGGCAAGGGCAGCAGGCCGAAGGCGCGAAAAAGGAGGTGGATCAGCGGTGCCAAGGCGGGGGTGGATGACAGGATGGAGCTCAGACCATGGTCTAGAATCCGCTCATCGCCGAGTTACTGAACTAATTGCGGGGCGATTCATAAATTCCGCTAAAGCGTTCGCCGAACTCTGACAGACCGGCAACGCCGATCAACCAACTTGGAGTTTAACCATGGCGAACGACTTTCTTTTCACCTCCGAATCCGTCTCTGAAGGCCACCCCGACAAGGTTGCCGACCAGATTTCCGACGCGATCCTGGACGCAATTTTCGAGCAGGACCCCCGCAGCCGTGTGGCCGCTGAAACGCTGTGCAACACCGGTCTGGTGGTGCTGGCCGGCGAGATCACGACCAACGCGCATGTGGACTACATCCAGGTGGCGCGCGACACGCTCAAACGCATCGGCTACGACAACACCGAGTACGGCATCGACTACAAGGGCTGCGCGGTGCTGGTGGCTTACGACAAGCAGAGCAACGACATCGCCCAGGGCGTGGACCATGCGTCCGACGACCACCTCAACATCGGCGCTGGCGACCAGGGCCTGATGTTCGGCTACGCCTGCGACGAAACGCCCGAGCTGATGCCCGCGCCCATTTACTACGCCCACCGCCTCGTGGAGCGCCAGGCCCAGCTGCGCAAGGACGGCCGCCTGCCATTCCTGCGGCCCGATGCCAAAAGCCAGGTGACCATGCGCTACGTGGACGGCAAGCCGCACAGCATCGACACCGTGGTGCTCTCCACCCAGCACAGCCCCGACCAGAGCGAAACGCCCACCAAGATGAAGGCCTCGTTTGTTGAGGCCATCATTGAAGAGATCATCAAGCCGGTGCTGCCCAAGGAATGGTTGAAGGACACCAAGTTCCTGATCAACCCGACCGGGCGCTTCGTCATCGGCGGCCCGCAGGGCGACTGCGGCCTGACCGGCCGCAAGATCATCGTGGACACCTACGGCGGCGCCTGCCCGCACGGCGGCGGCGCGTTTTCCGGCAAGGACCCCTCCAAGGTCGACCGCTCGGCCGCCTATGCCGCGCGCTACGTGGCCAAGAACATCGTGGCCGCCGGTCTGGCCAAGCAGTGCCAGATCCAGGTGGCCTACGCCATCGGCGTGGCCCGCCCGATGAACGTGACGGTTTACACGGAAGGCACGGGCGTGATCCCCGACGAGCAGATCGCCGCCCTGGTGAATGAACACTTTGACCTGCGTCCCAAGGGCATCATCCAGATGCTGGACCTGCTGCGCCCGATCTACACCAAGACCGCCGCCTACGGCCACTTTGGCCGCGAAGAGCCCGAGTTCGTCTGGGAGCGCACCGATCGCGCCGCCGCCCTCAAAAAGGCCGCCGGCCTGTAAGCATTCACTTACAACGCCCACACAAAAGCCTCGGTGCGAAAGCCCCGGGGCTTTTTTTCGCCGGAAATGCACCCGGTTCACCCCGCATTCCGGCGATCGGACCCCGCTGAATTTTTGCCGCCAGCGTCCGATAAGGAAGTACGAGCAAATGCCTTGCCGCGATCCGAACCGACCTGGAGCCTTCCACCATGGACACCTCTGCACCGACCACTGAGCAGCAGCTGGCACCCATCACCGATGAACTGCTGGCCGCCCTCAGCGCCGCCCGCGCCCTGTACGACAACGCGCCCTGCGGCCTGTTGGCGCTGGACGCCGAGCTGCGCTGCGTCAACATCAACCAGACCTTGCTGGACTGGCTGGGCACGGACCGCGACGAGGTGCTGATGTTCAGGAAGCTCACCGACCTGACCGCACCCGATTCGCGCGCCCGGGCGTCCACCCACGTGGAGCAACTGCTGGTCAGCGGGCGCACCGAGCCGCTCACACTGTCGCTGTGCCGTGCCAACGGCGACTTCCTGCAAGCCCGGCTCACGTCCACCGCCGTCTACGACGCCGAGGGCCGTTTTCTGCACACCAGCACGATGGTGACCGACCTGGGCAACGTGCCGGCCGGCCACACCGCCGATGCGCCGCAAGACGCCATCCTGCGCAGCATCACCAACCGCATTCCGGCCCGACTGGCCTACTACGACAAAAACCTGTTCTGCCGCTTTGCCAACAACGCGCACGCGGAGCGCTATGGCAAGACGCCCGAAGCGATGGTGGGCTCTCACCTCAGCGAGGTCGTGCGGCCAGAGGTCTTGCCCGAAATCATGCCGCGCGTGCTGGCGACACTGGGCGGCCAGGCGCAGAATTTCGAAGCCGAACGCACCGCCGCCGACGGCGGGCGCAGCTACTTCGAGATCCACTACCTCCCCGATGTGCAAAACGGCGAAATTGAAGGTCTGTTCATCGAGCTGCACGACATCACCGACCGCCGGCGTACCGAAGAATTCGTGCTGCACGCCAACCAGGATCTGGAAGACCGGGTGCGCGAGCGTTCCGAGGAGCTGTTTGCCAGCGAACAACGCTACCGCCTGATGGTCGACGCCATCCAGGACTACTGCATTTATTTCGTGAATGAGGTCGGCGCCGTGACCGAATGGACCGAGAGCGCCCAGCGTCTGCACGGCCACCAGCGCTCGCAGATCGTCGGCCAGTCGTATGAGACGCTCATGTGCACCGACAACGCCGGTGAAGACGAGGTGGATCCAGGACAGGTGTTGCGCCTGGCCAAGGACCACGGGCAATGGGAGTCGCGCGGCTGGCGCCTGCGCGAGGACGGCTCGCGCTTCTGGGCGCACACCGTGCTCACCGCGCTGCGCAACGAGGCCGGCGAGTTGCAGGGCCTCTCCAGCATCACGCGCGACATGACCGCGGCCAAGAGCCTGGAGGACGTGATGAACGACCTCAACCGCGAACTGGAAAAACGCGTGGCCGAACGCACGCAGCAGCTGGTGGCCGCCAACAAGGACCTGGACGTGTTCTCGCACATGGTCTCGCACGACCTGCGCGCGCCGCTGCGCCACATCGCCAGCTTCGTGAGCCTGCTGCAGGAACAAACCGGCGCGTCCACCGACAACCTCGCCCGCCAGTACCAGACCTCCATCGCCAAGGCGTCCAAACGCATGAGCCTGATGATCGAAGGCCTGCTGGAATACGCGCGGCTCGGTCGCGTGGCGCTGGAATCACAACCGGTGCCGATGGCGCCCTTGCTGCACGGCGTGGTGGCCCACCTGAAACAGGAAAACCCGAACCGCAACATCGAATGGATGATCGATCAGGACCTGCCCATGGTCCGTGGCGACGCCATGCTGCTGGCCCAGGCCTGGGGCAACCTGCTCGACAACGCGGTGAAGTACACCGCCAAGCGCAGCGATGCCGTCATCAAGGTGGGCTGGAAGGTCAACCCGCTGGGCGGACGCACCTTCTATGTGAGCGACAACGGCGCCGGCTTCGACCTGGAGAAGGCACACAACCTGTTCGTGATGTTCCAGCGCCAGCACCATTCGATGGACTTCGAGGGCACGGGCACCGGCCTGGCCCTGGCGCAGCGCATCATCGACCGCCACGGTGGCCGCATCTGGTCGGAAACGGCGCCGGGCGCGGGCTGCACCTTCTACTTCACGCTGCCGCTGGAGACCATGGAGCCCGACCTGGCTTTCCCGCAATCCGCGATGGCCGAACTCACGGCCTGAGCGGCGCCGCACGGCGGGTGGGGTGCGCGCCGATAATTCGCGCGTGAATCCCACCGCCCCGAATCCCACCCCCCTCTTCTCCCTGCAAGGCCGCGTGGCCCTGGTCACCGGCGCCAGCCGTGGCCTGGGCTTGGCCATGACCACGGCACTCGCCGCCCACGGCGCCGAGGTCTGGCTCAACGGCCGCGACGCCGCCAGCCTGCGCCCGGCCGTGGAGCATGCGCGCGCAACCGCCAGGGGCTCCCGGGTGCACGCACTGCCATTCGATGTGACCAACGAAGCCGCGGCCACCGACGCCGTGGCCCAAGTGCTGGCCGAGAGCGGGCGCCTGGACATCCTGATCAACAACGTGGGCCAGCGCCGGCGACAGCCGCTGGACGAGCTGCCCGCCCAGGCCCTGCGCGACCTGCTGGAAGCCAACCTCGTGTCGGCCTGGCACCTGTGCCGGGAAGCCGCCCGTCCCATGCGTGCCCAGGGTTTCGGCCGCATCATCAACGTGACCTCCATTGCCGGGCCGATCGCGCGCGCCGGTGACGCCGCCTACACCACCAGCAAGGGCGCGCTCGAAGCGCTCACCCGCGCGCTGGCCGCCGAGCTCGGCCCGCACGGCATCAACGTCAACGCCATTGCGCCCGGTTACTTCGCCACCGACACCAACGCCGCCATGGTCAACGATGCCCGTACCCTGGCTTGGTTGCAGCAACGCAGTTCACTCGGCCGCTGGGGCCAACCCGACGAGATCGCCGGCGCCGCCGTGTTCCTGGCCTCACCCGCAGCCAGCTACGTGAGCGGGCACACGCTGGTGGTGGACGGCGGCTACCTCGCCCACTTCTGACGACGGGCGGGTTTCAGACCGCCTGGGGCAGGTGCAGCACCACCTTGCGCGGATCGTCGGCGAGCCGGTCCAGCGCATGGTGCAAGCGCTCCATCAAGCGGTTGTCATCCACCGATCCGTCGGCCTCGTCGTGCATCGCGGCCGACACCAGACGAAAGCGCAGGGCCATGTCCGCCGGCAACTGGGGCACCCGCTCCAGGCCTTTGGCCACGATGTGCTGGCCCAGCAGCTTGAGGTCTTCGGGGCCTTCGACCAGCACCGCAAAACGCGTCTCGCTGATGCGGCAGACCGTGTCCACATCGCGCACCACGGCCGACAGGCGCGAGGCCGTGACCACCAGCGCCCGGTCACCCGCCTCGCGCCCCTCGCGTTCGACGATGGCGGCGTGATTGGCCAACTCCACCAGCACCAGTCCGAAGCGGTGGCCGTAGCGCCGCGCGCGGCGCAGGGCATCGCGCAGGCGCAGCAGCAAGACCGGTGAAATCGTCAGTCCCGTCAAAGGATCGGTGCTTTCGATCGCGCGCAGGCGTGCTCGGTTTTCGTTGAAGTCCTTGGCGCGGCGGTGCAGGATGTAGAGCAACAGTGGAATCTCGATCGCCGAGCCGATCAGCACCGCGTACTGCGTGGCCCAGCTGTCCGGCAGCACGCCCGCGCTGCGCAGCGCCGGAAACGGATACGCCAGGTGCACCGGCAGAAAACCCAGCGCCATCCAGCCCGCATAGGTCTCGCCGCGGCGCCAGGTCCAGATGCACAGACCAAAGCTGAGCAAGACCGACATCAGGCCGTAGAGGTTGAGCACGATGAAGGCCGGCCGGTTCAGCAGCAGCAGGTAGACCGCCGGGAACAACAAGCCGAACACCGACCAGGCCAGCACGATGCGGTCAACCTTGCGGCTGTGTCGCGAGACCACACAGACCTCGCGCACGAACCAAATACCCGAAGCCGTCAACCAGAGCATGAACACGGCCGGCGCCGCGTCGTTCCAGGCGGCCTGGTCGGGCCAGAAGAACAAGCCGCCAACGCCGGTGAACGCAGCCTGAAAGCCGAGCATGCAGGCCACATAACAACAGTAGGCGATGAAGGCCCGGTCGGCGTACAGGCGCGCATGCACCCAGCCCAGAAACAGAACCAGCAGCCCGAAGCCCAGGTAACCACCGACCATGAGGAAGGTCCATTGCCGCGTTTCCTGCAACTGCCGCTCATCCAGCACGACCAGACGCGGGCTCAGCGGCGCGGGCCGGTTCTCCAGCCGCAGCCACACCGGGCCACTGGCCTGGGGATCGAGCGCGAACACCGGTGTCTGGTCCGGGTGGGTCCATTGCGACACCGGCACATGGTCACCCGCTTGCTGGGCCGTCCATGTGCCCGACTGGCTTGCGGTGTACAGGGTTGCCCGGTTGGTGAAGGCCGCGGCGTTCAGCATCAGGTACCAGCGGCGCGCGGTGTCGCGCGGTGGCAGCTCCAGCCGTAACCACAGCGCGCTACCGTCGAGCTGAAAGCTGCGGTAACGCTCCATGGCCTCAAAGTCTGCGGGCGGTCGCCTGGCCACCTCGTCGATGGTCAGGCCGCCGGACGGGTCGGTCCAGTGGCGCGCCTGCAGCGTGACATCAGTCTCGCCGGGCGCGGCGCGGGCAAGGTCCGGCCACACAGCCAACCAGAGACCGAGCAACAGCGCGGCCAGTCCCGCCAACGGGCGAGACAGGGAAGCAGAACGGGGGGCCGG
>JBKBWW010000004.1:0-36658 GCA_046314475.1 Hydrogenophaga sp.
GTGCTCTCGCACAGTGGCAGCCCGATGGTGGCGGGCGAGCAGACCGCGGCCGCGGCACTCATCCGCTTCATCGGCGCGCGCAACGCGCTCGGCGGCTTCCAGGGCTACCGACCCATGACGGCCGAAGCCATGGCACAGGCCGCGCCCGACGTGATCCTGACCACCACACAGGGCATCGAGGCCATCGGTGGCGAAGCGTCGTTCTGGCAACGCCCCGAACTCGCGCTGACACCGGCCTACCAGCGGCGCACCGCCGCAGGCGCCCTGGTGCACCTGGACGCGCTCGAACTGCTGGGCTTCGGCCCGCGCCTGCCCGACGTGGTCGAGCGCCTGCACGAACGGCTGGTGCGCGCATGAGCGTTGCCCAGCCGCTGGCCGAGGTGCGGCCACCACGGTGGGCGCCGCGCCGCCTCACGGGCCCGGCCATGCTGGTGTGGCTGGGCAGCTTGCTGTTGGTCACGCTGCTCTGGGCCGCGGGCCAGGGGGCGTACAGCCTGCCGCTGAGCGCACTGCCCGGCGTGCTGCTGGGCACCGGCCACGCCACCAGCGGCGCAGAGCTGGTGTTTTTCAACATCCGCCTGCCGCGCCTGGTGCTGGGCCTGGTGGCCGGCGCGGGGCTGGGCCTGGCCGGGGCGCTGATGCAGGGCCTGTTCCGCAACCCGCTGGCCGACCCGGGGCTGATCGGTGTGAGCAGCGGCGCGGCCCTGGCCGCCGGTGTCACCATCGTCCTGGGCGGCCTGTGGTTTCCCGACCTGCCGCGCGCGCTGGGCAGCTGGACCCTGGTGCTCATGGCCTTTGCTGGTGGCCTGCTGGTCACCGTGCTGATCTACCTGCTGTCGCGTGGCGAAGGCGGCACGCGCGTGGGGCTGATGCTGCTGGCGGGCATCGCCGTCAACGCGCTGGCAGGTGCCGGGTTGGGCCTGCTCAATTTCCTCGCCACCGACGAGCAGTTGCGCAACCTGCAGTTCTGGTTGCTGGGCAGCCTGGGTGGTGCGCGCTGGAGCGCGGTGGCACTGGTCGGCGCCATCACGTTGGTGGCCGCTGGCGTGGGCCTGCGGCTGGCAAGCCCGCTCAATGCCCTGGCCCTGGGCGAAGCGCAGGCGGTGCTGCTGGGGGTGTCGGTTGAACGGGTCAAGCAGGTGGCCATCGTGGCCACAGCGCTGGCCGTGGGCGCCGTCACGGCCACCACCGGCATCATCGGTTTCGTGGGTCTGGTGGCGCCGCACATGGTGCGGCTGCTGGCCGGCCCGGACCACCGATGGGTGCTGCCGGGCTCTGCGCTGCTGGGCGCGGTGCTGGTGCTGCTGGCCGATGCGGTCGCGCGAACGGTGCTGCAACCCGCCGAGCTGCCGCTGGGCGTGTTGACCGCCGCCGTGGGCGTGCCGTTCTTCCTGGTCCTGCTGCGCGGTGCACACGGGGGCCGCCTGTGAACGCCGGCCTGAGCGCCCGCGCGGTGAGCGTGTACGCCGGCCCGAGCACCCTGCTGCAGTCGGTGGATCTGGACCTGGCACCGGGCGAGGTGGGCGCGATCCTGGGGCCCAACGGGGCGGGCAAGTCCACCCTGCTGTCGGTGCTGGCCGGCCTGCGCTCGCCCGAAGCTGGCGAGGTCTGGCTCAACGGGCAGCGCGTGCAGGCGGCGCAGGTGCACACGCTGGCACGCCACCGCGCGGTGCTGCCTCAAGAAACCGCCGTGGCTTTCGACTTTCGCGTGCGGGAGGTGGTGGAACTCGGGCGCTATCCGCACCGCTTGCAACCCTCGCGCCACGAAGCTTCCATCCTGCAGGCCGCCATGCACGCCACCGGCGTGGCGGCCATGGCCGACCGCGCGGTCGCCAGCCTCAGCGGGGGGGAACGTGCGCGCGTGCAACTGGCACGCGTGATGGCGCAGATCTGGGAGGCCGACGCTGACGATGCACCGCGCTGGCTCCTGCTGGACGAGCCCACTGCGGCGCTCGACCTGCGCCACCAGCACGACACACTCGGCACCGTGCAGCGTTGGGCAAAGGAACAGGGCGTGGGCGTGCTCGCGGTGCTGCACGACCTCAACCTCGCGCTGCGCTACGCCGACCGGGTGTGGGTGCTGGATGGCGGTGTGCTGCAGGCCAGCGGCCACCCCGCACGCGTTCTGGAGCCCACGCTGGTGCAGCGTGTGTGGCAGGTACAGGCCCGCACGGTGCACACCGACGATGGTGTGGCGCAGTTGTTGATTTCCGGGCCGCGTCAGCGCACCAACGGACGCACCGTGGTGAAGCCACCGTCCACCGCGATCACCTGGCCGGTGATGCACTGAGCCAGGTCCGACAGCAACCAGACCATCGTGTCGGCCACCTGCGCGGCGGTTTGCACTCCGCCCAACGGGTGCTGTTGGCCTGCGCCTTCACGCATGGCGTCGGCTCGCAGCATGTTGGCTGTCATGGGTGTGTCGGTCATGCCGGGCGCTGCCACGTTGATCCGCAAACGCGTCGGCGTCACGCCCGACCGCGGCCACCAGAAAGCCGCTGGCGTTCAAACGCGCGGCCACTTCGCGGCCGATGCCGCCGCGTGCGCCTGTGACGAGGGCGATGTTTGGAGGTGCGCAGGGGTGGTTTATCGGGCGTGCCGGATTGGATCGTTGGCGGGAAGGTTTGGGGTGTGGGGCAGGACATCAAAGAGCGGGCCAGCCGCGCTGCTCGCAGTCCAGGCCGCCAGCCCGGGCAGATCGCTGAGCCCGGTCGCCTTGCGCGTGGTGCGGTTCCACCAAGCAGAGAACGAGGTGCAATGCATGTCCACATCGGCGAACAGGTTCAGCGGCTGACGCTGCACCACCTGGGATGACAACAGTGCGCTGACGTGGGGATCGGCCAGCGTCTGCACGGATCGCGCGCCGGCCAGGGCCTGGGCCAGTGCGTGCCGGTCGGCATGCCAGCGCACAGAGGTGAGCTCGGCCATGCGGGTGCTCACAAACGACCAGCGTGCTGCGCTCCAGGGCCAGGCGTTGTGGTGCTCGGCCAGCCGCAGGCCCACGTGAACGCAGCCGGCGGGCAGGTCGGCTGGTGGTTCGCCCAAAGCCCAGGGGTGCACCAGCCAGACATCGCGGTCGCGCACGTCGCCAGCCTGGGGCACGGCGGACGCCACGCCCTGCGGTACCGACCACACAGCTGGCTCCTCGATGCCCTCGCCCTGGGGCGTGGACTTCACCGGCCGGCTGCTGCGGGCCATGGCGTCCAGCGCCTCATAAGTGCAGTCGATCACCGTGCCGGCGCTGTGCCATGCGGGCGGCGCGTAGCGGGCGACGTTGTCGGCGTTGAACAGGTAGGGCTTGTTGCTGCCCGTGCCTGCCACCCACTGCCAGCTCAGGTGGTTGCTGGCCAGGTCGCCATCGAGCAGGTGGGACACCAGCCAGTCCGCACCGACGCGCCAGTGCACCTTGCGCAGGTGCACCACGTAGCTGGCCAACCACATGCGGGCGTGGTTGTGCAGGTAGCCGGTGGCGTAAAGCGTGCGCACGGCCATGTCGATGGCGGGCACACCGGTGCGGGCGTGGCGGATGTCGGCTGGCACCTCGGTGGCGTAGCCGTGCTCGGGCAAGAGCCCGCCGTGCAAGGAGGCCAGGATGTCCGGGCCGAGGTGGTGCCAGACGTGGCGGAAGTATTCGCGCCAGCCGAGCTCGAACACGAACTTGTGCTGCACGTCCAACCGGTGCTGCGCTGCCACGCCGGCCAGCACCTCGGGCAGGCTGACAAAGCCGTGCGTGATGTAGGGCGCGAGCTGCGTTACAGCACCGCCGATGGCGTTGCGGCTGCGCGCGTAGTCGGCTGGGCGCACGGCGGCAATGCGTGCCAGCGCGGCCTCGCGCGTGGGCGGGAAGAGGTCGAGTGGTTTCATGGAGAAATCTGAGCTGTGCTGTCACGTGCCGACAGGTGGGCGTAGGTGGCGATGTAGTTGACCCGCGTGTCCCTGCACCACGCTGCGCGGTGCAGCAGCGGCAGATACCGCATGCCCCGCAGGTCTCGCTGGCGCAGGCCCGAGCGACCCACGGCAGTGGCCAGCTCGGTCGGCCGAACAAAACGGCTCCACTGGTGGGTGCCCCGGGGCAGCACCCGCAGCACGTATTCAGCGCCGACGATGGCGAACAAAAAACTTTTCCAGGTTCGGTCGATGGTCGAAGCGATCAGCAGCCCGCCGGGGGCCACGCACCTGGCCACCGTGTCGACAAAGGCGGGCACGTCGCTGACGTGTTCCACCACCTCAAGTGCCAGCACCACATCAAAAACCTCGTCTGGCGCCAGCACCGCGGCGGGCTCGCCCAGCCGGTAGTCCACGGCCACACCTTGCGCCTGGGCGTGCAGGCGTGCCGCCGCCACGTTGCCGGGTGAGGCATCCACGCCCA
This sequence comes from Hydrogenophaga sp., assembly GCA_046314475.1. Taxonomy (GTDB): domain Bacteria; phylum Pseudomonadota; class Gammaproteobacteria; order Burkholderiales; family Burkholderiaceae_C; genus Hydrogenophaga. Next base: position 4,370 of record JBKBWW010000004.1, read on the forward strand.
CCACCTGCGCACCCAGCCGTGCCAGCGGCTCGGACAGCAAACCGCCGCCGCAACCCACGTCCAGGATGCGCACGCCAGTCAGCGCGTCAACGGCGTGCCTGCCCACGTGTTGTGCGATCTGATCGACCACATGACCCAGCCGCAAGGCATTGACCACGTGCAGTGGTCGCATCGGCCCTTTGCTGTTCCACCAGGTCGCGCTCAGGCGGTTGAACCGTTCGATCTCCGAGGTGATCGCGGTCATGCGGTTCCCATCAAATCTGTGCGGGCATGTGAACGCGCCACCGTCGCCGCGCGCAGGCGACCCGCAGCCTCTGGCTTCGATGGCGCGGCACTGCGCCACCGGCGGCTCATCAGGCTTTCAGCCAGCCGAGCCGCCAGCAGCGTCCCGCTGCGGTGCACCTGGTCCACCCGACTGGCCGTGACGCTGTCGCCGCAGACCCCGAGCAGCATCTGCTCGTCCCACAAGCACTTGAGCACTTCTGCCTGCGGCGCTGGCGCATCGACAAAAGCGAGTGGCCAGTTGTGGGCCAGCAAAAAGTGAGGCGCAATCGGCCGCCCGGCATGGGCCTGAAAGTTGGCCAGCAGCAAGTCGGCCACGGTCTCCGCGTCATCGTCTACATGCTCCTGCGACCACCGTTCGCTGGCCTCGATGAACCAGCGCTGCGGCACAGCCGATGATCGCCCCGGTTTGCTGTGCATGGCGGCAATGCGTTCAATCGGCCCGCTGCGAAACACCCTGTGGCTCGGCAGGTGAATCGGGCGCTCGCAGCCCAGCAACAGCACCCAGCGGTTGCGGTAACGAACGTCGCGCAAGGCTGCACGCAAGGCCGGTGAGTCCGATGCCAAAGGCAGGGCCAGCGGGGCCGGAAGCGCCAGCACCAGGGCCTGAAAGTCCTCGTCGATGTCGCCCTCCGCGCCCCGCAGCACCCAGTTCGTGCCGCTGCGTTGGGCGTGGTGAATGGGTGTGTTCAGCCGGACGCTCAGCGGCTTTGCAATCGCGTCCGCCAAAGCCCGCATGGACGGCACGCCCACCGTTCCAAGCCACTCCAGGTCGGGGTCTTCGCCGGGTTCGTCTTCATCCAGATCCAACGCCTTGCCCCAGCGATCCACATCGACCGGCGCGCTCGGCATGGTCCAGACATGGCTCGCGGCCAGCCGACCCGGCTCTTGCGCGGTATAGGCCGCCAGGCGGGTGTTGCCGGTGATGACCTGGGCGCCGTCGTCAAACCACCCCGCTCGGGTGGAGCGCGAGCTGCACCGCCCACCCACACGGTCACTGGCCTCGAACACCACCGGGTCGTATCCGCGAAGCGCAAGTTCGCGCGCACACGACAGGCCACCGATGCCCGCGCCAATGACGGCCACGCGTGGCGCTCCGCGGTGGACCACCAGGGTCTCGACGCCGTGTTGTCGCCGGTCAGTCATGGCGAACCCCCCGGGTGGCCCACACCACACGGGCCCGCTTTTGCAGGGCAATGTCGATGAACTGAGTTGGATATTTCATGCGCGGATCGTAGGTCAATAGTGATTCACCTTGAACTCATGCGTGTTATCTCTCCAAAATCAGACGACAATACGACTCAAAGTCAACTCAACCAAACCCACCCACCGATGACCACCCGACCGCCGCCTCCGCACACGCCATTGCTGCCTGCCACCGCGCAGCCCACGTTCCGCAGCGGCGCGGTTGCTCGCCTGGCGGGCATGCCCGTGTCGACCCTGCGCATCTGGGAGCAGCGCTACCGGGCGGTAGCACCGACCACCGCACCCACCGGGCACCGGCAATACACGTCGGACGATGTGGAGCGGGTGGTGTTGCTGCGTCAACTGACCCGCCAGGGACACGCCATCGGTTCGTTGGCTGCGCTGGGCATCGAACAACTGCGCGACCTGTCCCACACACATGCGGCCGCTTCAACAGCCTCCACCACGGGCGAGCCGCCGCTGCCTGCGGCCCTGCGGATCGTTGTGGTCGGACGGGCGATAGCCCGGCGGCTGGAACGGCCCGCCGTCGTGCAGCTCTGGCGCCAAGCGCCGGCGCTGGTGGCGGTGTTCGATTCATTGGCGCAGGCCGCTCGTGCCCCGGGGCACTTGGGCAGCCAGCCGATCGACCTGCTGCTGTGGCACGCGCCGGGTCTGCAGGCCGATGCGTTGGCCGAGTTGAAAGCCGCACAACACATCTGGGATGCTCGCCACCTGGCCGTGGCCTACCGGTTTGCCGGTGCAGCGGCGCGGGACGCGCTGGTCACTGGCGGAGCGAGCGTGGTCCGAGAGCCGTCGGACGACGCCGCTCTGGTGGCGTGGCTGTGCTCGCTGGTGCCGGCCGGGGGTGATGACACTTCAGGACACTCTCACCGCCTTCAGACAAGAAGCCCTCAGAGCATCGATCCGTGGTCGTTGGACGCGCTGGACTTGGGTCTGAGCGGAGGCACGGCACCCACCAGGCGTTTTGATGACGCCACCCTCACCGAATTTGCCGGCTTGTCCTCCGACGTGGCCTGCGAGTGCCCCAGCCATGTGGCCGAGCTGCTGATGCAGATCGCCAGTTTCGAGCGCTACAGCGCAAACTGCGCCAGCCGCAGCCCGGCGGACGCCGAGCTGCACACCTCCCTGCAACGTGTGGCGGGCGCCGCGCGCGTCTTGTTCGAGACGGCGCTGGAGCGAGTCGCCACCGCCGAAGGGCTGCCGTTGCCCTGAGCTCGGCGCCTCGCACCCAACTGCCCACCCACCTCGCCATGCCCCAGCGCAATTCACCCAAGGCCGTCGAAGACCTGAGCGACCTGAGTCACCTCGACGAGATCGTGGTGGACAAGCGTTCGGGGCAGCGGTCTTCCGCCAAAAAGAACCGGCGCAACCGCCACTACGAAAAACAGTTCATCCGCAACAGCCTCACACAGCGGTTGGTGCTTGACCGTGGGCACGTCACCGAGAGCGCCGAACACCCCCAACCTGGTTGAGGAGCGGGGCTGCGTCAAGGTCGAGTCCGTTCGATCAGCACTGCCGAGGTTGGCGCGTCTCGGATCGCGATTTGCCCCTCGAAGAAAGTTAAAGTACACTCATTCAAGTTACTTGAATTCATTCACCTCGTGAGAAGTGATGTGTCCAGCCAGCACTTGTCCAGAAAGTCCCATGAACACCGCCGAACTTGCTGAAACCTGCGCCAGTGCCGTGTCGGGTGGCCGCCTGGGGCGCATGCTGGATGGGCTCGCCCAATGGGGAGCTCGAGAGGACGGGGGCGTGGACCGCCAGACCCTTACGCCTCAGGATCTTGCTGCGCGGCGATGGATTGCAGGTCTTTACGCCACGCGCGCGGGCTACAAGGTCGCCATCGATGCCGCAGCGAACATCTTCATTCGGCGGGAAGGCAGTGACCCAGCTCTCGCGCCGGTACTGACCGGAAGCCACCTGGACACTCAACCTGCCGGCGGACGACTGGATGGTGCGTTCGGGGTGGTGGCCGGCCTGGAGGTTTTCAACGCGCTCGACGAGGCCGGTATCCAGACTCAGCGCGCCATGGAAGTGGCGGCGTGGACGAACGAGGAAGGTTGTCGCTTCTCTCCCGGGCTGATGGGGTCCAACGCCTTTGTCGACCCCACGCAAATGGATGGCTTGCGAAGCGTGTTGGACGCGCAGGGGATCACCTTCGGCGCTGCGGTGGACTCCGCCTGCCAGGACTTTGCAGAAACGGCTCGTTCGAATGGGTGGCACGGCTTCGACGCCCCGATGAAACGGGCCATCCATGCCTGCATCGAAGCGCACATTGAACAAGGCCCTGAGCTGGAGCGCGCCGCTCTTCAGGTGGGCTGCGTGAATGCGATTCAGGGCGTTCGCTGGTACGAAATGACTTTTTCCGGACGCAGTTCGCACGCTGGCACGACCCCACTGGCTGCTCGCGATGACGCCATGGTCAAGGCCGTGGCGGCCGCACACGCGGTGCTGGGCATGGCGGCACTGGAAATGCAGGCCGACCCCAGCCTGCGCATCACGGTCGGACGTTTCCAGGCGCTGCCGGCCTCTATCAACACCATTGCCCGCGAGGCCCGTTTCACCATCGACCTTCGGCATCCCGACGACAAGGTGCTGGAAGCGATGCAAGTCCGCCTGCTGCATCTGTGCGCGCAAGCCAGCCACACGGAGGTCTTGCTGCGCAAACCCCCGGTTCCCTTCGACGCGGCGCTGCACCAGCTCACACAGGAAGCCTGCACCCGCCTGGGTCTGCCCCACATGAGCATGCTCAGCGGGGCATTCCACGACGCGATGCCACTGGCCGCTCACACACCCACGGTGATGCTGTTCGCGCCCAGTCGGGACGGACTGAGCCACAACCCCGCCGAACACACGCCCATCGAAGACCTGACCGCCTGCGCGCGCGCGCTGGCCTTTTGCATGACGCGACTCGCTTGCCCGAACTGAACCACCGCCCCACATCAGCCCATCGAAAGGTACCGCGCATGACCGCCCAAGCCAACACCCTGAAACCCAAGCAAGACAACGGTGAACCCGATGGCTTGAACCCCACCCTGAACGAACCGATCTCGCCCGACGGCACGCCGGTGCTCGGCCAGCTCTACACGGTGCCCGCCCGCAATGGGCGTGCGGTGCGTCTGAGCAAGGGGCAGGTGATCCGGATCATCAACACCCACGGCTCACAGGTCTGTGACACCTGGGCCTTCAACACGCAGGACATGACCGAGTTCATGTCGATGGAGCATGTGCGGGCCTGGATCGACCGCATCATCCCGATGCCGGGTGATGCTCTGGTGAGCAACCAGCGGCGCCCGATCATGACGATGCTGAGCGATACCTCGCCCGGCGTGCACGACACCCTCATTGCTGCCTGCGACCTCTACCGCTACCAGACTCTGGGCGTGAAGGTCTACCACGACAACTGCGCCGACAACATGCGCATGGCCCTTCAAGCCATTGGCCTGAGGTCTGGCGAGGTGCCCTCCCCCTTGAACCTGTGGATGAACATTCCGGTGGACTCGAAGAACGCCATCCAATGGCTGCCCCCGGTTTCCAAGGAAGGCGACAGCGTCGAGCTGCGCGCCGAAATGGACTGCATCGTGGTGATGTCGGCATGCCCGCAGGACATCATCGCCATCAACGCGCACAACCCGGTCGAAGTCCACTTTGTGGTGGACGCGGCCCACTGAAGCACCTAGTCGATGGGGCGCCACCCGGATGCCTGTGCTCCGGGCGCCCCTTGCCGGGCCGCATCGATCTCATCCATCGAAAACGCCACTTCGCCCTGCCGCCACGGCAGGGTCGACATGGTGATGCGCCCCACCCCATCCACGATCGTTCCAAACGAGCCCTCGAAGTCGAGGAACGCCTCCAGCTGGGCGCGCGGCACCGTTCCCAGGGCGATCTGGCTCCGCGCACGCACGGCCGGCGCTGCCCACATCGGGCGGTTGCGGGTGTAGATGAACCGGTCGCCGGCCACGCAGAGCACCGCCCGCGCTGAGTCATCGCCAGCAGCCAGCGTGGGCATGCGCTCCAACGCAAAGCTCTCACCCGAGGTACCCGGCAAACGACGCCAGATTTCGTAGGAATCGATCTCGATGCCGAACTCCTCGACGATATCGGCGTCGAACCGCATGCGCCCAAAGTCGTTGGTCTCGCGCAGCCGCACATCGATCTGGCGCACCCAACGGCAGATGTCATCTTCAACGACGGTGATGCCGCAAAAGCTCTCTTGTTTGAGCAGCGCACGCAGTTGGACATCGCTGCACTGAGCCAGCGAGGTGACGCCTGAAAAATCAGGTCGGTCGCGGGGAACGCGCACGTCGGCGTGCCAGCGGGGCGTCTGCAGCCAATAGACCTGGTTGTTCAAGTCCCAGGGTTCGTTGCCCCGCTTGAGCCGCTCGCGTTGCCACACGCCGATGTAGTGATCGGGCACGCGCGCGCTCATGAGCGCGCAGGCCCACCGATGTCGATGGGCTTCTCGTATTGGGGAATGGTCTCCTTCATCGGGGTCCAGAGCCCTTGCCGGACCAGGCTGTTGACGTGCGCTGCAATGTCTCCCATGGGCGCGAACCACACGTCTCCTCGCTCGACGAGCTTTTCCAGAAACTGCGCCATGGCATCCCACCGCGCCAGTCGCCCAGTGGCAAACGGATGGAGCACCGGCACCCACAACCCACCGTACTTGTAGCTGGCCTCGAACTCTTCAATGAAGGCCTGCAGGCCCGCATGAGGCGCACGGATCGGCATCATGTAGTCCAGATCGAACGACTGCACATACTGCGGCCAGTCGTCCAGGCCCCAGTGCGAGGGCAACTCCACCAAGGTGCCGGTGGCGGACCGGTTCTCGATCAGGTAGGGGATGTCCGCACCCATGAGGGACGCGTCGTAGACAAAGCCTCGGTCCAGCAGGAGATCGATCGAATCGTTGGAGAAGTTGTACAGCGGAGCCCGCCAGCCTCGGGGTTTCTGACCGGTGGCCGAGACGATCACGTCGATGGCGCGGTCCAGCCAGTAAGCCTCTTCGTCGGCCGTGCGGGTGGCCGGGTTCTCATGGAGGTAGCCGTGGTGTCCCACCTCGTTGCCCCCCGCCAGCATGGCGTCGATGGCCTGCGGGTACTGCTCGATGCACCAGGCCGGCACGAAGAAGGTTTGCCGGATGCCCAGCTGTTTGTAGGTGTCGACGATGCGCGGCACGGCGATGGTCGGGCCGTAGCGCAGCATGGAGAGACCCGAGACGCGCGTGTGCGCATCTTTGGGATGCTCAAGGTGGATGAGGCTGTCCGCGTCCATGTCGAACGTGAGGCAGGCCGCGCACTTGGCGCCGTTGGGCCAGGGAATGGGGTTCTTGATCATGTTGTTCCTGTGAAAAGGTTCAGCGCGTGGTGCGCGTGTAGGGTTTGCCGAGCGCCTGCGGGGGTGCATACCGCCCCAGCAAGCCCAGCAGCGCCAGCAGCGCGGCCACGTAAGGCAAGGCGATGAACAGCTGGTACGGAACCTCCGGGTGCGAGAACTGCAGCTTGAGTTGCAAGGCGTCGAACATGCCGAACAACAGCGACGCAGCCAGCGCACCAGGCAGGCTCCAGCGGCTGAGGATCACCACCGCCAGCGCGATGAAGCCCTTGCCTGCGGTCATGTGCTCGGAGAAGAGAAATACCTGGCACAGCACGATGAAGCTGCCGCCCATGGCTGCGAGTGCGCAAGAGGTGAGCACCGCCATCCAGCGAACGCGCACCACATCGATGCCGTTGGCGTCGGCGCTGCGCGGCGCATCGCCCGCCGCACGCAGCGCCAGACCCAAGTGCGTGCGGCTCATCACCCACCACAGTGCCAGCGTCAACACCGGCAAGCTCAACAGCAGCGGGGATTGCGCGAAGACCAGCGGTCCCAGCACCGGCACATCCACGAGACCTGGCAGAACAGGATCGGCCAGGCCCTTGAGTTGCAAGGTGTTGGCCTGACCGCCGAAGGCAATGCGCGAGAGGTAGGCCGTCAAGCCCAGCAACAGCAGGTTGATGGCAATGCCGGAGACGATCTGCTGCAGCTTCAGGCTGATGGTGAGGAACCCCAGCAAGGCCCCCACCAGCAAACCCGCGGCCATACCGCATGCGAGGCCAACCACGGGACCGCCGTGGAAGGCGCCCAATGCCGCGCCGAAGCAGCCGGCCAGCATGGAGCCCTCCAGCGCCACGTTGTAGACACCGGCTTTCTCTGCCACCACACCACCCAGGGCAGCAAACGCAATGGGGGTTGCAAGGCGTGTGGCGGTCAAGACGAATTCCTGAAGCTCAAGCATGGTCCGCCGCCTCCTTCAGTTGTCTCAAGGTCCTGGTGCTTGCCCTGTACCTGTCCACGATCAGGGGCCACGCCGCCGAGGCGGTCACACAAATGATGATCAGCCCTTGCAGCGCTTCGACCAGGGTCACGGGCAGATCCACCGCGCGCTGCATGGCGTTGGCGCCGACCTTCAGGCCGGCCAACAGCACGCTGGTGACGATGACCATGGCGGGTTGTGCACCGGCCAGAATGGCGGCGATCACGCCGTCGTAGCCGTAGCTGCCCACGAAACCTTGGTACAGGCGGTACTTCACGCCGAGAACCTCGAACGAACCCGCCAGGCCTGCGGCTGCGCCACCGATGGCAAACGTCACGAGGGTCAGCCGATGGGGCGACAACCCCGCATACAGGGCCGTCCCCCGGCTGTGTGCCGTGATCGCCGACGACAAGCCGATGGTTCCCTTGCTGTAGACGAACTGGAACAACAGGGCCAATGCGATCGCGTAGAACACCCCGGCGTGCGCCTCGAACTGCGCCAGCAGGTGGGGCAGCTGCAGGGGCTCGGCAATCTCGGGCGAGTACGGGAAAGGAGCGTCCGGCTCCATCAGGGGGCCCGACACCACCCAGCTCACAAGGTGGGCTGCCACGTAGTTCAGCAACAGCGTCGTGATCACTTCATTGACACCGCGCGTCACGTTCATGGCCGCGGCAATGGATGCCCACGCGGCCCCACCCGCAGCACCGGCCAGGCAACACAGGAACACATGCAGCACGGGAGGCAAGCCCGTCGCATAGAGCGCCACCAGGGTCGCGGACAACGCGCCCATGTAGATCTGCCCTTCGGCACCCAGGTTGAACAAACCGAGGCGAAGCGGGATGGCCACGGCCAGGCCGGACAACAGGATCGGGCACGCCTTGATGAGCACCGCGCTCCAGCCGTAGGCATCACCGAAGGCGCCAGAAAAGAGCGCGCCATAAGCAGCGAGCGGGTTTCCGCCGCCGATCAACACCAGGACCGCGCCCAGCAACAGGGCGACGAGCAGACCGGCCCCGTTTCGGGTCAGCAGGGAGAAGCTAGTGGACATCCAGGGGTCTTTCTGAGCCGGCCATCAGGCGGCCGATCTGGGCCAGTTGTTCGGAAGAAGCCGCACGCCCCATCACCACGTTTCCGACGATCTGACCGCGCAACATCACCACCACGCGATCGCAGGTGGCCATGAGGTGGTCGAGTTCGGTGGAGATGTACAGAATGGCAGCGCCCTTCTCGCGTTCGGTGAAAAGTGCCTCGTGGACCGCCCGCGTGGCGGCCACGTCGAGCCCTTTGCAAGGCTGCGAGACCACCATGGCTTTGGGTGATGAGCGCAGCTCGCGCGCCAGGATGACTTTTTGCTGGTTGCCGCCCGACAGCCAGCGCACCTGCTGCTCGACGCTGCGCAGGCGAATATCGTGCTCGCGCACCGCCTCCTCCGCGCGCAACTGCATGTGTTTGCGCCGGAGCAACCCCAGGCGACTGGCCAGCGGCGGCTTCTTGAAATCGTGCAGCGCGATGTTCTCGGCCACCGACAGGTCCAACACCAAACCCGTGTGGTGCCGGTCCTCGGGCAAGTAGGCAAAGCCCAGTGCCCTGCGGCGCACAGCGCTGTGTGCTTTCACATTGACGCCGCGGATGTGCAATTGCCCCGACTCGACAGGCAGCAAGCCCGCAATGGCTTCAGCCAGGGCGTGTTGCCCGTTGCCATCAACGCCCGCCACACCCACGATTTCCCCGGCATGCACCGCCAGGCTCGCTGCGTGCAGACCGATCGATCCCTGCGAGGGCTTCACTGAAACACCCTGCAGTTCGATACCGACGACATCCGAGAGTGGCATGACGCTTCGCTGTGCCATCGGCGCAGAAGCGGTGCCCATCATCAACTCGGCGAGCTCGCGGGTGCTGGCATCGGCCAGTGGCCGGCTCGCCACCACACGCCCGCCACGCAGGACGGTGATCATCTCCGCCACCTGAACCACCTCGTCCAGCTTGTGCGTGATCAACACCACCGCACGGCCCTCATCGGCCAGCGTGCGCAGCAGCTTCAGAAAAGGCTGAATCTCCAGCGGCGCCAGGACACTGGTGGGCTCATCCAGGATGATGATGTGGGCGTCCCGGTGCAGCAGCTTGAGGATTTCAACGCGCTGCCGCTCACCGGGCGACAAGTCCTGAACCCGCGCAAAGGGCTCGACCCCCAATCCGGCGCGCAGGGAGATGGCGGAGAGCCGCTCGGCCTGCGCAACCAGATCCATGCCAGCCAGGCCCTTGCCGGTACCCAGCACGACGTTCTCCACCACCGTCATGCGCTCCACCAGCATGCCGTGCTGGTGCACCATGCCGACGCCCGAAGCGGTGGCGTCGGCGGGGTTTGAAAACCTCACCTCGCGGCCACGCACCAGGAGCTCCCCGACCGCGGGCATCTGAAGGCCGCAGAGCACGTTCATCAAGGTGCTCTTGCCCGCCCCGTTCTCGCCCAGCACCGCGTGGATTTGTCCGCCCTGCAGTTTCAGGTCGATGCTGTCGTTGGCAACAAAGTCGCCATAGCGCACGGTGATGCCGCGCGCTTCGAGCAGCGGCACATCGGTCATCACGGCTTGGCGGCGACTTTGACAGCGTTCAAGGTTTCCAGGCGAACCGCTTCAGGAACCGCCTTGTGGAAAGTGCCCAGGCGCGCGGCCGAGGTGTCGTTGGGGTCGATACCGAAGGTGTAGACCTGCGCCTTGAGCGACTTGCTGGCCGACAGCTTGGCCAGCTTCACCATGCCGCCGCCGATGTCCAGAATGGCAGACTGCAGCACCGTGTCGGGCCAGTCCTTGATCGCGTCGTAGTAAATACCGAACGCATAGGCGTTCTTTTCCTTCGCCGCTTGCAGACTGCCGATCACGGCGTTGTCCATGGTCGGGAAGACGACATCAGCACCCTGCGAGATCTGGGACAGCGCGGCCTCCTTGCCCTTGGCGATGTCGTCCCAGTCGTTGGTGTAGATCGAGAACACGGTGCCGTCCGGACGGATCTTCTTGAAGCCATCGCGGAAGCCGATTTCAAGGTCGGTGGAGAACTTGATCTTCTGGCCACCGATGTAGCCCACCTTGCCGGTCTTGGACATGCGCGCGGCGATCACGCCCATGGCGTTGCCGAACTGCTTGTAGTCGAATGAAATGGCCGCGGTGTTGGCGCCGGCCTGCGTGCCGTTGTTGACGATGAAAAACGTTTCTGGAAAACGCTTGGCCACGCGGTTCACCGCTTCCTGAAACTCACCGCCGTGGCCAAACACCACCTTGTAGCCCCGGCGGGCAAAGTCGGACAGTGCCTCGGCTTGATCGGGTTGTGCGACCTTCTCCGAAAACGCCACCTCGGCGCCCAACTCGGACTCGATGCGCTTGAGCCCCTCAAATCCCGCCTGGTTCCAGGATTTGTCCGTGATGTTTCCCGGCATGACGATCGCCACACGCAACTTGTCTTGACTCAAGGCGGCTTGCGGGAGGAGCAAGCTGGCGCAGAGCGCGGCGGTGCCCATCAGAGCGAATCTACGGTTGGTGTGTTTCATGTGCAGGCCTCGGTTGGTTATGAAAGTCACTTGAATTTATAGCAAGTAACAGTCACCAAGATGCACTAACCGTGCCAGACAATCAATGGCTTTGCGGCCTCATCGCGCACCGTTTCACGGCGATGACCGCGCAGCGCATCGCCCATCGCACCCAAGCAGTGCGAGGCTCGTCCAAAAGGGTGCTCGCCATGGGCGCAAGCGGCAAGCCACTGCACAAGGCCTGCTCAAGCGCTCAGCGGCGATCCGGCGTGAGAAGCGCGGCGACTCAAAAAGTCGGCGGCGTGTTGACCCAGAGGATGCGGGTCACGGTCTTGCCCGGGTTTCGGTAGCTGTGCGGCGTGTCACTCGCGAATGCAAAATGATCGCCGGCCTGCAGCTTGTGGGTGACGGACTCCAGCGTCAGCTCGAGTTCACCTTCCAGCACGTACCCCAGCTCTTCGCCCACATGGGCGATCTGCTCGCCACTGCTGGTGCGTGGTTCGAGGATGTGAATATCGGCCTGGAGCAGCTGGCCTCGCACAGGCACCAGCAGCCGTTCGAGCCGGATATTGCCCTTTTGCGACCGACTCGATTTGAATTCGACCACGGGTCTTGAACCGGCTCGTCCAACTGGACTCTGGCCCTCGTTGCCGGTGGCCGTGAGTTCAGCCACATTCGAATGCAACGCGATGGCCAACCGGTGAAGCGCCGACAGGGAGGGCACCGCCATCCCGCGCTCAATCTTGGACAGCATGCTTTCAGAACAACCAGCCAACTCGGACAGTTGCTTCAGCGTTTGCCCTTGCACCAAGCGAGCGTGTTTGACTCGCAGGCCCAGGCCCAAGAGGGGATCGGCACCAGCGTTGACGGAATCGGGGGTTGCAGCCATGTGGGTCGGAATCATAAAGGCATGGTGCTCACCAACTGTTGGGCCATTGGCAGTCAACGCGCAGCTTGAACCTGCCAGCCGGGGCTTTACCAAAACACGCTACCGACGCCTTGAGTCTGCACACCGGTGTCGAATCAACTGAGCCGAGCCCCGTGTGCCCGATGGCCACCCCGGGCTCAGGAACAAAACGGGAACAGTGAAAGTGAAAAAGCCAAAGAAAAAGCCCTGCAGTGCAGGGCTTTTTGCATTTTCATCGGCCTCTTGAGGGGTCGTGAAATCAGGTCTGGCGGAGCGAGAGGGATTCGAACCCTCGATGAGGCTCTACACCCCATACTCCCTTAGCAGGGGAGCACCTTCGGCCACTCGGTCATCGCTCCGGAAGCTGCGTATTATGCCTCAAGTCACCCAGCCCTCCCTCTGAACAGAGGCATCAGCCGGTGATGGTGTCCGCGGTCTGGTCCAAGTCGAATTCGCGGTGCAGCGAACGCACGGCGAGTTCCATGTACTTCTCGTCGATCACCACCGAGGTCTTGATCTCCGAGGTCGAGATCATCTGGATGTTGATGCCCTCGGTGCTCAGGCACTTGAACATGCGGCTGGCCACACCCACGTGGCTGCGCATGCCGATGCCCACGATGCTGACCTTGCAGATGCGCGCATCGCCCACCACCTCGGCGGCGCCCAGCGAGGGCACAACCTTGGCCTTGAGCAGGTCCATGGTTTTCTGGAAATCGTTGCGGTGCACCGTGAAGCTGAAGTCGGTCTTGCCGTCCTTGCTCAGGTTCTGGATGATCACATCGACCTCGATGTTGGCGTCCGCCACCGCGCCCAGGATCTGGTAAGCGATGCCGGGGGTGTCGGGCACGCCAAGCACGGAGATCTTGGCTTCGTCGCGGTTGAACGCAATGCCTGAGACGACAGCTTGTTCCATGGTTTCTTCTTCCTCAAAAGTGATCAGGGTGCCGGAGACGGCTTCAATGTTCAGGTCAATGTCCCAGGGCGTGAAGCTGGAGAGCACGCGCAGGGGCACTTTGTATTTGCCGGCGAATTCCACCGAACGGATCTGCAGCACCTTGCTGCCCATGCTGGCCATCTCCAGCATCTCTTCAAAGCTCACCCGCTCCAGGCGGCGCGCCTGCGGCACCACGCGTGGGTCGGTGGTGTAGACGCCGTCCACATCGGTGTAGATCAGGCACTCAGCGGCCTTGAGCGCTGCGGCCACCGCCACGGCCGAGGTGTCGCTGCCGCCACGGCCCAGCGTGGTGATGTGGCCATCGGGGTCCACGCCCTGGAAGCCGGTGACGATGACGACCTTGCCGGCGTTCAGGTCGGCGCGGATGCGCACGTCGTCGATCGACTCGATGCGGGCCTTGGTGAACGCGCTGTTGGTCTTGATCGGGACTTGCCAACCGGCGTAGCTCACCGACTCCATGCCCTCGGCCTGCAGTGCAATGGCCAGCAGGGCTGAAGACGCCTGCTCACCGGTGGAGGCCAGCATGTCGAGTTCGCGGCTGTAGGCGGTGGTGGCCTTGCTTGGCGCCAGTTCTTTCGCCAAGCCGAGCAGGCGGTTGGTCTCGCCGCTCATGGCGCTGGGAACCACCACAAGTTGGTGGCCCGCGCGGTGCCACTTGGCCACGCGTTTGGCCACATTGCGGATGCGCTCGGTCGACCCCATGGAGGTGCCGCCGTACTTGTGAACTATCAAGGCCATCGGGTTGGATTGGTTGGGTTGAACGCGCCGGCTGCGCCGCCGGGCAAAGCCCGCCATTATAGGGTGGGGGTGTATCGCAGACGCTCGCCATCGCGCTCCACATGGCCTGGGCCCACCTTCAAGTGGATGCGGTGGCCGCGCGTGGTGCAGGCTTCGATCTGGTCGAGCAACTCGTCCAGCTGCGCAGTGGCGGCAGCCACCCCCGCGCTGGTGCGCAACCAGTGGCGCAACGCATTGGCCTGGCGATCGCGCGAGAGCGACTGCAGCGGCGCGATCTGTGGCGGTTCACCGGTGTGCGCCAGGTCCACGACCGCCAGCTCATCAAGCAGGCGCTGGGCTTGCGCGGCGTGGCGGGCGCTGCGCGCGAGCATGGGCCGAAACCCGGGGAAGCAGGCGTCCCACGCGGGCATGAGCACGGCGCGGATGCGGTTTCGGGTGAAACGGGTGTCGGTGTTGCTGGGGTCGTCCACAAACGCGTGGCCGGCGCTTTGCAGCCAGTCGCGCAAGGCCTGCGCAGGGAGTTCCAGCAAGGGCCGCCCGAAGTCCATGCCCGCGCGCTCAAAACGTTCGGACATCGAGGCCAGCCCCGGAAGACCCGCGCCGCGGCTCAGCGCGAGCAACAGCGTCTCGGCCTGGTCGTCGGCGTGTTGACCGAGCAGCACGCAGTCGGCTTGGATGTGCTGGGCCATGCGGGCCAGCGCGGCGTAGCGCGCCAGGCGGGCCGCGTCTTCCGGGCTCTGCCCCGGTGCGTGCGCGGCCTGCACACGCTCTACCCGCAGGTCGATGCCGTGGAGTTCGCAAAACCATCGAGCCTGGGATTCGAAGTCGTCGGCCGCTGCTTGCAAGCCGTGGTGCACATGCAATGCAACCACCTGACCTGGCCAGCGCCCTTGTGCCGCCAGCAGCAAGGCGGTGGAGTCGGCGCCGGCACTGTAGGCCACGGCCACCTTCAGCAAATGGGGTGCGCAGCGTTCACACCACCGAGCCAACGCCTGCTCACAGGGGTTGGCGGGTGCAGTGCTGCCGGTCACGTCAGCGCTTGTCGCTCTTGGCCTCGGCCTTGCTCTCAGCCTTGGTGTCGGTGAAGCGGCCATAGCTGTTGAGTCGCGCATAGCGGCGGTCCACCAGTTCCTTGACCTTGAGGTCGGTCACCTGGCGCCACGCATCACCCAGCGCGCGCTTCAGGAACGCCGCCATCTGCTTGTGATCGCGGTGTGCGCCGCCCACCGGCTCGTTGACGATCTTGTCGACCAGTCCCAGCGCCTTGAGGCGGTGCGCGGTGATGCCCAGGGCGTCGGCTGCGTCGCTGGCGCGGTCGCTGGTCTTCCAGAGGATGGAGGCACAACCCTCGGGGCTGATCACCGAGTACACCGAGTACTGCAGCATCAGCACCTGGTCCGCCACGGAGATGGCCAATGCGCCGCCGGAGCCGCCTTCACCAATGATGGTGGAGATGATGGGCACTTCGAGCTGCGCCATCTCGAAGATGTTGCGGCCGATCGCCTCAGACTGGCCGCGCTCTTCAGCGTCGATGCCGGGGTAGGCGCCGGGCGTGTCCACGAAGGTGAAGACCGGCAGGCGGAATTTTTCGGCCAGCTTCATCAGGCGCAGCGCTTTGCGGTAGCCCTCGGGCTTGGTCATGCCGAAGTTGCGCAGGCCCCGCTCTTTCGTGTCGCGGCCCTTCTGGTGGCCCAGCACCATGCAAGGCTGGCCGTTGAAACGCGCCAGACCGCCCACGATGCTCAGGTCGTCCGAGAAGTGGCGATCACCGTGCAGCTCGACGAAGTGCGTGAAGATCTCGCGCACGTAGTCCAGCGTGTAGGGCCGGTCGGCGTGGCGCGCGATCTTGGTGATCTGCCACGGCGTGAGGCTGCTGTAGATGTCTTTGGTGAGCTGCAGGCTCTTGCCCGCGAGCTGTTCGATTTCTTCGGAGATGTCGACCGCGGATTCCGTCTGCACGTAGCGCAGTTCCTCGATCTTGGTTTCGAGATCGGCAATGGGCTGCTCGAAATCGAGAAAGTTCTTTTTGGCCAAGGTGGACTCCTGTGGTCTTGTGGTGCGGGGCGCGTGGCCTGACAAGCGTCAGAACATCGGGCCAGGGCCCGAATGCTTCGCGCATCTGCTTCAACGACGTGTTCGGGATCAGTAGGCGACGGGGGCCGGATCGAGCGAGCGCCAAATATACCAAGTCGCCACGCTGCTGAATGGCGCCCAGGAGCTCGCCACTTCGCGGATGTCGCTGCGGCTCACCGGCTCGCCCGAAAAGTAGCAGCGGCTGATGCCGTTCTGCAGACCAAGGTCGTCCAGCGGTAGTACGTTGGGCCGCATCAGGTGGAAGATGAGGAACATCTCGGCCGTCCAGCGGCCAATGCCGCGAATGGCCACCAGCTCGGTGATGATGGCTTCGTCATCCATCTCCGCCCAGTCTTTCACGTGCACCTGGTTGTTCGCAAAGTGCAGCGCCAGGTCCACCAGGTATTCGACCTTGCGCGCCGACAAACCGGCCGCGCGCATGTCGTCCACCTTGAGCTTGAGCACCTGGGCGGGCACCATTTTCTTGGGCAGCACGGCAAACCGGTCCCAGACCGATTGCGCGGCCTTCACCGAAATCTGCTGACCCACGATGCTGCGCGCGAGTGTGACGAAAGCATCACCGCGCGACTGCAGGCTCACCCCGCCGTGCTGCGGAATGAGTTTCTTCATCACGCGGTCTCGCTTCATCAGGTGGCGGCAGGCCTCCTGCCAGTAATCGGGCGCGTCGGGTCCCACGTCGGGCAGCACGGAAGTGACCATCAGGCGCGTTCCCAGGTGGTGCCGGCGGGGCTGTCCTTGAGCACGATGCCCTGCTCCAGCAAGGCCTTGCGAATGCGGTCGGCCTCAGCGAAGTCTTTGGCCTGCTTGGCGGCCACGCGGGCGTCGATCTGTGCGGCAATGGTTGCCTCGTCCAGACTCGACGATGCGCTCGCACCGCCCTGCAAGTAGGCCGCAGGGTCGGCCTGCAACAGACCGAGCGTGGCGCCCAGCGCCTTGAGCAAACCCGCGACCGCCGGGTCTTTGCCGCGGTTGACCTCACCGGCCAACTCGAACAGCACGGCCACCGCCTCGGGCGTGCCGAAGTCCTCGTCCATCGCGGCGCGAAAACGCTGCGCGTGCGGCTGGCTCCAGTCGATATCCGTGATGGTCGCAGCTGGCACCAGCGAGAGCGCTGTGTACAGGCGTTTGAGCGCGCCGCGCGCATCGTCCAGGTGCACGTCGCTGTAGTTCAGCGCGCTGCGGTAATGCGCGCGCAGGATGAAGAAGCGCACCGTCTCCGGGTCGTACTTGGCCAGCACCTCGCGGATGGTGAAAAAGTTGCCCAGGCTCTTGGACATCTTCTCGTTGTCCACGCGCACAAAGCCGTTGTGCACCCAGAAGCGCGCCAGCGGTTGGCCGGTGGCGCCTTCGCTCTGAGCGATCTCGTTTTCGTGGTGGGGAAACTGCAGGTCGGCACCGCCACCGTGGATGTCGAAGGTTTCACCCAGCGTCGCGCAACTCATCGCAGAGCATTCGATGTGCCAACCCGGACGACCCGCACCGTAGGCGCTGGCCCACTGCGCCTCGGCAGGTTCGTCGGGCTTGGCCGATTTCCAGAGCACGAAGTCCAGCGGGTCGTTCTTGTCGCTGGCAACAGCCACACGCTCACCGGCGCGCAAATCATTGAGCGACTTGCCCGAGAGCTTGCCGTAGCCGGCGAACTTGCGCACCGCGTAGTTCACGTCGCCGTTGTCGGCCTGGTAGGCGAGACCTTTTTGCTGCAGCGTGTCGATCAGCGACAGCATCTGCGGCACGTACTCGGTGGCGCGCGGCTCCAGGGTCGGCGGCTCGATGCCGAGCACAGCGATGTCCTGGTGCATGGCGGCGGTCATCTCGTCGGTGAGCGCGCGCAAGGTGATGCCACGCTCAACCGCACGCTTGATGATCTTGTCGTCGATGTCGGTGATGTTGCGCACGTAGGTCACGCGGTAACCGCTCACCTTGAGCCAGCGCTGCACCACGTCAAACGCCATCATCATGCGGGCGTGGCCGATGTGGCACAGGTCGTAGATCGTCATGCCGCAGACGTACATACGCACATGACCGGGTTCGATCGGCTGGAACTCTTCCAGGCGGCGCGTGAGCGTGTTGTGGATTTTCAGGGTCATGTCGGGAAAGCGGGCACGGGATCAGCGCGGCGAAACGGGGTGGAAAACCTGACGCGGCAGCTGGTGCGGCCGGCCTGTGTCACACAGGCCACGCGGGGTGCTGCTGGCGGTCTGGATCGGCCATGAGAAACAGACCCCTCAGATACAATGCGCCAGTATATCCAGCCCGGTGCAGCGTGCCATGCAGCGCCGGGCCTTCGATCAACGTGTCGCTGGATGCAACCGTCTTTCGGTGGCCCAGGTTCGCTCTCCGAGGTCCCATGTCCCACCCTGTGAATCTTCCAACCACCCTGAGTGGTACCTCCTCCCGCATGACCCGCTCCGGCATGGCTTCGCGCCTGCGCTGTCTGGCAGTGGCCGTGACCATGGGTCTGGGCACGTCGATGGCCTGGGCACAGACCGAGGACTACGCCGAAGTCAACCGCCTGCTGCGCAGTGGCCAGCTGGCCGAAGCACTGGCCAAGGCCGACCAGTACCTGGTGGGCAAGGCGCGCGATCCGCAGATGCGTTTTCTCAAGGGCGTGATCCTCACCGAAAGCGGCAAGACGCAAGACGCGATCGCCACCTTCAGCAAGCTCACCGAAGACTACCCCGAGCTGCCCGAGCCCTACAACAACCTCGCCGTGCTCTACGCTGGCCAGAGCCAGTTCGACAAGGCGCGCGCCGCACTCGAAATGGCGATCCGTACCAACCCGAGCTACGCCACCGCCCACGAAAACCTGGGCGATGTGTACGCCAAGCTCGCCAGCCAGGCCTACAGCAAAGCCCTGCAGCTCGACGGCACCAACCCCGCCGTGGCCCCCAAGCTCAGCCTGATCCGCAACCTGTTTGCAGCCGACACCCGCTCGGGTGCCGCCGCTTCGGTGGCTGCTGCGCCCGCCAGTGCCACGACCAAACCGGCCAGTCCGGCACCTGCAGCACCGGTGGCTGCTGTCACCAAACCGGCGGCACCTGCTGCCGCGCCGGCCGCGCCGGCGGTGGCGGTCGATGCCCAGCGTGAAGTCGAGGCCGCTGTGCGCAGCTGGGCCGGCGCCTGGTCGTCCAAAGACATGAACGGTTACCTCGGGGCTTACGCCAGCAGCTTCGCGCCGCCCGGTGGTCAGGCCCGCAAGGCCTGGGAGTCGGACCGCCGCGCGCGCATTGAACCGCGCACCCGCATCGGCGTGGATGTGAACAACCTGGAGGTCACGGTGGACGGTGACAAGGCCACCGCCCGCTTCCGCCAGGACTACACCTCCGACACCCTCAACGTCACCAGCCGCAAAACGCTCGACATGGTCAAGAGCGGCAACCGCTGGCTGATCGTGCGCGAATCCACGGGCTCTTGATGGCGGGTCGGCGGATGGGTCAACGCGGACATGCCAGCGTGGCTGCAGGTCTGCAGGGACAAGGCATGAGCCGGCGCGCGGCCTGGGTGCTGGGCGCCGTGGTGGTCACCACGCTGCTGGCCGTGTGGATCAACAGCGCTCGACAAGACCGCAGCCTGGCCGGTGCCAGCGAATCGCTCGACACCACCGAGCCTTCGCTGCTCAACCAGGCGATGGCACGCGTTCAAGACGCCGCGCGTAGCCAACTGCCCGCCAGCCCATCGGGCCTGGAAACCAACAGCCTCACCCCCGCCCGGTTTGACGAGGTCAAGCCCATGCTCGGCCAGGCCGAAGCGCGCCTGATCGGGATCTACCAGCTCATCAGCCAGGGCCAGCACCGCGAGGCACTCGCCTTGGCCGAGCAACTTGTCAAGGACCACCCCAACTTCCAACTCGCGCACCTGGTGCATGGCGATCTGTTGAGCCTGCAGGCGCGGCCGGTCCGCCAGCTCGGTGATGTGCCCGACACCAAGGCCCTGGCGGCCAGCCAGCAGCTCTCCACCTTGCGCGAAGAATCGCGCCGCCGCCTGTTGGCGCTCACCGAGCGTCCGCCCGAAGGCAGCATCCCCACCCAGTTCCTCACGCTGGCACCGCAGAGCCGCCACGCCATCGCCATCGACGCGTCGCGTTCCCGCCTGTACCTGTTTGAAAACCTCAACCCGGCGCGCTCAAGCCCAGGCGATGACCGCCAGCCCAGGCTGAAGCTGGTGGGCGACTTCTATATCTCGGTGGGCCTCTCGGGCATCGAAAAATCGGTCGAAGGCGACAAGCGCACGCCGCTGGGCGTGTACTACATCACCAGCACCCTCAATCCGGCCGACCTCCCCGATCTGTATGGCGTGGGCGCCCTGCCCATCAACTACCCCAACCCGCTGGACGTGCAACGTGGCAAGACCGGCAGCGGCATCTGGCTTCACGGCACGCCCAGCGATCAGTTCGTGCGCGCACCACAAGCGTCCGACGGTTGCGTGGTGCTGTCCAACCCCGACCTGGAGCGCCTGCTGCGCACGGTGCAGATCCGCACCACACCGGTGGTGATCGCGCCCGAGTTGCAGTGGGTGCAACCCGACACGCTGAGCACCGATCGCGAGCAGTTTGAAGGTGTGCTCGAAGCCTGGCGCCGCAGCCGCAGCGACGGCAATCTGGCCGAACTCAAAGGGTTTTATTCCAGCCGTTTTTCGAACCAGGGCCGTGATCTGGCTCAATGGTGGCCCCGCGTGGAGGGCGAGTTGCGCAGCACCGGCCCGCGCGAACTGGCGATCAAGGACCTCTCGGTCCTGCGCTGGAACGACACCGACGACACCCGCGTCGTCACCTTCGGCGAAGTCGCCGCTGGCCAGACCCGCGGTGTGACCAAACGCCAATACTGGATCCGCGAAAACGATCGCTGGACCATCTTCTTCGAAGGAACCATCGGATGACCGTCAACACACACCGCGCACTGCGCCGAGGCCTGCTTGCCGCGCTCGCCGTGGCCGCGTCACTGGCCTGGCTGCCCGCCGGGGCGCAGCAAGCCGCGCCTCGCGTGAAACTCACCACCTCCATGGGCGACATCGTGTTGGAGCTCTACCCCGACAAGGCACCCAAGACGGTCGAAAACTTCCTGCAGTACGTGAAGGACAAGCACTACGACGGCACCGTGTTCCACCGCGTGATCAGCAACTTCATGGTGCAAGGCGGTGGCTTCGACGCCAGCTACAAACAGAAAGCGACCCGCGCGCCCGTGGCCCACGAAGGTCAGGCGGCGCTGCAGCGCGGCGGCCCGCGCAACACCGTGGGCACGGTGGCCATGGCGCGCACCAACGACCCCCAATCCGCCTCGTCGCAGTTCTTCATCAACGTCAAGGACAACGCGTTCCTGGACCCGACCATCATTCCGCCGGGCGACCCGGTGCCGCGTTTCGAGTACAACGGCCAGGTCTACGAGAACGTGCCGCGTGCCAACCTCGTCAACGCAGCGCAGCTCTACGGTTACACCGTGTTCGGCAAAGTGGTTTCGGGCATGGACGTGGTCAACAAGATCAAGGAAACGCCCACCGGCGCCGGCGGTCCGTTTCCCACCGACGTGCCCAAAACCCCCATCACCATCCTCAAAGCCACCCTGGAGAAATGACCATGGCCAACCCCCAAGTCGAACTGCACATCACCGGTCACGGTGTCATCACCATCGAACTCGACGCTGAAAAAGCGCCCCTGTCCGCCGCCAACTTCCTGGCCTACGTGAACAAGGGCCACTACAACAACACCGTGTTCCACCGCGTCATTCCCGGCTTCATGGTGCAGGGCGGCGGTTTCGAGCCCGGCATGACCCAGAAGCCCACCGACGCCCCCATCAACAACGAAGCCAACAACGGCCTGAAGAACGAGACCTACACCCTGGCCATGGCGCGCACCAGCGACCCGCACTCGGCCACCGCGCAGTTCTTCATCAACGTGTCCAACAACGGTTTCCTCAACCACACCGCGCCCAGCGCGCAAGGCTGGGGTTACGCTGTGTTCGGCAAGGTGGTCTCGGGCGCCGAGATCGTGAAGAAGATCGAAGGCCTGCCCACGGGCCGCAAGGGTTTCCACGACGACGTCCCGAAGGACGACGTGGTGATCGAGAAAGCCGTCGCGCTGTGATCCCGGGGGCCCGGCCCCTGGCAGTCCTGCTTTGATGTCCGTCCCCTCTTCCCCTCCCTCCGTCGACCGCTTGGCCCAGTTGCGCGCACCCGCGCACTGGCAAGCGGTCGAGTTCATTTCGGACCTGCACTTGCAGCCGGGCGAGCTGCAGACCTTTGAGGTCTGGCGCGCGTTTCTGCAGCGCCCCGCACCAGAGCGGGCCGACGCCCTCTTCATCCTGGGTGACCTGTTCGAGGTCTGGGTGGGCGACGACGTGCTCGAATCCAGCGCCTCCACCGACCAGACCTTCTGGCGCGCGTGCGCCACTGCACTCAAGGCGTTCAGCGCCCACACACCGGTCTACTTCATGGCCGGCAACCGCGACTTTCTGCTGGGTGCCCAAGGCCTGCAAGCTTGTGGCATGCAAGGCCTGAGCGACCCGACCACATTCGATTTTCTCGGCCAGCACTGGCTGCTCAGCCACGGCGACGCGCTGTGCCTGGCCGACACCGACTACATGCGCTTTCGCGAACAGGTGCGCCAGCCCGCATGGCAGCGCGAGTTTCTGGCCCGCCCCCTGGTCGAACGCACGGCCATCGCCCGCGATCTGCGCGCACAGAGCGAAGCACGCAAACGCAGCACCGCGGGCGACCCCAGCCTGTGGGCCGACGTGGACGCAGAAGCGGCACGTGCGGCGCTGCAGGCTGCAGGCGCCCACACCCTCATCCACGGCCACACACACCGCCCGGCCATTCACGCGCTGGGTAACGACCTGCAACGCGTGGTGCTGAGCGACTGGGACGCTTCCGCCCACCCGCCGCGTGCAGAGGTGCTGCGGCTCGACGCCCAAGGCCTGCGCCGCATCCCCTTGCCGCTGTCATGATCGATTTGCTCCAACGCCTGTTGCCGCGCTCAATGCGCCAACCCACGCCGGTGCCCGACGCGCTGTGGCAATCCACCCTTGCAGCCCACCCCTTCCTGTTCATGCTCGACAGCACCGAACGGGACCGGCTGCGCCTGCTGTGCACCCACTTCCTGGCGGAGAAAGAATTCCACGGCGCCAACGACCTGGTGTTCACCGACGCCATGGCGTTGGCGATCGCCGCGCAGGCCTGCCTGCCGCTGCTGCACATGCACGGCACCTCGGGTGAAGCGGTGCGCGACCCGCTCAAGCTGCTCGATTGGTACGGCGACTTTGTCGGCATCGTGGTGCAGCCCGGCGCGGTGGTGGCGCAGCGCAAGACCACCGACGGCGCGGGCGTGGTGCACCACTACAACGAGGTGCTGGCCGGCGAAGCCATGGACCGTGGCCCGCTCATGCTGAGCTGGGAAGAAGTCGCGCACGCCAGCGTGGCGGCCGAGAGCGGCAGCAACGTCGTGATCCACGAGTTCGTGCACAAGATGGACATGCGCGGCATCTCGCTGGGCGAGCACCCGGACGGCGCACCACCCTTGCCCAAAGGTTTCATGGGCACAGGCAGCGCCTCGGACGCACGAGGACTGTGGCGCGACACGATGCAGCACGCGTTCGATGCGTTCCGCGAATCGGTAGCGATGGCCGAGCGCTTCGGCGCCGAACGCCCCTGGCTCGACGACTACGCGGCCAAAGACCCTGCCGAGTTTTTTGCCGTCACCTGCGAGGCCTACTTTGTGAACCGGGGACGCTTTGCGCAGGAGTTTCCGGCGCTGGTAACGCTGTACGACGGGTTCTTTCGACCCGCTGCCAGCCCCAACCCCCAATAAAAAGCCCGCACAGACAGCGTCTGCGCGGGCCTTGAACCCTTCAATGGGTTGGACTCAGCGCTTGAGCAAAACCTTCAGCACGGTTTGAAGCCGGCGCGCAGCCGACGCGTCAAACGGCGACGCCAGCACACCCGCCACATCGTCCACCCAGGTCTCGCTCGGCGCCGCTGCGTGGCGGCGCGTGAGCAGTTGCAGCTGCAGCATGCGGCGCTCGCTCAGGTGCTCGGCCGGGGTGGGCACTTCGGCGGCCATCTCCAGGCGCAGCAAGGTCTCACCGGGCAAAGCACCGGCCGGTTTGGACACAGCGGCCGACCAGGCGCTGCGGTTGGTTGCGCTCACACGCGGGCCCAGGGTCTGCGCCGTGGGCATCTGCTCGGCGTCGCGCTGCTCCCACGCGGTCATGAGCTGCGTGAGCACCTCGCCGTGGGCCTGCGCTGCGAGTTTGCGCAGGCTGGCCTCGGCCGCTTCGATGGCCTGGCGCTGCGCGCGGAACGCCGCGTCACCCAGGCGCGGGCCGCGCTGTTCGCGTTCGTCGCGCCACGGCGCTGCGGCACCCGGACCACGCGCGTCGCGCGGACCACGCGAATCGGGGCGACCTGCGCCTGCGTCGCGGCGGCCGTCAGGGCGTCCACCTCGCACATCGCGGCCAGCCGGCTCGGCCTTCTTCATACCGGGACGGTCGTCACCGCGCATGGCCACCAGCTTCTTGGGCGGTGCGGCGGGTTTGGCGGGCGCCACCGGTTCGGCTGGGGCGGCCACGTCGGCAACCTCGGCTTCATCAGATGCACCAGCGACTTCCGCTGTTTCATTCGCGGGCTCTTCAGACGCTTCAACCGGCTCGCTCGGCGCGGTCTTCTCGGCAACCACAGCAGGCGCGGGCGCAGGCGCCACCGCAGCCGGCCGGCCAGCCAACGCCGATTCAAGTTCGTTCATGGCCGCGCGGATGCGCTGCGCATCACCGCTGGCGCTCGCCTGCTCCAGCGCACGCGACGCGTCAAGGACGCGCTGGTCGTGGGCGTTGAGCGAGGTGGCGGCCTTCTCACGTTCGGTGGTCTTGCGGTTGAACGCTTCGTCGATGGGCTGGCGGAACGCCTCCCACAACTTCTGTTCGTGCTTGCGCTCCAGCGGCACCGCGTGGGCTTCGGCTTGCCAGCGCTGTTGCAGCGCTTTCACCGCGTCGATGCGCAGCATGGGTGCGGCACCCAACGCGGTGGCTTCTTCGATCAAGGCCTTGCGGCGCGCGGTGCTCTCGGCCTGGGCCGTTTCCAGCCCGGCGTGGGCTGCGTGCATGGCGTCTTTCCACTGCGGCTGCATTTCGGCAAACGCCTTCTCGCTCATGTGGCCGGCTTCGCGCCAGCGCTCCGAGAAAGTGTGCAGCGCGCGCACCTGGGCTTTCCAGTCGGTGTTGCCGGTGTGGGCTTCGGTCCACGCCTTGAGCTCGGCAATGATCGCCAGGCGCTGCGTCTTGTGCGCGTCGGCCTGCTGGCGCACCTGCACCAGCCAGGCTTCGACCAGCTTGTGGGCTTCGGTGCAGGCTTCGTCAAAGCGCTTCCACAGCGCGTGGTTGGGCTGACCACCCTGGTCGGTGGTTTTCCATTGGTCGCGCAGGCCACGCAGGGTTTCCTGCATCTTGCGACCGCCCAGGCGCTGGCCTTCGGGTGCTTGCAGCAAGGCCTCGGCCTTGGCCACGAGTTCTTCGCGCAGCTGGTCGGCGCGCCAGCGCTGCCAGCCTTCGAGCTCACCGGCCTGGCTCAGCGCGGCGTGGGCGCGCGCGTCGAGCGCGGCGCTCACAAAACGCCCGTTGGACTTGAGGATCGCGCGCACATCGGCCGCGGCTTTGGGCGTGGCCTTGCCATGGCCTTCGGCGAGTTCGCGCTCCAGCACGTCGAGCGCGTGGCCGAGTTCGGTGCCCACGCGTGCGCGGCGCTCCTGTTGGGCTTGCGTGTCCAAGGCGGGCTTCTCGGCCACGGGGGCGGCTTCGCCACCGCGCGCCACGCGCAGTTCGTCAGCCCACACAGGCACGGCAGGCAACGGGGCCTGCGCATCGGCGTCGGCGGCCACGGCCTGGGCCAGCGCGCCGGCAAATGCGTCCCACACCAGCTGCAATTGCTTGCGCGAAGCGTCGAGCATGGGCGGGAACTTCACGTCCACGCTGGCCCATTGCGGGTCTTGCGCCAAACCACTGGCTTGCTCCTGCCACTGGGCCACATCGGTCTGCAGCGTCTGCGCGCTGTGCTGCGCCTCGCGCCAGGGTTTGGTCGACAAGACTTCAATGCGCTGCGCAATCAACACGGCGGCTTCGCGCTCCACCTGCACCCGGTGCTGCAGGTCTTCAATGGCTTTGACGCGCTCGGCCAGCGACTGGCGCAACGTGGCCAGCGGCTCGCGCGACAGCGGCGCGCCGGCGCGTGCGGCGTCGCGCTGCCAGGCCAATGCGTCGGCCAGGTTCAGGCGCGAATGGTCCAGCAGGGCCTGCGCCTTCTGCGCCCATTCAACGGCCATCTGCTCCTGCGTCTTCATGCGCTTTTGTTCGTCGAGCTTTTCCTTCAGCGGCTTGGCCGCGCCGCGGTCGCGGTTGGACAGCTCCTTGTAGACCTCGTTCATCTGCTCCAGACCCGGCTCGGTGGCCAGCCACTCGCGGATGCGCGCGGCGCGTTCGCCCGAGGTGGGCGCGGAAAACGCGCCACCGGTCACGGCGTCCAGAGGATGGGCCGCGGTGGCGGACTTGGAAGGGGTGGGCGTGTTCACGGCAGTTGGAGAAGCTTGGGGTGAGGAAGACTTGCGCAGGGAAAACAGCGACATGGGAACGTCAATTCGATCAGGACAGAGCCCGCGCCAGAGCGGCGCGGCAAACGCGTATTGTCGCCGCTGTTCGCCTGCGCGCCACCGCCCGTGCCCGATGGGGTCTTGGCGGGAGGCCGGATCAGCGCGGCGCCAGTCGCAACTCGGCCTGCGGGCGCCAGTCTTCGCCCTGGCGACCCAGTTGCGGCGCACCCAGAAACATGCGGTCTTCGGGCAGCGAACGGCTCGCCAGAAAGTCCTTCACCGCCTGGCCGCGCGCCACCGCCAGATCGCGCAGTGCGTCTGGCGTGACCGGTATCGAAGCCAGCAGCAAGGCTTCCATCTCGGCCTGCGGAATGTCCTTGGCGATGCCGATCAGGTTGCGCGGCTTGGGGATGTCGGCGCGCCGGTACACCTCTTTGAGCAGCGCGGGGTATTCATCGGTGGACACCGCGAGCTTGTCGGGGATCGCTTTGCCATCGCGCGCCAGGGCGCGGCGCTTCTCCGCCAGCACACGCTCGTCGAGCCGGCTGCGCTGGTAGCCGCTGCGCTCGGCCTCCAGGTCGCTGTGCCCCACCACCGTGATCTGCAGCGCCGGCCGGTCGGCCAGTGCCTTGGCCACCGATTCCAGCCGCTGCTGGTTTTCAGCCGCGAGCACCGCACTGCCCGGCGCAAACACCACCTGGCTGGGCGCCTCGGCGCCGCCACCGAACGCACTGGCGATCAGCGAGAACGGCGCCGTGATGGCCTTTCCAATGAGGTTGAAGATGAGCTTGAAGATGATGGGCGCCAAGCGGAACTGCGGGTCGTTGATGGAGCCGCTCACCGGCAGGTTGATGTCGATCACGCCGTTGCGGTCGGCCAGCAGCGCCACCGCCAGCTTCACCGGCAGGTTGGGCGCTTCGCTGCCGGCCACACGCTCGCCAAAGCTGAGCTGGTTGAGCACGATCTGGTTGCTGGCCACGAGCTGGCCGTCGGGATCGATCTTGTAGGCCACGTCCACACTGAGCTTGCCGCGCTCGATGCCGTAGCCGGCGTACTTGACCGTGTAGGGCGACAGCGGGGGGAGTTCCAGGTTGCGCACTCGGCCCTGGATGTCGAGCGCCAGCGGCTGGGCCAACGGGTTGAGCTGGCCATCGATCTCGAGCGCGGCCGTGCCCTCCGCCCGCCCGCGCAGCGACAAGGCTGCCAGCTCGGGCGCGGCGCCCGCCGGTTGGGCGTTGGAGAACGCACCCAGGCTACCGGTGAGCTCGCTCAGGTTGGCGGTGTAGTTGGGTTTGATGAAACGGTCGGAGAACCGCACGCGGCCGTTGACCAGGCTGATCGGGCCCAGGCGGATGTCGGGCGCCGGGCCACTTGCAGCGGCTGTGGCCTGTGGCGGAGCGGGTTCGGCAGCGGGCGCATCACCGGGCTGTTTCACCAAGCCTTGCAGGTTGATCTTGCCGGCCTCGTCGACGATCACGCGGGCGAAGTAGTCGCTGAGCACCGTCTCGCGCACCGCCACCTGGGTCGCCTGCCCGGGGGTCAGGTTGAGCTTCAGGCCGCGCACCTGCAGCGACTTCCAGGCCAACAGGTCTTCGGCGGGCGACAAGGTGTTGGCGCTCAGATCGTCCAGCGCGGCGTCGCCGTCCAGGCGCAGCGCCACGGCGCCACCCGGCAAGCCCAGTTGAACCCGGCCGCGGTAGCTCGCGTCGGCGCGCAGCAGTTCCAGGTTGAGCCGGTCGGCGAAGTACGGCTCCAGCGCGTGCGCCGGCAAGCGCTCGATCTGGGCTCGGGCGTCCAGCCGCAAGCCCGCACCGCCCGACGCGCCGGGCGCCGGCAGCCGCAAGGCACCCACCAGCGAGAGTTGCCCGGGCGCGACCTGGCTGGTCGGGCCTGCGCCCACGCGTGCCTTGACCGACATGGCCATGTCGCTCTGCTCGGCGTCCATCGGCTGCAGGCCCTTGAGGTCCAGCTGCAGTTGGGTGATCTCCAGCGCGACGGACTGGGCGGGCACGCGGTCCACAAAACCGATGGAGCCACCGGTGAGCTGCAGGGCGGCCAGGCCCACGCGCCAGGGCGCCGAATCTGCACGCGGCTCCTGGGTGGGAGCAGCCACCAGCCATGACTCAAACATCCAGGCGCCGTTGGCCTCGCGCTGCACCTTTGCTTGGGGCTGCGTGATCACGAGGCTGCCCACATCGGCGCTGCGCTGGGCCAGATCCAGGCGCAGGTCTTCCACCAACAGGCGCTTCACGCTGGCCAGCGGTTGCCGGGATGGCCCGAGCTTGAGTTCGTTCACGTCAACGCGGGCCGCCAGCACTTGCAGGGCCATGGGCCGGTCGCCCTGCGCGGCCTGCCATTCGATCCGGCCGCCTGCGTTGAGCCTTCCTTCCAGAGAGGGTTTGAGCGCACTACTTATATAAGGAGCAAAACGCCCCAAGGGAATGTCACCCAGAGACAGCTCGGCTTGCGCAGCCAGATCGGTGGCTGTCCCCTGGATGCCGATGGCGGTCTGGTCGAGCTGGGCCGACACCTCGAACGGCATGGGCGCACGCACCGGCCAGCTCACGTCGCGGGTTTGCACGCGCAAGGCCGACAGCGCCATCTCTGCGGCCGGCTTGACCGCGTCGTCGCGCCATTGAACGCGACCGGCGTCTAGGTCGAATCGGGCCAGCCGGATCTCCCACGGCGCGGCCGCCGCCGCCGGCTGGACGTTGGTCTGCACCGGCTGCGCCGCGGGCTGAAAGCCTTTGGCCAGACGCGTCAGATTGAGCTGCCCCTGGGCGTCGCGCGACACGCTCAGGCTCGGACCCTTCAGCTCGATGAACGCCAGATCCACCCGGCGCGCCAACGGCTCAACCCGGTTGAGCTGGATGGCCAGGCGCTCCCACGACAACACGTTTGATCCACCGTCCACCAGCTTCAGCCCGGAGAGCGCCACATCACCCGACACCCACACCTGCGGCACCTCGCGCTGCGCAAAGTCCAGCTTCAGATCCAGTTGCAGCACCCCGGCTTCGGGCTTGACAGGCCAGGCCGCCGGCCAATAAGGAAAGTAAGGCGCCAGATCGAGCGCGGGGATGCTCAGGCTGGCGTCGGTTTCGCGGTCCACCGCGAACGGGGTGGTGGCGGCGCGCGAATCGAAGGCGCTGCCGTTGAGCTCGAAGGCCAGGCGCGGTTCGGTGACCACCTCGCGGCGCGAGGCCAGGTTGCTGAGAAACGGGATGTTCACCGTGAGGCCGCGCAAGCGGTGGGTGGCGCCCACGCTGTCGTCCACCAGCGTGAACTCGCCGCCTTGCAACTCGATGTTGAAGAGCGCAAACCGCGCTGGCTCGCTCTGGGCATCGGAAGGCGGCACGCTGAGGCGCTGCACGATGTCGTCCACGTCGTAGCGCCCACCACCCAGGTGACGCAAGGCCGCACGCGGTTGTTCGATCTTCAAGACGTCGATCACCGGCGCCAGCCGCAGGATCGATTGCAGTTCGGCGTTCACATGCACCCGCGCCACCGACAACTGCTCGTCGCTACCCTGGGCGCTGGCGATGCGCAGCCCTTCGATCGACAACGCCAGCGACCACGGCCGAAAGTCCACGCGCCCAACCGTCACGCTGCGTCCCAGGGCTTGACTGGCCTGCTTTTGCAGCTGCCATTTCAGGAGCACTGGAACCGCCAGCCATGAGATCAGCCACAGCAGCAACACACTGGCCACGGTCCAGGCCAAGCGCCTGATCCACGGGTCGGCGGGGGAGATGGGGAGGCTGTTGCTCATGGTTGCGAGGGCTGGATGAATGGCGTTCCGCCAGTGTCTCCGAACTCTTGACCTCGACCCCGCGATTCAGCAGGGTCCCAGAAACAAGAAACCCCGGCAAACCAGGTTTGCCGGGGTCGACGGCGGGCTTGATGCTCATGCCGTCATTTTTGGCGGAGGGAGTTTGATGTCTCTCCAGCCTGGAAGCAACAGATTGCTCCCGTTGGGGGCCGTCATGCGGTTGCACCACTGGGTCGGCTGACGTCGGTCCTCAAGACCGACCAACGAAGCGTACTCCCGCCGCCCGCAAGGGGCAAGACGGGCTGGCCGAATCCGCCATGAAGCTTTTCAATGGCGTCGTCGAAGGCTATTCAGGGAGTCCGAAACCCCGTTTTGCGACGTGAAAGGTGGATGCCAGCCGACAAACGGCAAACAGCCACCAACCCCGCCGCAGGCCTTGCGGGCACTGGGTTTCCCGCTAGCGAAGCGCTTGAGCGGTCAGGTGAAACCGGATGTTTATAACCAAAAGTATCTTTAAACAATGTTCTAAACATTGACTGGGTATTTATAAGCCCATACCATCCGCCCACTTTGACCCCTCAAGGGTTAACCCCCGACCGCGGCCAGCACCGGCCAGGTCGATCGCCAAACCCATTTGCAAGGCCATCGACAGCGACCAAACTGGGCCAGGCCGCCTCAAACGGCCGAAGCCATGAACGGAGCGACACCATGACAACCTTCACCGCGCCACACAAGAACACCTCAGGTGTCGTGGCATCCATCAAGACCACGCTGGGCGACACCTACCGTGGATTCCTCGACATCACGCACAACAGCGTGGCCCTGCTGGGCACCCTGTTCGCTGTGGGCCTGATCGTGTTGAGCGCACGTGGCGATCTGCGCCAGAGCGCAGAGCAGCAGCTGCTGGGCTGGCTGTTGCAGCGGCAAGAAGCGGCCATGGACGCGCCCCTGATCGCGGTGGAGCCCACCGCGATCGACCGCGTGACTGCCGCCGATCCGGGCGACCTGCCCAAACAGCAAGCCAATGTGACGTTCTGGCTCAGCCGCAAATACCGCGTGGCGCCTGAGCCGCTGGGCGCCCTGGTGGCCGAAGCGTTCGAGATCGGCGAGAAAGCCAAGCTCGACCCCACACTGATCCTGGCCGTCATGGCCGTTGAGTCGCGCTTCAATCCGTTCGCCCAGAGCCCCGTGGGCGCTCAGGGCCTGATGCAGGTGCTCACGCGCGTGCACACCGACAAGTACGAAGACTTCGGCGGCCAGCTGGCCGCTTTTGACCCGGTGTCCAACCTGCGCGTGGGTGTGCGCGTGCTGCAAGACTGCATCAAACGCGCTGGCTCGGTGGAAGGCGGCTTGCGTCTGTACGTGGGTGCGGTCACCACCGACGGTGGCTGGTACATCGACAAGGTGATGGCCGAGCACATGCGCATCCAGAGCGTCGCTCTGGGCAAGCCCTTGCAGCGCTATGTGCCGCCCGCACGCGCCGTCAACGTGATCGCACCGGCCCAGCCTGCACCCGCAGTGGCGCCCGGCACCGAAATCGAAGCTGGCCCTGCCGCGCCGGCAGCCACCCCGGCGCCGGCTCCGCTCGCGCAGTCCTGAACGGGTTCAAGCCGGCGCGTCCGGTGCGCCGGCCTTTTCGAGACCGTCCAACCAACGCCATGGCCCTCGGCTAAACTCGCTAGGTACGCAACTGGCGATAGGCGCGCAACCTACCGAATCGATTCGAGAGGGCTGCCGCTGACGTGGCCCCCCTGCCCGATCACATTCAACATCGATCTGCGGCCGGGACAACCACTGGGAAGCGTGCCACCCAAGCTGACGAAGCGCGGGTGTTCAGCCGTTCGCCTGGGCAGCCCTTGTCAATGCGCAAGGATTCACCTCTAGAAGGACTGCCATGTTCGACCGCACTATTCTCATCGAGCAAACCGACCCCGAGCTGTACGCCGCCATCCAGGCCGAAAA